>NZ_CP036343.1:0-300000 GCF_007746795.1 Gimesia algae
ATGATGTCAAAATCTCAACAAACTGCGACCGTACGTCCCTTCAAGATATTCACCGAATATCAGTATGCGTTTACGGCTGTCTCGCGTTTGATGCAGACAACAGACGTGCCAGATCCCCAGCTGGTCTACATTTACGGGCCTTCGGGTTGTGGAAAATCAGCCCTGATTAACTCGTTGATCCCGGACTATGTTGATCTCCATCCCGACACTGAGTGGAATAGCATGACAGCCAGCGAATTTGCTGCGAAATACGCCGTCGCTTCGAAAAACAAGCGCATTGCCACGTTTCAGGACCAACTTCGCGATCTGAAACTGCTGATTCTGGAAGATGTTCATAGCCTGGAAAACCGGCCGCATACACAGGGAGAATTACTCTCGACGCTGGACGCGATTCTTAAACAGGGTGGCGCCGCCATTATCACTTCGATCAAGCCCCCAGGCGAACTGATGCAGTTTCAGAAGAAGCTGATCAACCGATTTCATGGCGGCGTCTGCGTGGGAATTTCTCCCTTAAAATACCAGAGCAGACTGGAACTGTTAAAATTCTGGGCAGATTTCGAACAGATTCCCGTCAAAGAAAAAGAACTTTCACTGATTGCACGTCAGAAAGAGTGTTCGCCACGAGAGCTGTCTGCGATCTTGAATCAGTTACATACTGTCAGTCGAATTCAGCAGAACCGAATCGACGGCCACTTTGTAAAGGACTTTTTAGCTGGGAATCTGGATCCACCGCGAACCAGTACGGCCAAAATTACCAGAGTCGTCTGCCGGGAGTTTAAAACCAGCCTGGCTCAAATCCGTTCTGCCAACCGGTCTCAGCAGATTGTTCTGCCTCGACAATGTGCCATGTTCCTCTCCCGCGAGTTGACCGCTGAATCTTTAGCAAATATCGCAAATTATTTTAATCGCAAGAACCACAGCACGGTTATTCATGCCTGTCGTCAAATTCAGAACGATCTCGAAAAATCACCCGGATTACGCCAGCAGCTTTCTCGCATCAAGCAACAACTTGGGGTATATCCTTTATAGCGGACAGGAAGTTCAGCCAGAGAAATTGGATCAGAGAACTTTTAACAGTCTCGATCACACGGTTTCTGATGCTCTGTTTTGTCGACAATCTGTTCAAACTCTGTTGCCGAAAGTCGACTTCTTTTTCGTTTCTGAACAACGCTGATCGCGACTTTTCAAAGTCCTCTTCTTTCTGATCAGTCAGTCTGCATCCCACCAAGATCCCACCAACATGTTCTCGACAGAATTCCCAGCTGACCCCCTGTTCTTAAACCTATATTTTACAGGGTCTTACGTCTTCTATTTAGTCGTGATCCACATTTTTCATCTGCCTCTGATACTACTACTGCTAAATAAATATCTTTTAGATTAAAACTCCCTTGGAAATCAATGTCGTTGTGTAGATTCGGGACCTCTGAATGATTGTGAAAGTCATCGAAATCACATAAAATATCAGCAGCATTTAAGATTAGATTTCAGGCAGCCAGAAAGAGTTCCCATCAGTGTCCGCGGCTGCCGTTATATTCCACGCATTTTTACAAAAGTTGATTCAAACATGAAGCTCAGTTGTTCTCGATCTACCCTGTTATCCGGCTTTCAGATCATTGGAAGCGTTATCAGTTCCCGCACACCCAAAGAAGTTCTGAAGTGTGCCAAACTGGAAGCAGCAGACGGTAAAGCAACACTGAGTGGGACTGACCTGGAAGTCAGTATCCGCTTTGATTTCGAAGAAGTCGAAGTCATGGTGCCCGGGCAGATTCTGCTCTCCGTCCATGAGCTGGTATCCATCCTGCGGGAAGCCCATACCGATTCCGTGGAAATTGAACTCAAGAAAGACGAAGAATCCGACCAGGACTTCATCCTGATTCAGGCCGGGAAAAGTGAATTCCGCCTGTCAGTGCATGATCCCTCAGAGTTTCCCGCCGTGGAAACCTTCAATGAATCCAACTACTTCGAAATCCCGATGCAGTCATTTCGGGAAATGATTCGCCGCACCGTGTTTGCCACCGATCCGGAAAGCACGCGTTATGCACTCGGGGGAGTTCTATTTGATGTGGAAGGCGATAAATTAACCCTGGCAGCCACCGATGGCCGCCGACTCGCAATGGTCGAATCAGCGTGCAGTTACCAGGGTTCCGAAGCGTATGAAAATAATCGTCCCGTGATTCCCGCGAAAGCGATGTCACTAATCGAAAAGAGTCTGACAGGCGATGAAGGAAACATCCAGATCGCAATTCGGGCTAATGATGTGATTGTGAAAAGTGGTCGTTCCACCATTTTCGGCAGGCTTGTTGAAGGCCGATTCCCGAAATACCGTGATGTGATTCCTCCCGAACCGACTCACAATATCGATCTGGAAGTTGGCACCTTCTTCGGAGCAGTCCGCCAGGCACAGATTGTGACCGACGTGGAAACACGAGGAGTGGATTTCATCTTCTCCAGTGGACTGTTGACTTTGAAAAGTGTGGCGGCTTCCGTGGGGGAATCCAAAGTGGAAATCCCCATTCCCTTCGAAGGGGATGATATTGTGATCACGTTTGACGTGCGTTACCTGGCCGACTTTCTGAAGACACTCGACTCAGCTGCTCATATCAGACTGCAGTTGATCGATTCAGACAGCGCTGCGGTTCTGAAAACAGACGATGGCTACACGTACGTCATCATGCCTCTCTCGCAAGCACGGTAATACATGTCTCAAAAGTACGAATTCAAAAAGAGTCGTGCCGTGCCTTCTCCAGTACCTGTCTCCCAGGTACTTTCTGAGTTGATTGCATTAAAGGGGCTGTCCCGCGTGCAGGGAGACCAACGGCTGACAAATGCCTGGAAACAGGCTGCCGGCGAAAAAATCGCAGGTCAAACGACGCTGATGGGTATCAAAAACAGAATCGTGCAGGTTGGGGTCGAAAACTCTGCTCTGCTGAACGAGTTGAATTCGTTTCATAAGAAATCATTACTGACGAAATTACAGCAGGAGTACGGAAAACAGGATGTCCGCGATATTCGATTTCGCTTGAAATCCAAGGCAAACAAGTAGCTCAAACAGCTTAAAAAATGGAATGTGAAATTACTGTTTGAGACTGGTCTAAGATCAGACAACGTTTCGCGACAGCGAAACAGAAAAACAAATTCACGGGAGTGATAAAGCGTGAGTGATCAAGAAGAGAGTCAGTCGTCAGATTTAAAAAAAACGGGATACGATGAATCCAATATTCGTGCCCTGGAAGGCGTCGAAGGGATTCGAACCCGTCCTGCCATGTATATCGGGGATACAACGCACCGGGGGCTCCACCATCTGGTCTATGAAGTCGTTGATAACTCGATCGATGAATGTGTGAATAATTACGCTTCGATCATCAACGTCAAAATCAACGCGGATGGCAGTGTGACCTGTAGCGATGACGGACGTGGAATTCCGGTAGGTGTCATGCCGGACATGAATAACCGACCGGCTCTGGAAGTCGTTTTGACGGAAATCCATGCGGGTGGAAAGTTCGACCGGGAAGGGGGCTACAAAACCGGAACCGGGGGACTGCACGGCGTCGGGATTACCGCGGTGAACGCTCTCAGTGAATGGCTGGAAGCCGAAGTCCGGCGTGAAGGACATGTCTGGACGATGGATTTCCACCAGGGAATGTTGAAGACTCCGCTGAAGAAACTCGGCAAGACCGACAAAAGTGGAACCAAAATCACCTTCAAGCCTGATGGTACGATCTTCCCGGATATCAAATTTGTCTACGACACTCTGACCAAGCGACTCCAGGAACTCGCTTTCCTGAATGCCGGCGTGCGGATTCGCATTACTGATGAGCGTACCGGCCAGACGGATGAGTTTCACTATGAAGAAGGACTCGTGGAGTTTGTACGCCATTTGAACCGTACAGAGAATGTGCTCTATGAAGAAATCATTCACATCCAGGGGGAACTCGAAGGGGTGCAGGTCGATATTTCGGTGCAGCACAACGATGGTTCCACCGAAAATGTACGCTGTTTTGCCAATAATATTTTTAACATCGAAGGCGGAACCCACTTCTCCGGTTTCCGTGGTGCTTTAACCCGCTCGATCAACGCGTACGGTAAAAAAGCCAATCTCTTCAAAGACTTCACACCCAGCGGCGACGATTTCCGTGAAGGCCTGACGGCCGTGATTACCGTACGCGTTCCCGATCCTCAGTTTGAAGGTCAAACCAAGACGAAGCTCGGAAACAGTGAAGTCGAAGGCATTGTTCAGACGGTCGTGAATGAAAAGCTGACCAAGTTTTTCGAAGAGAACCCAGGCGTCGCGAAGAAGATCTCGCTGAAAGGTCTGTTGGCGGCTGAAGCCCGCGAAGCAGCCAAAAAAGCCCGCGAAATGGTCCGCCGCAAAGGGGCACTCACCACAGGTGGCTTGCCTGAAAAACTGCGTGATTGCCGCAGCCGCGAACTCGATATTACCGAACTCTACCTGGTCGAAGGTGATTCGGCCGGCGGTTCTGCAGACACCGGACGCGACTCCAACATCCAGGCGATTCTGCCACTGCGTGGTAAGATCCTGAATGTCGAAAAAGCACAACTGGTTAAAGTTCTGGATAACGCGGAAATCGCCAACATCTTCAAAGCAGTCGGCGTTCCTCCGGGAGCCGCCTTTGATGACGTTACGAAACGTCGCTATGGCAAGATTATCCTGATGACCGATGCCGACGTTGACGGTAGCCACATTCGTACGCTGCTGCTGACCTTCTTCTTCCGTCACATGCGGGAACTGGTCAACAATGGTTGCGTCTATGTCGCACAGCCACCTTTGTATAAAGTGACTCAAGGAAAAAAAATCCGCTATGTGCAGACGCAGGATGAAATGATGACCCAACTGATAGATCTGGCACTTTCGGGTTCCAATCTACAGCATGAAGACGGGACGATCTTTGAAGGAGAGATGCTGGAAAAACTGGTCAAACTGGTTTCTGATCTGGAAGAACCGTTGGGAACACTGGATCGTCGCGGCATTGATTTGAAGTTCCTCGCATCAAATTTTGCGACAGAAGCAGGCTTACTGCCGCAATACCGCATCTTTCTGGACAAACACCAGTTCTGGTTTACGACACAGGAAGAGATGGAACAATTCCTGAAAGAAGAAGAAGCCAAACGCGGCGATGAACTGCAGATTGCCGATGACAATGGTGCAGCAGAAACAGCGGAAGGCAGCGAAGAAGAAGAGGATGAGTTCGCGAAAGCAGGAGCCCTGCAGGTGACCGATCTGCACGAAATTCGCACGATTAACGATCTGTTACAGAAGCTGAAAGGCTACGGGATTCACCTGAAAGATTTCTACTCACCCGGAAACCGCAATGGCGAGCCCATCTATCCGTTTTGCATCAACAGTGGCAGCAATGCTTCCAAGCTGAGTAACCTCAGACAACTCCTGCCTTCGCTACGAGACATCGGTGAAAAAGGTCTCAAGCTGACTCGCTTCAAAGGGTTGGGCGAAATGAACTCAGAAGAACTCTGGGATACCAGCATGGATCCTGAAAAACGTGTGCTCCTGCAGGTAGGTATGCAGGACGCTGCTGCTGCTGACGAAATTTTCCGCGTCCTGATGGGCGATGTCGTGGAACCCCGCCGCGAGTTCATCGAGAAACATGCACTCGATGTGAAGAATCTGGATGTGTAATCTATCATGAATTCTGTAGAACGCACTCGAATCATGTGCGTTCTACAGATTCGATTTACGCGAGATCCGAGCCTTCCAGGGATGCGATGAAAGGCAGATGACGGTATTCGTTGTTGAAGTCCAGCCCATAACCGACGACAAAATGTTCGGGAATTTTAAAGCAATGATAGTCGGGTTCCAGTTCGACCTGTGATGCTTCTTCTTTCCAGAGCAGGACGGCTGATTTCAGTGACCGCGGATTCTGGTCCTGAATTTGAGCCAGCACGGTCTGCATGGTTTTGCCGGTATCGAAAATATCATCCACCAGCAGAACATCACGGTCTGTTAAATCGGGCAGGTAATCCAAATTCACTTGTAGTTCTCCCGGCGTGGTTGATTTGCCGCGATAACTGGAAGCCTGTAACACACCTACCTGGTGGGGCACATCAATCGCCCGGATCAGATCGGCCAGCAGGACCAGGCTGCCTGCCAGGATCCCGATAATGGTTAAGGGCCGATTCTGATATTCCTGGGCAAGTTCCCGTCCCAATTCAATCACGCGCGAGTTGATCTGTTCCTCATCAATCAGAACTTTCACAGTGTCTTCCTTTCCTTACGAGTCGCCTGGTGACATGACAGCCGTCTCGTTTTTCATAAATTCCCTGAGTAGCATGGTCGCATACACGCCGGAAGGCAGCGTAAAATCGAACTGGATGCCGTCCGCCGTCTGATTGATTTTAAGATCTTCAGGCCAGATCAGGAATGGTCGGCGGGCACCTGGAGTCAGTTTTTTGAAACGCGAAAAATAAGCCGGCTCCAAAGAAAAATCCTGCAGGATCGCGGTTTCTGCTTCCAGAACCTGATCGGTAGGCTGTTTCATTTTCGGCCCGAAAATTGGACCGGTGATCACGGTTTCCCGCTGATCAAACCGCTGTTGCTCTGCAGCGACCTCCTCGACGACAAACAGACCCCCCGATTCACAAACCTGCATGATATCGCCCCGCTGAACCGTATGCAGGTTTTGCGCAGAGACCCGTTGAGACAAAGCCCGATTAAACAGGCTGGATTGCGCCGCTGACAACGCCAGCCGCTTCATGGACTTGTTCCGAAAATACTTGGCGGAAACCTTTTCATTTTTTAAGAGCTTCATGCCCATTCGCTGTGTTTCATTATCCCGGCCCATTCTCTGTGAACCATAATAGTTGGGAAAGCCGGTCGCTTTGATTTTCTCCAGGATGGCATTCGCGTTGGCGAACGCATTCTCAGTGGTCGTTTTCAATAAAAGTGTAAAGCGATTGCCTTTGAGATGACCTGTTTTCAGTTTACGTTCGTGGCGAGTTGCCTGCAGAATGCGAATTCCTGCAAAGGCAAACCCTTCCAGCAGGGGCTCACATTCCGCGGGAACAGAAACCATCTGCCGCGTGATTGCACAGCGGTCTTTCAGGCCGGCCACTCCAATTTCCCGCGAGTCGACTCTCAATTTTTCTGACAGAACCTTCACCAGAAACTGCGCCGAGACATCCCGTTTTTCTACCCACAGAAACAGGTGATCGCCTTCGCCGGAAGGAGAGTAAACCGGAATCTCTTCCACGAGAAAGTCTTCGGGAGTCTGCTTTAATTCACCGCCGGTTCCCGGTAAGCCTTCCGTCAGATAGGGGAGTACTTCAGTTTCTGGTTCAGGCATGGCAGGAATAGTATTCTAGTGCCTGTTCCAGGAAAAAAGGCGTCGGTAATCGGAAGACGCGACAGTCAATCTGAAGACAGGTTACTTTCGATTGGCAATGGCTAAGGAAATCAGCCTGATGAATCCTTCACCGAATTCCAGATTCAGGCTGGCTTGATCGGCTGTGATTTTAGGATAAATGGTCATCAGGTCGCCACCGGAAGCGAAGGCGACTTTTGCAGATTCAACAAATTTGGGGTCTTTTGCATTCTCCCCAATCATGGCGATAAGAGGATTAAACTTAATCGATACCAGAAAAAGATTACCAGGTTTTCTCTGATCGGACCGAGTCTTGTTAAGCGAAATTGCCTTTTTTAATTGCTCTAAAGACTCATTTTCTCCTATGACCAGCCATAATTCTTCTGAATTCGATCCAATAAAAATCACGGGGTTCTCGCCAAACAGGTCTTTCGCTTGTTGTCCAGGATCAGGAGGTGTGACACTGTGTATTGTTACCCCATCGATCTCAGCGACATTTGACTCAAATTTAGGAGTTGGTTCATTAGGCCCTAATAAGTCAAACAATTCCTGTTGCCCTGCTTTATATGTTTCTCCTTCTGATATTTTCATTGAAGCGATGAGTGCAGTCTTGCCTTTAGAGGTTTGCACCATCTGAATTTGAGCATCAAGCCTCCCTGCCTCGATGGTTGCTTTCGCAGATTTGAGCATTTTTGCTACGGGGCCCGGATTCTCATCATCACCTAGCAGGACGGGAGGTACATCAGATGTCGATTTTTCCAGTAATTCAATCAGTGCTTTTTGTTCAATCTCTTTTCGCAATGGGAGGATCGCATAGCCGAGATAGTCCGACGAGTTTTCATCGAGATAAGAATATTGACTGGAAGTTTTTGACAGCTGCTGAAATTCTTTTCCCAGCGGAGTATCAGGTCGCGCTTTGACACCCAGATGCAGCTGAATATTCTTGTTCTGTCTGGAAAGGGTATAGCCGACGGTCAGTTGCTCGCCATCTTGCGCAACACGTTCAAACTGTTTCAATGCGAGCAAGGATGTCTCTTTACGAGTCTGAAACTTCAGATCCTCTTCACCTGGTTTTTGTTGAAGTTTTTCATCCATACTTGCACTGGCCAGATCGACGGCCATCATCCGCATCGGCTGGGGGACATTACTCAGAAACAGTGCCCCGGCAATGTCATACTCTTTGGCAAGTGCGCTGGTGAACTCAACCGGGTTGTAAAAATCTCTGTCCAGCGCTTCACTTTTGATCTGCAGAAAAGCGTAACCATGGGCCATCTTGATATGCAAAGAGAAAGTGGGTAACGCCAGCGTGTAGCGGTTTTCCTGACCTTCTACGGGGTTGATCAGGAAACCGACTTCTCCCAGGGTCTGCGTCAATTCATCCAGACTTTTGACGGGGATGAATCCCACGACAACCGGTTGAGGCGAGATGCCTTTGTCCAGAAACACGAATGCACCCAGCGGCTTCGTTTTATCCAGGCCTTCCAGATTGCGATACTGAGCCAGAAAACCTTTGATCATCGCGGGATATTCTGGTTTGTTCACGGTGGCAAAGATGTAATCGATGTCATCCAGAACGCGTTCAATACTGGCGATGGTGGCCACGGCAATCGGTTTATTCCAGTCCGTTTTGTCTTTACGCGATTCGGTATCAGATTGAGCCGATGCCAGAGAACCAAACGAGAGAAAACAGACAGTCAGCGTAAATTGTTTCAGGAAAGATTTTGAAATCGCGGTCGACACGGAGAACCTCCGATGAGAAAAAACGGATCTAAGAACAGAATCAGACTGATCATACACAATCTGGAGACAGCTTAGTGTACCTGTTTGAACCCGGGAAAGTTACAAAAAAATGGACAAATTCCTGATCAGCGGCTCAGTGAATTCAAAATGATTCTTCGACCAGAAACACAATCAGGGATCGGGCTCCATGCGCGCCGATCACCAGCGACTGTTCAATATCAGCCGTTTTGGAAGGTCCCGACATAAAGGTCCCAAACCCGTTTTCAGCAAATTCCAGTTTCTGATACGCCTGATGCATGTTGTTTACAATCTCGCTGGCGGGAACCAGCAGTGCGACATGCTGTGACAGAAAGTAAAGGGTCCTCGCCGGGCCGCCAGCATTGGAGATCCAGACGGCACCATTTTCCGCCACCCCGAACTTACCCGGTAAAATGGCAAAATCGATATTCTCAAAATCATGTGGGTCGGTGATTTCGGGAATGCTCACATTAGGTTGCCCACAACCGGCAATCTGAGAACAGACATTTTTTGCTTCCTGGTACGCGGGCAATTCCGACAGCCTCTGATTGACATCGTCGACATTTTTGACGGGAATACACTGTCCGCCTACCGAAGCCAGTATTTCTGCGAACTGTTCAGTCGGATTCTCATACCGGACCCACTGTGAAGAGAGCTCAATCGACTGCAGGTCGGGCAATTCGGTTTTGGGGACCGACTGACTGCGCAGCTTGCTCAGGATTTCATTTTTACTTGTCGTCATGATTCTGCTTCATCCACTCCCGGAAACTCTGTTTGGGTATGATGGGAAGTTCTCGCTGTTTTCCCCAATCGTTCAGGCGATTGTAGAGCATGAATCGAGGCAGATAAGGCACAATCGAACGCGCCATTTTTCCCACGAAACGATACATGCCTGGTGCCTGCATCATCCACGACATCATTTTCATGGAGAGCCGTTTTGAAAACGGTAATAATCCCTTGACGCGCAGTTCTTTTCGCCAGGTCAGCAGTTGATGATGCAGATCGATTTTCACCGGACAGACATCGGTGCACGAACCACACAGACTGCAGGCAAAGGGCAGGGTGGAATTCGCCTTCGGATCTTTGGCCGGGCCCAGAATCGACCCGATGGGGCCGGGGACCGTGTTACTGTAGCTGTAACCTCCACTCCGTCGATATACGGGGCAGGTATTCATACAGGCGGCACAACGAATGCAGTTCAACGAGCGGCGAAATTCATCACTACCCGAAATTTCACTGCGTCCGTTATCCAGCAACACGATATGCATTTCTGCACCCGGTGCCGGACCATGAAAGTGAGAGGAATACGTGGTGATCGGCTGACCTGTCGCAGATCGGGCCAGCAATCGCAGAAACACACTCAAGTCGCCCGCGCGGGGAATCAACTTCTCAATCCCCATACAGGCGATATGCAGTTTGTTTAACGACGTTCCCAGGTCAGCGTTGCCTTCATTCGTGCAGACTACAAAACCACCCGTTTCCGCGATTGCAAAATTGACCCCCGTGATCCCGGCTTCCGCTTCAATAAACTTCTGTCGTAAGTGCTGACGGGCTGCTTCGGTCAGATACTGGGGATCCGTGGCCCCTTTTTCTGTTCCCAGTTGCTCGTGGAACAGTTCGCCAATCTCTTCCTTCTTCATGTGAATGGCAGGCATCACGATGTGGCTGGGGGGCATATGCTGCATCTGCACAATCCGCTCTCCCAGATCGGTGTCAATAATTTCAATCCCATGTCGCTCCAGGTAGGGATTGAGATGACACTCTTCCGTGAGCATGGATTTGCTTTTCACCACGCGTGTCACATTATGCTTTTTTAAAAGTCCATGCACGATCTCGTTATGTTCGGTCGCATTGCGGGCCCAGTGAACCTGTACGCCTCGCGCCGTCGCATTCCGCTCGAATTCTTCCAGCAGATCGGGCAGATGAGAAACCGTGTACGATTTGATTTTTGAAGCCTGTTCACGGAGCAGCTCCCATTCCGGAATCTGCTGCGCCGCCTTGTCACGTTTGGAACGGACAAACCACAGCGCCTGATCGTGCCAGTGCGCACGTTCTTTATTCTTTACGAATTCTGCAGCTAATTTTGGATGTGAAGGCATCTTACAAACACTCGACTAAAATTTCAGAGATATGCATCACTCGAATCGGTTTCTTCTGGCGGCGGATAATACCATCCAGGTGCATCAGACAGGACATATCCAAAGCTGTCAATACTTCCGTCCCCGCCTGTTCGTGGTCGTGCACGCGATCTTCTCCCATCATGCAGGAGACCGCTTCTTCAGCGACCGCAAAGGTACCACCAAAGCCACAACATTCATCGGGCCTTTGCAGTTGAGAGAGTTCCACCCCCTCAATGCTTTCCAGCAGCACGCGCACATTACCGAAAGGGGGGCCCATGACTTCGCTGGAACTGGCCAGTCTTAATTCGCGCAGTCCATGACAACTCTGATGCAGGCCAACTTTGTGAGGGAACCGCCCCGACAGGGTTTTGATTTCCAGGACGTTGGTCAGGTAATCGCAGAACTCGTAGGTTTTCGCTTTGAGTGCATCAAACTCGGCGTTGCCTGAAAAATATTCATCATAATGATGTTTGACCATCGAGACGCAACTGCCTGACGGACAGACAACCGCATCATAGCCTTTGAAAATTTCCAGAAACCGTTTTGCCAGAGGCTCAACTTCATTTGTACAGCCGGTATTTGCCATGGGCTGGCCGCAGCAGGTCTGGGTTTCGGGATATTCTACATCCACCCCGAAATGTTCTAATACTTTCAGGGTCGCGATGCCCACCTGCGGGTACAGTTGATCAATATAACAGGGGATAAACAAGCCGACTTTGGGCGCCATAGTGCGGGACTCAAAAGAGGTTCAGAAAAGACCGTGGTAAACTTTGATGATGCTTTACTCCTTTATAGTCCGAACCACCACGAATGCCAAGCCGACAGACGCGGTAGAAAAAGGGATGTACACGGTATAAACATGCTTTTCACCCCGGAGAGTCCGCGCTGGAAATACTTATGTTTCTTACAATAAACGCCGCTGGTGAAAGAATTCGCAGACAGCGGGAATTACGCGGCTGGCGCAATCGATGTAGCGCCGGCGGTCTGCCAGTTGGTCTGAATATGCTTGAGATTCAAACCACCCACCACCAGATTACTGACACCCGGGTTGCGGAGCACGAACGGAATCGCAGCGGTGGGTGACAGCAGTCCCGAAGCAAGCCCTTTCTTCACGAAGACTCCCACCCCCTGTTGTGCGGCTTGAACCAGGAGTGCTTCATGACTGCGGTCCTGCAGATGATATTCGACCATCAACACATCCGCCCAGTCGAGTGCCGACTTCGCACCGGAGAGCGTTTTGGCAGACAGGCCGATCCAGCGAATCTGTCCCGCCTGTTTTGCTGCCTGCAGTGTTTCGATCGCATCACTGTGATTTAAGATCTCTGCTTCAAAATGGTTCGAATGAATCAGCACCACGTCCAGTACATCGGTTTTCAATCGATCCAGACTGCGTTCCAGGCTCGACTTCAGACTCACGCGCGAGAAGTCATAGGTGGAAGCACCGTTTTCAAAGGTCTCACCAATTTTAGTCGACAGCAGAAATTCATTACGTCGATGTGACAGGAACTGGCCGATGCGTTCTTCGCTGATGCCATAAGCGGGCGCGGTATCAATATGGTTGATCCCCAGATCCAGCACGGAATTCAACAGACGATCTGTGGTAGAATCATCCGGAAGATCGTACGACTGACTGTATTTGATCTGCTCGTTGCGACCAATTTTGAAGGCACCAAATCCCAGCGCGCTGACGGAGAAGCCGGTATTTCCTAAGGGACGATATTGCATATTCGAATTTCGACCTGACAGAAATCAGGCAGCCTCTCGTTGACTAAACGGTTCATCAAGTCTCACCCAGTCCACGGCGGTTTCCCAGGGAGGCAAAGCTATCTGCGGCCGAGGCAATCGCGTCAGTTCTGACTTCCAGGAATCGTCCAGCGCGGTCGGGGACATAGGAATGTCAGACAGCCGCTCACAAATTTCTTCCGCCAGTTGAGGTGCCAGTGCCAGCTTGGTAGGCCACGCTGTCAACAGATTCCCTGCCTGCAGGATCTGAGGTGTTTCCGGTCGTTGCCCTGATTTGGTCGAACCTTCAGCTCGATCCACCGTGTAGGAATTCCACTCCAGTCCATTCAAGTCTATTCCCGGTACCGAAGCCGCCAGCTCCCGGGCAGCATGCTCAATCAACTCACGTCGATTCATGCTCACACCGGTCTCTGCCACCTGACCACCAATCTGCCAGACCGTGCGCCCCTGGCAATCGATGTCTGACGTGATCGTGACTCTGGTTTTCGCGCCATCCACACAATGTCCATTAAAGGGAGGCAATGTCCCTCTGACCAGAGCCATATGCAGCGGCCGTTTCTGCATCAGGCTGCTTTTCTGAACGGCAGAGTCCGGGTTTGCCTGCTTTAATAATGTTTCGTTTCCGCTTCCCGCAGTCAATAAGACCGCCGCAGTCTGAATAGAAATGGGTGTTCCTTCCCGATCCTGAATCTGAACAGCAGTCAGATTCCCACTCTGGTCGTGGATGAACTTCAGGTTTTCTGGCTCGTACTGGAAAATCTGATCCGGAAACGCATTCGCCATATTTCGAATCAGGCTGTAAGGAGAAATCACCTGTTCGTCCATCCGACCAATCGATCCCGGGCAACCAGAGAGGATGTCAGGTACTTCTTCGGGCGCGAGATTTTCAGGGACCACCTGCAGCCCCATTTTGGCACCGAACATCCCCAGCCGGGAAGACAGTGATTCTGTTCGCCACAGATAGCAGTTGTTCGAGCGGATTTCAGTCTGGGATAAATCGGGCAGCTGTTCGCCGGCCAGCGACTTTCGCCAGATTGATGGCATTTCACGGATGCGACGGGCGGAACCGGTCATCATGCCCTGCAGGGTATATTTTAAACCGCCGTGAATGATTCCTTGTGAAGCAACGGTCTGGCCGCTGCCTAAGGCGAATGCTTCCAGCAGCAGGCACCTGTATCCCCGTCGACTGGCTTCGTGCATCGTCCACAGGCCGGCAATCCCTCCTCCGAAAATAATCAAATCAACGTTTGGCACACCGAGAATCCTTTCTCAATACAGCAGGCACCATTTCCCTGGTCACATAGCGCAAAACCATGGCTATAACGGTTTTTACTATGAATGCCCTGATCCGAAAAGATGAATCAGCCCGATTGAACTGTTCACATTATCAGTTTTCGGGAAAAAGCACCTGCCTGCTGCTGATTTAATTTAGTCAGCAGATCTTACAGGACCGACTGTTCCTGTTTCTTAAGCATGACAATCGCTTCGACTTCGACGGTGATATTTCCCGGCAGAGATCCCATGCCGACGGCACTGCGGGCCGCGCGACCATTCTCGCCAAACACCTGCACGATCAGATCACTGAAACCGTTGATGACCTGGGGATGCCGTTTGAAGTCGGGAGCCGCATTCACCATACCCAGAACTTTGACGAATCGATCAATCCGATTTAAATCGCCCAGGTACTGTTTCAGAGTCGCCAGCATGGTCAAAGCCACAGCACGCGCTGCTTCGACGCCCTGTTCTTCAGTCAAATCGTCACCCACTCGTCCAGTATGCATACTGCCATCCAGTTTGATGGGCCCATGTCCGGAGACATACAGCATATCATCGACCTGCACGACGGGGTTATAAATGCCGCCCGGCTTGGGTGCTGTGGGAAGTTCCAGGTTCAGTTCTTCGATCTTGGCTTCGATACTCATGAGTTTTCCTGCTTTGCTGAAGTCGGTTCTATTCACTCATCCGCTGTCCCGGTAACAACGGAATTTGAAAACATGGTTTATTTAAACCAGAATAAAGATCGGAAAACCGATTTCCAATCGACCGAACCAGACTGTTTTGAAAAACAGAATGATCCAATTCAAGCCCATTTTCGTTTTCTGGTGTGAACTAATGCGAAAAATGCAAAAAGCTGCTGAAAATTACTTTTTGTTTTGACCCTGGGGCAGTTATGATATTTGAGAGGCAGCTGTCTCAGAAATAATTACTTACAAGGGAGTTATGCAGACTATGGAAGATCTCTGGCCAGTTGTAGCATTTGCCATTGGTGGAATCGGAATTTTACTGGGCATCGTCTTCGTGGCGTTGTTCGCCCGTTATTTTAAATTGTGGATTCAGGCCTTCAGCTCGCGCGCCAAAATTGGTCCGCTCGCTCTGGTCTTCATGTCACTTCGAAAAGTAAAGCCTTCGGTCATCGTCGATACCAAAATTATGGCTGTCCAGGCCGGGTTAACAGATATTCCCACCCAGGCGTTTGAAGCTCATTATCTGGCCGGCGGGAATGTACACCGCGTCGTCCATGCTTTGATTGTCGCTCACCGGGCTCGTATCGATCTGGACTGGGATACCGCGTCCGCCATCGATCTGGCGGGACGAAATATCATCTCCGCCGTCGAAACCAGCGTGGACCCCAAAGTCATCGATTGCCCCGATCCCAAGAAAAGTGGTCGGCCCACACTGGACGGCGTTGCGAAGGATGGGATACAACTCAAGGCCCGTGCCCGGGTCACCGTGCGAACCAATTTAAGTCAGTTGGTCGGGGGAGCCACCGAAGAGACGATTATTGCCCGTGTCGGGGAAGGAATTGTCTCTGCCATCGGTTCCTGTGAAAGCCATAAGGAAGTTCTGGCGAATCCGTCTGTCATTGCCCGTAATGTGCTGGACCGCGGCCTGGATTCGCAAACTTCATTTTCCATTGTCTCCATCGATATCGCTGATATTGATGTCGGCGAGAACATCGGGGCACGTCTCCGCGTCGATCAGGCCGAGGCGGACATGCGTATCGCCCAGGCTCTGGCAGAAGAAAGACGGGCCGAAGCGGTTGCCTCCGAACAGGAAATGATCGCGACGACTCAGGAAAATCAGGCCAAAGTCGTTCTCGCCGAAGCCGAAATTCCGCTGGCGATGGCAGAGTCCTTCGAAGAAGGTAACTTAAGAGCCGTCTGACAATGTTTTTATGTATAGTTTAAATCAAGCGTATCGATCGATTCAATCAGGCCGGCTGTAAGGGATTCAACAGCACCGGAAAAGCTTTCAAAGCAAACTTCTTTGATATGTCGATGATAAGAAAAAACCAGACAGGATGTATTTTTGTAAAAACTGGTTGAAATTTGGGTTGGTGATTGACTAATATTATGTCAGTAACAGCAGCAGGAGGTTGTTGTGGACTGAATTCTCCGGATCACCTCGAGAGAGTTTTCGTTTACCTATGACTGATATCGCAACAATAAATATTACCGAAAAACAACTGGACCTCCTGTTGTCAGGCTTACGTTACGTACGCAGTGCGGAAAAATTGCGGGTCGAAGAACCGACTCCCGAGTATGTTCGGACTCGCACAGAGAAGCTGGATGAGATTTCGACCCTGGTTGATGCTCTGAATTCTTCTCCCCGCAGACAAAGTGCTGCTCAGGTCTGAAAATTTTCAGCGCTTAGGTTGAGTTTCGTTCCCAGATCCAATTCAATAGGACGTTCTTTCTGCGCGCAGAAGTTCTGACTTTTGTGCCCGGTCACGTCGTCTCTTTAATCAGCCTGTTGGAATGGGAATTTGTTACCGCTTATGCGTTATGAGCATGTTTGCGTCGAAGCTGTCTGCTGTACCCTGCCACCCCACATCGTCACTTCCGACGAAATCGAAGCACAGCTCGCACCCGTTTACGATCGGCTCGGTCTGCCCGCAGGCCGACTGGAACTGATGACCGGCATCCAGGAACGTCGCTTTTTCGATCCGGGCACGCTCCCCGGTATCATCAGCGCTCAGACTGTGAACAAGCTGCTCGATCAATGTCAGCTCGACCGCAAATTTATCGGGGCCCTGTTTCATGGCTCCGTCTGCCGCGATCAACTCGAACCGGCGACCGCCAGCGGCGTGCATCATGCTGCCCGTCTCCCTCCATCCGCACTCGTCCTTGATATCAGTAATGCCTGTCTTGGTCTGCTCAACGGGATGGTCTTCATCGCCAACATGATTGAAATGGGACAGATCCGCGCCGGAATCGTCGTCGGAACCGAAGTCGGTCGCGACCTCGTGGAAGGCACCATCCACGACCTGCTTCACGACGACACCTTAACCCGCAAATCCATTAAAAACGACTTCGCTTCCCTGACCATCGGCAGTGGCTCTGCAGCCATTCTTCTCTGCGACCGTAAACTCAGTCAGACCGGTCACCGTCTGCTGGGCGGCAACTTTCAAACCGACACCTCCAGTCACGAACTCTGCGCCGGCGGTGTCGAAGCACAAAAGCACGGCGATCACCGCCCTCGCATGCAGACCGATTCCGAATCCCTGCTCGTCGCCGGCGTCAATCTCGCGATCCCCACCTGGGAGCAGACTAAAACCACGCTCGGCTGGCAGAACTCCGACGTCGATCGTGTCTTCACCCACCAGGTCGGCAAAGCACACCGCAAACTACTGCTCGAAAAACTCGGTCTCGACCCCGGTCTCGACTACCCCACGGTCGAAACGCTGGGCAATACCGGTGCCGCCGCTCTCCCCATGGCCTGGGCCCTCGGCATCGAAAATCAGATCCTCCAGGAACAGGACCGCATCGCTCTACTCGGCATCGGCAGTGGCCTCAATTCACTTATGCTGGGTGTCCAGTGGTAGCCGTCGATGCGTCTCGCCCGCTTCAATGAGATTTCCTTAAGCCAGCCGCCCATCTTCAGCCAGCTTACCTGGGTGGCATAATCGCTCAAGCTTTCATTGCGCCAGTCGCTGACCTGGAAAGTTTTAACGATTACCTCATGTTTGTTGATTAGTCGGGTTCTGGCAAAATTAACTCCGAATCATTTCTAAGTCCTGTTTATTACTGGAAATCTGACTGAACGGAATAGTCCGATTACACCCGGCAAACCGATTCTAACCTGGGAGACCAATCCAACGCGATCGTCCAGGAACAGGATGCGACGCATAACAGTCAGGAATGATCCATTCATTTCGCGAACAAACGAATGAATCAGAATTTCTATCGCCAGATAGGTAACAGCAAGGAATGCCGCATGCGTCTTCGCGTGATTTTATCTTTAAGTGTGGTCGCTTCATCCGCCTGGACCGGAGCGCGTCTCAACGCAGAAACCGATTCGCCTGCCGTACCACCTGCACCAGCGGCCCAGGTTGAATACGATGGCGTTACACCAGAACTGACACCCGTTTCGACAGTCTTCCAGTCTGCAGAAGAACCTTCTACCGATTCGGTCATCCCGCCGAATACCGAAGAGTCCGAAGATGAAATCATTTTCGATGACCCATCGCCGATAAAACCTCCTGCTAATCCGTATAAACCACTGTTCTTTGATAACACCTTCGGCAGCTACCTCAGCAATCCCGATCATCCTTACCTGCTGGGGGAGCGCTTCAAGGAGATGCCGCTCGGCGACGATTGTTCGCCTTACACACTTTCCGTCGGCGGCGAACTGCGGCATCGCTGGATGCACGAGCAAAACCGACTGCGACCAAACGGACCCGCAAATACCGATTACAATCTCTGGCGCTGGCGTCAGTATTTCGATCTGCAGCTCGGCGATTACGCCCGCGTCTACTTCGAAGGCCTTGATGGCTCGATCTTCGATAACGATCTGCCCCCCACGCCCATCGATGTCAACCGCTGGAATGTGCAAAACGCATTCGTCGATGTCAAACTGCATGAATGGAATGATGCGCCCGGCTGGTTCCGTTACGGTCGACAGGAAATGCTGTATGGCTCTCAGCATCTGATCTCGCCACTCGACTGGTCGAACACCCGCCGCAACTTTGAAGGCTTCAAATATTTTCATCATACTGAAACCGTTCACATCGACGCCTTCATCACCAACCCCGTGAATGCAGCTGCCGGAAATCAACCTCTGACTCGATACGATAATGGCACCGACAAACCAGATACCTCGGTCACCTTCAGCGGGATCTACGCCACCATTCTCTCGGACGGCGGCCCCGAACTGCTCGACCTGTATTACCTCTGGCTCCGTGATGAAACCAACACACCCAACCGCCCCGATGGTTCCCGGCACACCACAGGTGGTCGCTTCAAAACCACCAGGGAAGTTCAGGACGACTGCTGCAAAGTCACCCGCATCTGGGACCTCGAAACCGAAGGAGCCTACCAGTTCGGAAACGATGACGGCAAACGCGTTTCCGCAGGTTTCTTCACCTCGGTCCTCGGTCACACCTGGACCACGGTTCCCTGGTCGCCACGGTTGAGCGGTTTGTTCTATTACGGTTCCGGTAACTCCGACCCGAATGGCAGTACCAACAATACCTTCAATACGCTCTACCCATTGGGACACGCCTACTGGGGGATCATCGACAACCTGTCCGGCCAGAACCTGTATGACTGGAGTCTGCAGTTGGACGCCAAGCCGGCCAAAAAAGTCAGCCTGGTCAGCGCCTTCCACTGGTTCGAAAAAGCCACGACGAACGACTATCTCTACAACGTCGCCGGTGCACCCACGGGAACACTGGGAGGCAGCCGCGACATCGGACAGGAACTCGACCTGATCGGCATCTACACCTTCAACCCCAACTTCAACATCCAGGCCGGTTACTCCTGGTTCTGGTACGGCGATTTTGTAGGCGACAACATTCCGCCCCGCAACACCGCCACCCAGTTCTACGTGCAGACCACACTCCGGTTCTAACTGTTGGAAGTAGAAAGAGTAGCTGTTATCCGAGCACTGCTCAATCGCCGTGTCTGCAAACATTGAACTTGACCGCGTCGCGCCAACGACGATAAGCGTAGGCCTGTGTCGCGCGCGTGCCCAGTTTACAGTGCACTGAAACACCGCGAACCACTTCCCGAGGTTCACGCGAAAACCGGACGTTTTTTCCAGTTCTGCACTGCCTGAAACAGCACCAGTTCGCAATGTATGCCTGCGGGTCGCCGCACTTCGCACAGCTTCATCCCGACACCGCCTCAGTACCGCCTCATATCGGACCCCTGTCAACAAGTATCGCCACCCCGTTTTCTGCTGACCCCTGTTGACACCGCCGTGCCATTCGCAAAGATCAGACGCACTGGAGATGCCAGACAACATCCCCACCATCAGCAACCAGAAGTCACAGAAAGCATTTTGAAATATCTGAAACATGACCGATTCTCCTCCCGAACCACGTGTCCGTACCACCCGCCCGCGCATGATCAGAGCACGCGCGCAGGCACACAGAGAATATTACGGAAAGACACCAGCACGCCCAGCTGAAAATCAGCGACCAGTGATCAACACGACGCAAGAGAGAAAAGGGTAAGCCCGGATGCACATCCGGTACGAGCACAGCAAGCAGGAGGTTGTCTGAGCAAGGTAGGTTTTCTTAATACGAATCAGAAAACGTCATCTGCTCACATACAGCAAACAAAATTAGCCGCACGGCGTTAGCCGCGGTTTATGCCAATTTATATTTCGACCACGAAAAACACGAAAGAAAAAAATTAGAGCACGGGAGAATGTTATGTTCCGTTTACAACCTGATTGAATTCAGCGCGATCCAGAGTATCAGCATACCATTTCGGTTCTATCTGCTGTACTGCATGCTCGAAGAGCAGACCGGTTGAATAAATCTGATGTATTGCCTGAACTTGCCAATATGAATGATCATGATTTCCTACTTCGCGATTGAATACAGCACGAGCGGTATCAAATAACATTTTACTCCAGAACTTTCGTTCATTTGTTTCCGGAAAATCTTCCTCAAGCTGAACTCCTCGACCAGGCCAAAACTCATTCTCATGCAGATAGGCCATACGAACAACATGATCTTTTTCGTCACTACTTGCCGCATTCTGAGCATATTCGAGCGTAAGGGCTAAAAGATTCGAAAACTGCCTGTTATTCATTTGGACAGAACGATCTTTGAAGGAAATCTTACACGCCATAATTATTATCCTGTCCAATAGTTATTTGCTGTATTATCGCAATTATACTTATAAGAGTGTGGATTATGCTCACCAGATAACGACTTCTGCCTCAGACTCTCTGGCAAGTATGACTGCATCTATGATGTTTTGTACGCGATAGGTAATAGACTCGGAATCTTGTGGATACCGATCGAGATGAGCGAGCAGAGTGTTACATTCCGTAAGGAGACAATCTAGATCCGTTGGGGAAGAACAGTATAAATCATGACGGTTTAGTTCTGGTAGCAGGCGAAGACCCAGCAATACAGATTGTGGAGAACCATATAATGTTTCCCTCCAATTTTCAAAACCTGCGAGTTCTTTATGCTGTTCCACTTTGATGAATAGCATCTCATCGTCCGGGCCTCGCTTGAAAACATTAACCAGAAGTGACATTATGAAACTCTAGAAATCGATCACATGTACCGTCTTTCAATATACCCGACAGTGAATAAAAAGCGATCCACTCCAGAGAAAAAGGGTGAGCCCGGATGCACATCCGGGCCGAGCACAGCGAGCAGGAGGTTGTCTGAGCAAGGTAGGTTTTCTTAATACGAATCAGAAAACGTCATCTGCTCACATACAGCAAACAAAATTAGCCGCACGGCGTTAGCCGCGGTTTATGCCAATTTATATTTCGACCACGAAAAACACGAAACCACACGAAAATAAAAAAGGGGTAAGCCCGAATAAAATTCGGGCCGAGCGCAGCGAGCAGGAGGTCGCAGCTCACTCATTCAAACCAGATTCTGATTCCTACCACGTAGAGATCAATTTACGAGTATCGATCAGAAACTCAAGTTTCTATCACAACCTCCTGTTGTCTGCGACAACCTCGGATTACATCCGAGGCCACCCGATTATAGTCGGGGTTCAAACATTTTGGTTTACTACCACGAAAAACACGAAAAAAGGATCATGGGTGGGCCCGAATAAAATTCGGGCCGAGCGCAGCGAGCAGGAGGTCGCAGCTCACGCAATCAAACCAGATTCGATTTCCTACCACGTAGAGGGACATTTTCGAGTATTAATCAGAAACTCAACTTCCACACAAACGCAGCAGGTCACACTCACAACCTCCTGTTGTCTGCGACAATCCCGAATTACATTCGGGACCACCCAGGTTCTGACCTCTCACCACCCAGGTTCTTTCGTGTTTTTCGTGGTAGAAAAAATCACGATCAGACAACCCAACCTACTTCAACTGCCCGTCGATCCAGTCGGCCATTTGTTCGACTTCTTCGTGAATCGTCGGCCAGGGGTGGCCGCCCCCTTCTTTGATGATGAACTTTACCGGCACCTCCGCTTTCTGCAAAGCGGCGACCATCACCCGCGACTGTTGAATCGGCACCATGAAATCCGCTGTGCCATGGATGATCAGAAACGGAGGCAGGCCCGGCTTCACCAGGCGAGCCGGGGAGAACGCGGTCCGCAGTTCGTCCAGGCGGCTGACGTCGATCGTTTCTGAACCCTTGGGCGTGATCAGGCGGCGGATGGATTGCGCCAGTTGATCTTCGCCGCTGATGTCAATTTTGAAGCCGCCGTAGTTAATCAGATCGGTGGGTGGAAAAAAGACGGCCACCGCTTTCACCCGCGTTTTGGACTTCGCATCCGCCGCCGATACCGCCGCCATGCAGGCCAGGTGACCGCCGGCCGAAGCGCCCAGCATTGCCAGTCGATGCGGATCGACCTGGTACTCTTTGGCATGTTCTTTGACCCACAAAATACCTCGATTCACATTGTCCAGCATTTCGGGGCCGTTAAATTTCGCGATCGAACCGGGTCGGATCGCGAACACCGTATAGCCGCGTGAGCAGAAGATATCGAACATTTGTGCCTGTTTATGATCGCGGAGTTTGCCCCGATCCGAGTGATACGCGCCCGAAACTACATCCACGATCGCCAGTCCGTTCGGCTGGGAGCGGGGCGTGAACACATCCAGCAGCAGACCCACGCCATGCACTTCCGCATAGACCAGATTTTTCTGCTGATGATAAGGCAGTTCGGCAGATTCATCCGCTCTAACACCAGGGACACAAAGGAGTAACGCACACAGAGTGACTGCAGACACGCAGCGGAATCGCGAAAGACGCAACATCAAATCAAACCTGACATGCAAAGAAAAGTCGAAGAACGGACACCAATACGAAATCCGTTAAATAAAACCACCGGCTGTCCCGTATCATATCAGAGGGAGCACGGCGACTGAAATAAAATCTCCTCAGTGCCCGGCAGGATCACACAACGGTTCATGATTCTTACCGGAAAAGACTCGCTTTTGTTTCAAAAAATCCCCTAAAATACAAAAAGAGCGCTTTAAATACTGTGTCCAGTTTTATTGCCACGTCTCCAGAAACCTTTGGACCGAGTATCATAATGCGAGCGATGTGATCCTAAAATGTGAATCGCTCTGGAGGACACGCTGATGACAGGCAGAACAGACAGACACAGCCCGCAGATCTCCCGCCGCTATTACCTGCGGCTCTCCGCCATGGGTGTCCTCGGTACTGGCATGTCGGGCTGGCTCAGACGTCTGGCTGCTGAAACCGCCGACAACCCGCAGCGCAAACGCAGTTGCATTCTGCTCTGGATGTCGGGCGGACCCAGTCAGACCGATACCTTCGATCTCAAACCGCAGCACGAAAACGGCGGACCCTTCAAAGCGATCGACACCGACGTGCCCGGCGTACAGATCTCCGAACATCTGCCTCAACTCGCGAAGGTCATGAAACATCTGGTCCCCATTCGCTCGATGAGCACCAAAGAAGGGGACCATACCCGCGCTACCTATCTGCTCCGCACCGGTTATCTGCCGTCCGGCCCGCTCAGCTATCCGACCCTCGGCTCAGTGTTGAGTAAGGAACTGGGAAGCACAAACGCCGCACTGCCCAATTTCGTCAGCATCGCTCCCAATAAAACCTTAAGCCCCAATGCCTATGGCCCCGGTTTTCTGGGACCGCAGTTCGCTCCCCTGGTCGTCGGCGAAGGTACAGGAGTCGTGCCAAACGATGCCGCGAATGTCGACGCCGGGTTAAAAGTCAAGAACCTGACGCTGCCCACCGGCATTACGCGCCAGCAGGCCGACGAACGCCTGTCAATTCTGAAAGACCTGGAAACCGATTTTGCCGCCACGCATCCCGGCACGCCGACGAACAGTCACCGCAGCGCCTACGCCGCCGCCGTTCGCATGATGCGTTCCAAAGCCATCGAAGCCTTTCAACTGGATAAAGAGCCGGACATGCTCCGCGATGCCTACGGCCGCAATCGCTTTGGACAGGGCTGTCTGCTGGCTCGACGGCTGATTGAACAGGGAGTCCCTTTTGTGGAAGTCTCGCTGAACGGCGTGCAGGGCAACAACACATTCGGCTGGGATACCCATCAGGAAAACTTCGAAGCCGTCAAAAGTCTGAGTGAAGTCCTTGACCCCGCCTGGGGGACTTTAATGACCGATCTCGAACAGCGGGGATTGTTGGATTCCACGTTGATTGTCTGGATGGGCGAATTCGGCCGCACGCCGAAGATCAATCAGAACACGGGCCGCGATCATTTTCCTGCGGCCTGGACCACGGTACTCGGCGGAGGCGGCATTCGCGGCGGTCAGGTCATCGGCAAAACCAGCGAGGACGGCATGAAAGTCACCGACCAACCGGTCGTCGTCCCCGATCTGATGGCGACCATCTGCACAGCTCTGGGCCTCGATCCCCTGCAGCAGAACATGTCCAACATCGGCCGCCCCATTCCCCTCGCCGACCACGGCGCCAAACCCATTCAGCAGATTCTGAAAAGCTGATGATCCAATCAACGCCGCGGTTCAGACGATTGATTTACTACCACGAAAAACACGAAACCACACGAAACAAAAAGGGTAAGCCCGGATGCACATCCGGGCCGAGCGCAGCGAGCAGGAGGTCGCAGCTGACTCAATCAAACCAGCTTCGAAATCCTGTCATGTAGAGATTAATTCACAAGTATCGATCAGAAACTCAACTTCAACACAAACGCAGCAGATCACACTCACAACCTCCTGTTGTCTGCGACAACCCCGAATTACATTCGGGGCCACCCCAGGTTTTACATCTTACCGATCAGAGAATGTCGTGTCATTTCGTGGTAGAAAAACCAGCCATCCCGATTCAGAAAATGCTGTAGATCACAATCTGAATCGCCAGCGCCAGGCAGGCCCAGATTTTCAGGTTCTGATACCAGTGTGTCGCGTTCTCTGCGGTTGTCGTTTCTCGAGGCAGCCGCAACACCCAGATCAGGACTGCCACCAGCGTGCCCACAAACAGCAGCCGGACGGCGGACATCGGAATCTGTACGACCAGGTCGCGCACGAAATTTCCAATATGATGCAACGGCGTCATGTGGTTTCCTTTCGCGGTTTGAGGCTGAACACCAGCCCTTCAATCTTTTCGTCCGGCTCGCGCTTCGTCAGCAGACTGATGATCACAATCAGTGAAAACGAAACCACGAACGCCCAGATCGAAAAGTACAGGAACGGTTCAGAAATCTGAAACAGCGGCTCCATCCCCAACGCCGTGTAGACATCGACCTGATTCAACGCGAACAGCGTGATCGAAAAACAGACACCCACAATGAACCCGATGAAGGCAGCCACGCCGGTCGCCCGCTTCCAGAGCAGGCCCGTGAGCAGGATCGCAAACGCGGGTCCCTGGAAAAATGCCATCAGCGTCTGGAAGATCGTGTAAATACCTTCGCTGCGGGTCATCAGAAAGAACGAAAAGCCGATCGCCCAGAAGACGAGCAGCAGCGTCACCACGCGGCCGATTTTCAACAGCGATACATCACTGGCGTCTCTGCGATAAAAGCGTTTGTAGAAATCGTTGGTTACAATTGTGGACGCAGAGTTGAGATACGAGTCGATACTCGACATCAGCGCCGCCAGAAAAGCTGCCAGAAACAGCCCTTTCAAGCCGGTCGGCAGCAGATGCGAAATCAGTTCGGGAAAGGCCTGGTCGCCGTCGGTCAGTTCGGGAAATTTCACAAAGGCGATCAAGCCGGGCACCGCGACGACCACCGGCACCAGGTTTTTGAGCAGTGCCCCCCACACATAGGCGGCTTTCGCG
Source organism: Gimesia algae (assembly GCF_007746795.1). Taxonomy (NCBI): domain Bacteria; kingdom Pseudomonadati; phylum Planctomycetota; class Planctomycetia; order Planctomycetales; family Planctomycetaceae; genus Gimesia; species Gimesia algae. The sequence continues at coordinate 26,148 of NZ_CP036343.1, forward strand.
TCGAATTCACTCTTAGCTCCCAGCGAACGCTGCACAATCGCCTGGTTACCAATCCAGTAGGCGGGGCTCAGAATCAACGCCAGGCCAAAGAAAATGCCCGTCCACGGAAACGGCGTGTCGGCGTCAGCAGGTAGAATGAGTGAAGTATGCGAGACATCCAGGACTCCTGCCGCCGGCGCTGCTTTCGCTTCCTGTTTTTCGACGACAGCCGCCTGCTTCTCACTCTGGATCTGTTCCTGTTTTTTGATCTCCGCCTGAAAATTATCAATGCCGCCCAGGTCGATAATTCCCAGTACGAGCACCAGCAGACAGCCTCCGATCATGATCACACATTGAATCATATCGGTATACACAACCGCCGCCAGTCCGCCGGAAATCGTGTAGATGCCGACCAGGAACGCGGTCAGATAGATGCAGGCATTGACGGTCATCCCCAAATGCACGTGCATCATTTTCGCGGAAGCCAGCAGCATGATGCCCAGGTTGCACGCCATAAAAATGATCCAGCAGATCGCCAGCGCCGAGCGGACCGCGACATTGAACCGCCGTTCCATGTATTCGGGAATCGTGGTCACGCCGCTCCGCCAGAAAAAGGGAATGAACACAAAGGCGGCGATGATCATCGCGGGCACGCAGCCGATCCATTCGAAATTGGCGACCGCCAGACCATGCTGATGTGCGGCACCTCCCGTGCCCACAATGTCGACGGCACCAATGTCGGTCGCCACCAGCGACATGCCAATCGCCCACCACGGCAACTTGCGGCCGGCCAGGAAGTAATCGGAACCGGTCTTAATTTTGGAACCGATATACAGACCCAGACCCAGTGTTCCGATCAGATATGCGGCGATGACGGCAAAATCGAGGAACGACAGTGACTGCATGAGGAATGAACCCTGGAATACATTCGAAATCAGAGGGAGTGAGCGAACCGCGGACGTGATTCCTACGATACAGCGAACCCTTGCAAAAATCGACCGTCAGCGCAGAAAATCAGCAGGGACGGCACCGCAGACGTTCACTGGTCCTGTTTTGCTAATGCGGCTTTGATCTGGGGCAGCAGCAGATCCGCCACCATCTTCTGGCCTTGGGTATTAGGATGCATGCCGTCCAGCAGCAGATCATCGGCGGCCTGATTGGCCTGTTTGTCATAGTTTTCAAAGGCCGCGTAGACATCGATGAGTGGCACATGCTCCTCTTTGGCGATCTTCCGTACCGCAGCCGCATACGATTTCAGCAGTACATTGAAACCCTGAACATCTTCGGGATCGTAAGGCGGTTTGCCATACAGCTTTTTCATGCGGGGAATCCACCGCAGCGAGTTCGGCGTCATCAGGATGACAGAGATCTGTTTCTCTTTGAGCTGTTTAATCATCTTGCGCAGGTTCGCGTCATACTGTTCCACCGAAACACGCGATTGGGTCGCAGGCGGATCACGCCAGACATCGACGGCGGAATCATTGATGCCATACTGAATCACCACCAGATCGGGATCATGCTGCAGTACATCTTTCTTAAACCGGCCGACCGCCTGATGCGTCGTGTGTCCTCCAATCCCGGAGTTTACCACTTTGGCGGGAACACCCGCTGCGGGAAGTTCTTTCTCCAGAATCATCGAATACACGACCAGTGGCCCGCGCGTTGCGGTCGTCGAATCACCAAACGTGACGATGGTCGGTTTGTCCGCTTTCGCCGCCGGTTCTTTATCCGCCGCCATCAGGGGAGAACCCAACAGACAACCCGTCAGCAGTGAGAAACAAAACAGGAAACGCGCAGTACGTTGCATCATGATTTCAGCCTGTCTGTGAAAAAGCAAAAACTCAGGTTGGTATTTACCGTGGAGAGAGCCATGTGGCTGATTTTATCAAGGATGCCAGCCAGAGTGACTCATTAGCCGAAGGGCCTTAGCCCCGGTTCTGCCACATATGTAACAACAGATCAAATAAGGAAACACGACCCAGGTAGTTTTAGTCAATCTCTTCAGACTAAACCAGACGGCCCGCGGTTTCAATTGTTTTCACACCAAACAGCCATCTTAAAAGATATGTCCCAGCCCGCGATCACGGCGGCAACTGGAAAGCTGCGCCAGATGAAAGGCAAAGTGATTCGTCAGCAGCAGCGAAATCGCGTGGCTCACGGTCTGGATGGGCGAACCGTCAAACAGCTCAATCCCATGCGGCCCTGCAACATCTTCCGGCTTCGCTTCCGCCGCCATTGACTGCAGAGTTTCGTAAGCCTGATTGAGCGACGTAATCAACGTCTCACGCGTCAGAGAGTCATCCGGCTGAACCTCATCACTGGAACCGGGACCAAACAGCGGCGCCCACGTTGGATGTGTCAGGCTGCCTCCCAGAAACGTCTGCCCCATCTCACCGACAATCGCCAGGTGACCGAGAATCCAGACTGGCGGATGACCGTGCCCGGCACCCCGCGTATAAAGACACTCCTCAGGCAGATCCGCTACGATGGCTGCAAACTGTTTCAACTGCAACTGGTTAATGGCAATTTCGTTTTCGAACATGGCGGCGTGCTCCGATTCATTTCCTGGACAGCGAGTAATTCTCTAAGACTAAGGTAGTCAGGTGAAACGAGACAGTCAATAATAGGGGAAGGAAGGTCATTTCAAAATGAACGAAAACACAACTCGTTTAGATCACAACGCCGACGCACAAAACACCTGGTCGGTCTGGCGGCAGGGGGATGACGGGAACCGCTTTCTGATTGAAGCGGGGCTCTCCGAAGAGGTCGCGAAACAGAAGGTTGCCGAGTTCGAATCGCATGGGCACAAACAGCTCTACTGGGCCACGCAATCGCGTTAAGAACAGGCGCAATAAAAAAGGGCTGGAAGCCCAAGCTCCCAGCCCTTAAAGTACGTAGTACTCCTGTTCGTGTAACACTTACAATTGGGTTACAAGATCCGCAACTGACTACTCAGACGCGAGCGTCTGTCTTGGGTTCATCAGCAGTGACTTGCTCCCAGTTTTAATTGTTATACACGCTTAGTTCGGCAGCGCGAGTGACGAATCTTGAATGCTCATCACAAAATTTTCAGCAGAAATCGTGTGCCGAAAATTCAGCCGTCAGGATTTTACTGAATGGTAAAACTGATTTTATCTGCTTCCACTCGCTTGCAGATTTTCCGATGTATATCGGCTGCGAATACGCCATGCTTTTTACAGTTCGGGAATCGGTTCGTCCGCTTTGATGTCGACCTCTTCCCAGTTTGCCTGACCGTTTTCGTAACGCAGAATTCGATGTTTGCTGCCCGGTGCGGGCTTCTCATTCACGGTAGGCAGCCACGCGCGATGCTCTTCGATCAGCGTGGCATAATTGGGATCACCGCTCAGGTTGTTCCATTCAGCCGGATCCTGTTTCATGTCATAAAACTCTTCCGATCCGTCTGCGTAATGTATGTACCGATAGTTCTCTGTTCGCACCGAAGTGTTGTTGCGGTTGTGGGAAGTAATCGCAGGCCACTTGCGGGGCGTGTTCGCATCTTTCAGTTGAGGTACCAGGGAGTGTCCTTCCAGATCCGTGCGGGGCGGCAGGTCGCAGAGTTCGATCAGCGTGGGATAAATGTCCAGCAGCTCGGCCGGTTTCTCGCAGACCGCGTTTTCCGTAATCCCCGGACCGGCGAAAATCAGAGGCACGCGCGTCGAACGCTCCCACAGTGTATTTTTTCCCGTGATCAGTTTTTCACCCAGATGCCAGCCATGATCGGACCAGATGACAATGATCGTATTTTCGTCCAGGTTGTTTTTCTCCAGCGCATCAGTCACGCGCCCCACCTGACTGTCGACAAAACTGGTACACGCCAGATACGAGCGGACCAGGTTCTTCCACTGATTGGCTTCCTGCAGAAACTTGAAGCGGGGCTCGGGCAGTTTCCAGTGCAGGTACCAGGAAAAGCGGGGCGTGTCGTCCCGGTCGGTCGCCAGGAACGGGGGGAGTTGCAGCGTCTCTTCCGGATACAGGTCGAACCACTGCTGTGTGGCGTAACAGGGAACGTGAGGCAGGAAAAATCCGACCGACAGGAAAAACGGTTCGGTCGGTTTTTTGTTCAACTGATCGACGGCCCAGCTTGCGACTTTCCAGTCCCCTTTGTCTTCGTCTTTATGCGGAAACGTGCCCCAGTCGACCAGCGGATGCGGGTTGGGTGTTTCAACCAGTTTTTTGGGAGGCTTCACCCCCACGCCTGGCGGAGGCCCGATGACCGAGAATTCCTTGTCGGTTTTTTTGCGGCCATAACCGCCATGATAAATTTTACCGGTTGTATAAGTTTTATAGCCGTTCTGTTCCAGATACTGTGGCAGCGAAACGCGGTCTTTGAACTTCTCAATGGTGCGAAACCAGGGTGCCAGGCCGTATACGCCTGTCGTCGAAGGCCGCAGGCCCGTCATCAGGCTGGTCCGCGACGGATTACAGAGCGGCGACTGGCAGTGCGCATTCGCGAACAGCGTTCCTCTCGCTGCCACCTTGTCGATGTGGGGAGTTTTAATCTGCGGATGCCCTTTCAGACAGCCGATCCAGTCGTTCTGGTCATCAATGGCGATGAACAGAATGTTAGGCTTTTGAGCCGCCTGCGACGGGGTATAAAACGAGCAGAAGAATATGAGCATCATCAGCAAGCGCATCCGAAGTTCCTTTCGATGAATTCTGAAAGCATAAAGAAATGAAGCAATGGTTTATCATAACCACTGGGGAGAGCGAAAGAAAATGCCTGTATTGATTTGCAGAGAGAGAATTGTCCTATTCCAGAATTCGATCTGGAAAACATAAACATTAGTTGATATATTAGTCGATACCGAATAAGTAGACGATTTTCTTTGGCTCGGGAAAAATCATGCTTTCTTTCTACAATCATCACGGCAAGCAGGGGCGGCGGGAATTCCTGCGCGTGGGCGGTCTGGCGCTGGGCGGGCTGACGTTGCCCGGTCTCCTGTCAACAAAAGCACAGGCTGCTGGTTCCGGGACGCTGCTGAAAAACAAATCGGTCATCTTTCTGTTTATGCATGGCGGACCGAGCCAGATTGAAACGTTCGACCCCAAGATGAGTGCACCGGATGGCATCCGCAGTGTGACGGGCGAAGTGGCAACGAAGATACCCGGCGTGACGTTCGGAAGTACGTTTCCAAAACTGGCGCAACTCGCCGATCGTATGTCCGTCGTGCGTTCTTACCGCACCGGTGACAGTCGGCACGACATCAAACCGGTCGTGCATAAAGATACACTCAACGCGAATCTGGGTTCGCTGTATTCGCGTGTTGTGGGCGCCAATCATCCCGAGAACGGCATGCCGACGAACGCGGTGCTCTTTCCGCAGGCCATCGATGACAAGATGCTGCCCGCCGTCACGCAGTTCGGCAAATTTGATTCGCACGGCCTGATGGGCTCCGCGTATGCCCCGTTCGTGCCCGGTGCGGGTGGCGATATGCAGTCGAATATGTCTCTAGCGATCCCCCCGAATCGTCTTGATGATCGCCGACTGTTACTTTCGAAACTGGATCGTGCCCGCTGGGCGGCTGAGAAAAGTGAAACGTTTGCCGCCAGTTCACAACTGCAGCAACAGGCGTTCGACGTGATCCTGGGCGGCGTCTCTCGCGCCTTTGATTTGTCTCAGGAAGATCCCGCCGTGGTCGCCCGTTACGATACGGCTCCGCTGGTCAAGCCGGCATCCATCAGCACGCGTTGGAAGAACTACAAACGCTACATTGACAACGCTCAGTCACTGGGCAAGCTGCTGTTGATGGCCCGTCGTCTCTGCGAATCAGGCTGCGGCTTTGTGACGATCACCACCAACTTTGTGTGGGACATGCACGCGGATAAAAATAACGCCGGCGTCGGGGAAGGCATGGACTACATGGGCGTGCCCTTCGATCATGCGGTCTCTGCCTTTATGGAAGATACGCACAATCGTGGTCTCAGCGATGATATTCTGCTGGTCTGTTCGGGTGAAATGGGCCGCACTCCCAAACTCAACAGTCGCGGCGGACGCGATCACTGGGGTAATCTATCGCCACTCATGCTGTCAGGCGGCGGTTTGAATACGGGGCAGGTCATTGGCCAGTCAGACCGACATGCCGGCGGACCTCAGACCGAACCGATTGAACGCAAAGACCTGGTCAGCAGCATCATGCACACCCTGTTCGATGTCGGCGAACTCCGCATCACGCGCGGCGTTCCCAACGAGATCGTCCAGGTCGCCACCGCAGGCAAACCGATTCCCGGCCTGTTCTGAAAAGCATATCAGACCGGGAAGTCAGTTTCTGAATAGGGTTCGATCACTGTTTGTGCTCAGGGGACTTCCGCTACCTGCACGTCATCAATCAGTGCCGTACCGCCGGCGTTGCCTTCCGCGGGAATACCAATCCGCAGCCGCAACGTGGCGGTTCCTTCAGGAACTTGGATCACGGTTTGAATCGTCTCCCATTCCGCTAGATCCTGTTTGAGTTCCCGCTGTTCTGAACGGGCAAACCCCAGCGGTTTCTGTGTTGATTGATCCAGGCACTGCACCACCACCATCGGCAGTGACTGCAGACTGCGCGTCCTGACACGAGCAGAAACGCGGTAGGTTTTTCCCGCCTCAAATCCCTGCAAGTCCTGGTGTGCATTGTAGGCTACCTGCTGTTGAGGATGATCGGCTGCGATCCTGATTGCCAGTACACGCGAACCGTTTGCCTCTGGTTCCAGCAGAGACTGATAACTGACCAGCTGCGATTGACCCGGTAGCGAGGTAAATAGCCAGCCGCTGGGAGTCGCGGAACGTGCATCGACCGTTTCAAAGTCCGCATTGACGACTTGCGGCGCCTGAGACGTAGCAGCGCACAATACGAGTGAGAGCAAAATGAGCATTCTTTAATCCTCCTTGAATTTAGAAAATTGCGTCAGACCGAGTTCTCCTGTCGCAATAACTGTGCCACATCTCAGGTTTGTGAAACTGCGAAGTCTATTTAAATGAGGGGCGACGATCTGTTGTCCGGGCAGATCCGATTTGCACAATCTGCCTGTAAATCTTACAGCCCGCTGGAACGACTTTCGTGCTATAACAGGAGTCTCAGGTGCTCTTGAAATTCGCATCAGAAAACCGGGACACAGGTTAATCTTGGACCACGATTTCCACGCCCGACAACAGTGTTCGGCCTTTGATCGCAGTCAGATCCACTTGCAGACTGGTTGAGCAGCGAACGCCCTTGAATTCCCGGACGATCGCCCGGTTCGCGCCGCCGGCTGCTTTGACGACATCCAGTTCCGGCAGTACCGGTTTCCCCTGAAGACTCACGTCGAACACACGTTCGCCCGGCTTCAGATCCTGGGGCTCCAGAAAATAAAGCCGGACCGTATAACTGCGTTCCGGCGTGGAAACCGGTGAAAGTGTTACTGACAATGCGGCTGCTCCTTCCACTCCCGAGGCGGCCACCCATTTCAAATCGCCTTCTTCAACAAAAGACGAATGCTTGTGATAGTACTCCAGATCAGCGCCGCTGAGTTTGAGTGAGACCACAGGCGAGGAGCCTCCCACGCTGGGGTAGTCCAGCCAGAGTGTGCCGTTCACTGCCTGACGATCGCCGGGCGCACCCAGGTTGACACCCAACTGCTGCACCTGATCCTCTTTGGCGTTCATCGCCAGCGCACTATAACTCCAGACCTCCGAATCCGGTACATGGGTCAGTGCCAGGGAAGTAAACAGCGAGTAACCACAACTGCAGCCATGTGCCATGTTCGGTGAATTGAGCACGCCGTTCGCCGGTACCAGGCTGTTGCGACAACCGGTACGGAAGCCTTCCAGGCGCGAGGTATTCGCACTGTCGATATCGCAGAACCCGGCGGAGCTCGCGCGGAAAGTCATCAGGTGCGGGCTGGCAATCGCGTAATTGCAGTGATGTCCCGCCTTGGTGAACTCCCACGGAATCGGTTTGCCGGTGATCGGATTCGTACGCAGAATCGGCTCGCCGGTTTCCAGATCATAAGACAGTCCGGGACCGCGCTGGTCCAGAATGCGGTCGTTCCAGATGATGACCTTATCCCACAGCGTTTCAGGATGCCCGCGAAATCCCTGGCCGGTCGAATATTTTTTCCAGAGTTCCGAACCATCTTTGCCGCGAAAGGCTGAGATCCCATCGCGGTTGGTAACCAGCATCACATCTTTCTGATCGCTATAGGAGAGCCAGGTTCCCACGACGTCCGTCTGATGTTCCCAGATCAATTTACCGGTTTTCAAATCGATCGCTTTAATAAATCGTTCCGCCAGCGCATTGGGAATTTTACCGCGGCGTTTCCAGTCCCCATAAAAGTTTTCCAACGCGCCATCATAAACATAAATCCGGTCTCCACTCAAAGAGACGACGGGAAAACTCATCTGTGCCTTGTGTGTCCAGATGACTTCCCCGGTGTGGCGGTTGAGCGCCACCAGTTCCAGCGGGAGTAAGCCGTACTTTTCACCAATCTTTTTTGAAGTCCGGAAAACCGACGTTAACAGCAGGTCTTCATGTATACGGATGCGTCCCCAGCGGTCATCAGCATGGGGCAGGGTCATCTCGGCCAGCGTTTTCCCTGTTGCCGGATCAAGCCTCACGCAGGTGTTCTGACTGGTGACCAGATAAATACTGTCTTCGAGGGCGATGAAATGATGGCCGACCAGTTTTCCGTCATAGCTCTGGCCGCGACGTCCCGGGCTGTCTTCCGGCGTTTCTTCCAGAGGGATCATCCATAGAATCCGCCCGGTATAGACATCAACGGCCGTTAATTTTCCGGGTCCCTGCAGAAACATTCGTCCTTCGATCACCGCCATACTGGGGCCCCAGTCATGACGGTTGTAAAACAGGTCGCCGTGGCCCGCAGGTCCGCCAAACCAAAGCACGCCCAGCGGTGCTTTCACCAGTTCATCGCGGGACATCAGTGTGTTCGAGGCATCCCCGTACTCGTGGGTCCAGTTTGCAGAACCGGGCAGGGCACCGACGCGGGTCAACAGTGTGAAACCTTCCGCTTGCTTGAGTTCCGCGCGAGGCAGACGCTTCTCCTCCACCGTGGTCGCCAACTGTACGTATTCTGTTTCACCCAGGTTCAGACAGGAGGTCCCGCCATAGGGACGCAACGATTTGTAAACCGTCTTCCAGGTATCTGCATTCAGCGACCCACCCAGCGCGCTTAAATCTTCGGAGACGATCAGTTCCGCCATGTAAGCGGGAAGTTCAAATGTGAGCGGATTGCCCTGGTGTATGACGACCCGTGTTCCCAGCAGACCTGCCGCATCGTATTTCGTCCGCAGCGTTGCCACTTTTTGTGCATCCGGCTCGACTGCAATCAGCGTCAGCTTTGATTGATCGATCAGTTCTTCCAGCAGACGCCCGCTACCGGTTCCCAGCACAAGACCATAGCCAGCGCCGGGCTGTGTCAGTGAGAGCAACTGGCTGGTTTTTTCGGTCCAGGCATCCTGTTGTGCACTCAATTCGCGTTTCTGTGCAGAAAACGTAAGTGGTTTCATTGGTTTGCCTCCGAAACAAAGCAGGTCGCCTGCTTCGGTCACGACGACCAGTGCACCATTCGCGGCAATCATGGTGGCTGGTGTGCCGGTGATGGATTGTGTCCAGCTAATGTCAGCGGCTTTGCCATCTTTTGCCAGATCCAGCGCGAAAATCATCTCACCCTGATGGCCATACAAACGATTGCCGGCTTTCAAATCAAGCTGCACCGGATGTGCTTTGACCCAGGCTTCCCATTCCGCTTGAGGCAGCTTCTGCTGTGGAGGGATGGGCAGACTCCAGAGCTGATTGAGCACTTTTTTCTTAACAACTTTACCACGGCGGTCTTTTGATTCCACTGTCTTCAGATTTTTCAGATCGTAGGCAACCACATTGCCGGCTCTGCCAAAATAGACAATTTCTTCCGTCAACACGGGAAAACGGGCATCCACTCCCAGATCCTGGCTGGTGTCCATTCGAAAAGAAGAACCGCCATGAAAAATGTAGGGGCCGACAGAAGAGACATGATAATTGGTTACCCGGTTTCCATATTTATGTGTGATGAACTGATCCGTTTTCAAATCAAGACAGGCAGCGACCGAACGGCCACAGGGAATCAGCAGCTTATTTTCATTCTTGACCAGGTAACCCTGGGGTGTCACATCCGTCAATGTTTTGATTTCATGTTCTGGCTTAGAAACCGCTTCTCCTGTTTCTGCATTCAGCGTGTAGAGAAAGGTCCCCTCGAACGGCCACACGCCACAGGTGAAATAAATTTTACCCTCAGATAATACAGCGCCCCCACGAATCGGCCAGACCGAAGAGAGCCGTTCATTCGCGAGCGCTTTCCGCGCGTTCGGGGCCGCCTGGAATTTCCAGTTCAGTTTTCCGTCTGCTGCATTCAGACAATAAAAACAGCCATCGTCGGCTGAGAAGTAAACATTCTTGCCCGCAACCAGCGGCGCGAATCGGACCGGGCCATTCGCGAAATACTGCCACTGTTGTTGGCCGGTCTTGAGGTCAAAGGCGCTCACACTGTCATTACGCGACGAGCTGACGAACAAGGTCTGTCCGGCGATCACCGGTTCGTAGTGAGCGTCAAACTGGATGCGGGGATCTTCAGGCCAGGCCGGCTTGAGCGGCTTCAGTTGCCGTCTCCACTGGAGATGCAGGTCGTTCGCGAGTTGCTCGTCTGTGGTTGCCGTCCGCCGTGCATCTTTCCGCCAGGTCGGCCAGTCTTCTGCTGCAGCGGAGGACAGGAACAGCAGCCCGCTGAACAGGCTGCAGCAAACAAAAGCAGTAAGACGCGTCACAGGGAAAGGCATTCATCAACTCCTGAACTTTTTATGTCGGACAACCAACCATCAATCATCTCTGATCTATTAAAAGTAACGGAGTGAGTTTGGTTTTAACAGGCAGGTCTGCCAACTTCATCAGTTTTTCATCCACGGCACGCGCAAACCACTTATCGAGCCCGCTGGAAAAATAATTCTTGACAGACATACTATGTCACACATAGTATATAAGAAACTGAGTTTTCTCTGATTCCCATTCGTGGAAGGAAGCAATCATGCGCATCGAACGCGAACTGATGCGGGGTGCCGGCCCGGTAGCGGTTTTGAAGCTGCTGGAAGAGGGCGCGAAATATGGTTATGAGCTCGTGGAGGCACTCTCCGAACAGACGGGTGGCGTGCTTGACATGGGGCAGTCCACGCTCTATCCACTGCTCTATAATCTGCAGTCACAGGGACTGATCCGTCCCAGCTGGCAGGAATCGGAGAGCGGCCGCAAACGCAAATATTATTCGCTCACTGCCAAAGGCAAAAAACGACTGGCAAAAGATACCGCCCAATGGGTCGCCGTCGCTAGCGCCATGCAGAATCTGGGCATCTTGTCGGGCGCACCACCCAAATTACAGGGAGGGGAAGCATGAACGCAGTCTCCGCCTTAGAACCCAAATGGAAACAGATTCTGCACACGCCGATGTCACATCTGCTCCGTGGACGGATCACCGGTCCTCAAGAGCCCCTGGAACAGCTTGATACGAGTGACTTTCCTGATAATCTGGTCGAGGTGATCCGGGAAATCACAGATCATCTGGACGGACGCCTGCGCTGGAACGTCGCGTTACGGCTGGCTAAATCCTGTAGTGCGCTGCTGCGCGAAGGTTGTGCAGCAACCCAGTTGGTCGAACAGTTGAGTGAACCGGAAAGTATCGCCGCCCTGATCCGCGCGACGCGCAGAATCGACTGGATATTAAACGCCCCTTTGCCCGCCCGTCTATGGCCCACCGTCGAACGCATCGTCGTTAATCAGCGTGTTAATTCACGCGCCGCCCGCCAGATGCTCAACCGCGTCTGTCAGACTCTGCAGTGGCAGTTGGACGGCGGCCGCACGCTTGAAGAAATCGCCAGCCAGTGTGGAGACGCTGTCGCTTTAAGCGGCCTGGTTTATGAAACGCATTCGCTGGGAGAACTGCTGGAATATCGTCTACCCGAATCAATAATGTCGGTCGTACTGGATGTCGTACAGAAATCGCGACTCTGGCCGGCAGAAAAACGGGATGTCGCCCGCGAACTGTGTGCGCACTTCGCCGATGGAATCGATCAGGGAGAAAGTGAAACAGCGTTGATCGAATCGTTCGGCGCTCCCAAAACCGCTGCGAAGCTCATCCGCCGCGCACGTCTGCGGAATAGACCGTTCCACTGGCGCGCCCGCCGCCGCGCCTGGCAGACAGCGATCGTCATGTTGATGATTGTTCTGGTCCCCTGGTCCGTGGTTACCGTTCGATTAATTGTCGCACGACCCACAATCAAGTTCGATATGATTCAGCAACTGGATGATCAGAGCCGCACGATTCCCCGGGAAGAGCGGGCGTGGCCCCTCTATCTGCAGGGGCTCTCAATGTCGACAAAAGTAGATCGAATCAAGTCGGCAAAACTCAATCTTGCCGGGATGTCTGAGGGACCCGCCAGCAAGGACTGGCCTGATGTGAAAAAGTATCTGAAATCTCATTCCCAACAGATCGATATGTATCTTCAAGCAGCCAGCCGTCCCGCACTCGGATTCGTCAATCGACCCCAGGCAAATGACTTCGATGAATTTCGGGAATTAAACAGACCGTATGAACTGAATCCGCCTGGTAATACAGACTTCAACATTTCCATACCGCAAGCTGACGCACTGAGAGGCAATGTCATCCCCCAGTTAACCGGTGCGATTCATCTGGCAGCAGAAGAGGGGAATGCGGAACGCTGTCTGCAACTGCTATTGGCGCGAATCAATGTGGTTGAACATTTCCGACAGTCGAGTCCCTGGGCGATCATCCAGAGTAGTGCAAACGGAGAAGCAGGTCGTAGTGCACTTTTGGCTGCGCAGATCGTAGAGACATATCCGAAACTGTTTAATGATCAGCAGTTGAAGATCCTTTTTCAAAAATTACAGCAAATGCCAATACCGCCACTCAATCTGATTGAGCCCAGAGAACAGGATATCCAAAATCTGCTACAGCATACTTACACAGACGATGGTAACGGCGCGGGCCGATTTACCGTGCATGGCTTCCAGATATTGAAGACACTGGCAGGGAGTTCCTCTGAGAAACGCAGACTGTTGCTCTCCACGATTCCGTCTCTGGTCAGTCAGGATCCAAGGGAACCAGATCGAAGCAGTTGGATTCCGTTTCAGGTCAAGTCAGGTTTCCTGGCGATGCAGATTGCGGATCGCAAAGAGATGCGTCGCGAGCTGCAGTATTTGAACCAGCTCCTGAGTGAGGCGATCACCAATGCAACTCCAGAGTCAGAGGACGCCTACAGTGGAGAATATCAACGCCTGATGGATTCCCCTGAGTTGCGGCTCAAATATCTGCCTGCCTTCTTGTTGATGTCTCCCCTCGAGTCCTACAATTATATGAATTTCCACAAGCATTCGGTGACCCAGCGTGCTGAAGCATTGGTTATGCTTGCAGCCGACATGTATCGCCGTGAGCATGGTCGGTATCCGGAATCATTACAGGAACTCGTTCCCGACTATTTCTCTGAAATTCCCGTCGACCCGCAAACGGGTAAACCGCTGCGTTATCAGATCAAAGAGGGACGCCCGGTCGTCGAAGCGCCGAATTTGCCTGAAACCACAGATGACTGAGAAGAGTCAGTAGCAGTCGAAATTTTCACCATTAAACAGGGTCGCTGGAATCATCCTGTTCAATCACCTGTCGTACTTTGACGGCCAGCTGATGACGGCTGAATGGTTTTTGCAGAAAGATGATCCCGTCTTTGAGTACGCCATGATCGGCGATGATATTCACCGTATAGCCGGAGATGTATAAGACCTTCAGTTCGGGGCGAATGATCTTCAGCGTGTTAAATAAATCTTTCCCGTTCATTTCCGGCATGACCACATCTGAGATCAACAGATCAATCGTTCCCTGAAAATCCTGTGCAGCCTGTATCGCTTCGCGGGGGTTGGTCGCCGTCAAAACCTGGTAGCCCAGCGATGCCAAAATATCTCGAGTGGTGCGCGCCAGCATCGCTTCATCATCGATCAGCAGGATGACTTCGTTTTGGCCTGGCGGTGTTTCAAATGTTTCCTTAACGACTCTTGTTTTCTCCCCTGTGGCCTGCCGAGGCAGAGAGATTTCAAATCGCGAACCACTTCTGACTTCACTGCTGACCTGAGTCAGACCTTTGTTCTGTTTAACAATCCCATAAATGGTTGCCAGTCCCAGGCCGGTTCCTTTTCCCGCTCTTTTGGTAGTAAAAAAAGGTTCAAAAATATTCTTCAAGGTCTCCTGGTCCATGCCGCTACCACTATCACTGACCGCCAGTTGCACATACTTTCCGGGAAGATAACCCGGATGCTCCCGGCAGAATGCTTCATCAAATTCGATATTACGTGTTTCCAGCGTAATTTTCCCGATGCCGGAGATTGCGTCACTGGCATTCACACACAGGTTCGCCAGGATCTGATCGATTTGCGAGGGATCCATTTTGACCAGTCCCAGGGAAGCACCCGGCAACCAGACAAATTCGATTCCCTCACCAATCAGCCGCCGCAACATCTTGATCATGTCTTCAATGATTTCATTCAGATCGAGTAGTTTGGGCTCAATCACCTGGCGACTGGCAAAAGCCAGTAATTGTTCCGTCAGTTCCGCGGAACGTTCGGCGGCACTGCGAATTTCCACCAGATGGTCGTACAGGGGATGTTTCGCATCAATGTCCAGCAGTCCCAGGCCGACATGTCCTAAGATGACATTCAGCATATTATTGAAATCATGGGCCACCCCACCGGCCAGTCTGCCAATCGATTCCATTTTCTGAGAAGCGGCGAACTGTTCCAGCAATTTCCGGTTTTCTTCTTCCAGCGATTTTCGCTCAGTGATATCTTCGGTCAGCATCACGATGCCGCCAATGGTACCCGGCGATTCATGCCAGGGCTGGATCACCCAGCGCAGCCACTGCAGTGAACCATCCGCGCGAATGAAACATTCTTCGTTACGTAAAACAGAACCAGCCAATGCCCGCTGATGCGCGGTTTTCCAGTGCTCCGGGATTTCAGGGAAAACTTCATAATGCGAACGACCGAGCAGGATCTCACCGTCCAGACCGTAGTCCTGCAACCAGCGCTGGCTCGTCGCCAGATAACAGAGTTGCTGATCGAATAAGGCGATCGCGATGGGAGCGTTTTCAATGAAGGTGTGTAACACATGCTCACTGATTCCGAGCTTGGGATGAGAACTCTGCTCAACAGATTTTGTATGCAGCTGATACAGGGCTCCGATGATGTTCCCGTTTTCCTCCCTTACCGGTAAAATCCGTCCCGTAACTAAATGCTCTGCAGCATGGCTTTCTTTCAGAAAAGTCCTGTCCGGGATATTCACTGTCTGGCCAGACTGTAGAACCGGTTCCAGTAGAAGGCTGTGATCGAGCGCCTGAGACTTACTGGAGAACTCCAGGATTTCAGAAACAGCTTTGCCATGCGAGTCACTCTGTTTCCAGCCTGTCAACTGTTCAGCGGCAGAGTTCAAGAGCATGACCTGCTTTGGAAGACTGACTATAATTAACGTGTCAGTCAGGTTCTGCAATGCCGCTGCATACCAGTCTGTACCATGTTGGTCCATGTAAAAGATTCCGGTCTAGATGAGTATCTGAAGCTGCAAATATTTCAGGAAATCCGGACCGAGTCTCTCCCTTGGGAAAGATGATGTGAACTCAGGCCCGCAATGGTCATTATATAACGGAATTTCCCGGTAAATGCATTAAAAAATGGGAATCGCTATTCAGAATAGAAGCATATAAGTCAAACACAAATTTCTCAGCGGGGCTGAACAGGTACTCGATTCATGTTGATTGTGAACCGGACGATTGTGTACTAAGATGAGCGAAATCTTTATGAACACCAGAATCCATTCAGGAGCAGATTGATCCATGATCACCGTCGGCATGAATTACCACGTTATTGCAGGGAAACAGGAATCATTTGAAGAAAAGTTCGCCAGCGTGCTTACCGCCTTGAATGGAGCCGAAGGTCATGACAATTCCAGCCTCTGGAAGGATGTCGCCGACGATGCCTCCTACATGATCACCAGCGAATGGTCCGACGAACAGGCGTTCAAAGACTTCATCCAGAGCGATGCCTTCCGCGCTGTCACCAACTGGGGCAAAGAAGAAATCCTCTCCGACCGCCCGCGGCACAAAATTTACAAGCATTAAGTCAAAGCGGGCCGCAGTCACTCATTGAGTTGGATTTCGATCTCACCCAGGTCTTTCTGCTCACCAGGCTGCAGGGTAAATTCATGAGTGATCTGGGGCTGCCCGTTGACGATCTTGACGTGACGATATGTTGCACCGGGAATCAGAGCGGGAAATGTCTGTTTTCCGTCTGCATCGGTGGTGCATGCGGATGGCAAACTGTAATTGACTCGGTCAATATTAAATACGAGTTCTTCATCCGCCCATAATTTGCCACTTCGTATTGCCTGAAAATCGTACTTTGGGGTACCAGGCGTAACGACCAGGTACAAGCCGCCGATAATTTTCTCTGCGATGGGTTTTCCGTCGGAATCCACGTATCTCGCATTTGCAGAGCCACAGGGCTTGAGCACAATTTTGGATCCTTTGGTCCTGGCACTGATCTTTGCGACGGCACCCAGACGGTTCTTCGGGTCGAGAAAATAGACCGGGTATTCGACGCCTTCACGTAGTCCATGAAGTTCGAACGTGTCATTGTTTAATTCGACGGGAAGACCGCGCCAGTCGGGTGACAATGGGTCTAGTTTCAGCCTTGAAATCATGATCGCGTGTTTGATCGATTGGCCTTGTTCGTCGATGAGCGTTCCGGCGACGGTTGCACCCGGCTGCATCTCTATTTTCATCGGTTTCAGAGTTTCATCTTTAGCCGGATTGATCTTCTGGAAGGCGTGCGCGTACATTCGCGTGCCCCCTGGTTTCCCACTGTTAAGAACTTCCGAGTCCCGTTCCTGCAGGATGTAGTTTTTCTCCGCCGCATGGACGAGTAACGTACCCGGGCCGGGTAAGACGGGAATCTGAAACTTCCCTGACGTGTCTGTTTTCTGACTACTTTGCCAGCCAGAGACGATGTCATCCAGCAGTCTTTTGTCGTTGGTCATCTCGGGATAATACTGGACCGAGGCCCCTTGTAACGGCTGGCCGGTCTTTGCGTCGCGGACAAAGCCTTCTGCCAGCACAACCTTGTCGAGTTTAATCTCAATCTCTTTCGAAGTTTCAGGAGTCCAGCGCAGGTCTTTTACTTCCCGGGTGAGATAGGGAGTCCCTGGAGGCGGATAGGCGACAATCCCGAATCGGACGCCCGGACGGGGATTCAACCGAAAACGTCCCGCTTCGTCGGTCTTACCTTCAACCGAAACCATCGAACCAAAGGGTTCCTCCTGGCTGGCCCAGATTTTAATTCGAGTATTGGCAGCAGGTTTTCCGCTGTCGCCCAGCAGAACTCGGCCTGAAAACCACTGTGCCGGTGCGAGTACAATCGTCAGCTCTTCCCCCGGCTTGATATTTTTGACAATGTCACGATATGTTCCGTCGTGTTTGCTGCGTTCTTCGGGTTGACCCGAATTGAGGATTACCCACTGCGGAGCGAATTTCTCGGAGCCGGGAATTTTCAGAGTGACTCCTCTTCGCAGATCAAACATGTTCAGCAACAGTTTGCCCTGGTCATCAGTTTTGCGGGGACTGAAGGTCAGGATGGAATCAGGGCCAATGTTCATTCTATTCTGAGGGCGTTTGGCCGGTTTAACTGCAGTCTGCAAAGGTTGGATGGCGGCACTGGGAGTCGCCGAGATTTTGATGTTGAGCAGTTCCATCTCCAGCGATAAATGTTTCGCAGGCCGTCCTTCCGGATCGACGAACTGGATGACACCGTTTGATGGTACGGGAAGTTTCTGATCGACGGTCATGGTATCACCGTGCCATTTTCTGGCCCGTGAGTAGATCCCCGAGAATTCTGTCCGGGCGAGGAGGCTCATCTCAGTATACTTTTTCCGCGCATCAGCAGGCAGCGACAGTTCGTAGTGACCTGACTTGTCCGCCACTCCTTCTGCCAGCATTTTTCGATCGGGTTTTGTCTCATCCACAGGTTTCAACCCGATGACTTTCACCTGTGCCCCTGCGGCCGGTTTTCCTTCGTGGGTGGTAATGGTACCCCGTACTGTGAATCCTTTCGCCACGGGTTCGGTCGGCTTTGATTCATCAGTTTGAGCGACCGCCGGCGTGAAGGTTACCGCCGCGATACCCGCTGCCATGCTGAGTGAGAGCACGACGAGGAGCAGCAGTTTCTTTTTTGAGAGCCGGGTTAAGCGACTCCGTTTTTGATCGAGCAGGCCGGCGACCCGATGTTCGAGCTTCCAGCGCGAGGTAAACAGGCCGATCGCACCGGGCAGGACCCGCTCACTTGGAATCAGCCTGGCCAGGCTTAACAATGTTCGACTGTACGATGGCGCATCGGTTTCCGTCAGCACAAAGTTGTCGCAGACTTCCTCACGCGCCTGTGCCAGTTGCCGGTTCAAGACTTTCACAAGTGGATGCAACCAGCACAATGCTGACACCAGGTTTTGGATCAGCAGAATCACCTGGTCGCGGCGAACGCTATGCGCGATTTCGTGAATGAAAATATCCCGCAATGCCTCGGGAGTGATCTGACCGGCAATCTGTTCCGGAAAAATGACCCGCGGCCTGAACAGACCGGTGGAAACGGGCCCTGATATGTGCGCTGACAAAACCAGTTCCGGCAGACGGTTTTGTGGAAACATTCGTCCCGCTTCCGAGAACGACTCTGCCAGGCAGGCACTCGTATTGGGTTTCGCAGTACGCAAAATAGCGGTGAGTCGAGACCAGCCTGTGAACTGCCTGATCAGTACGATGACCGTTCCGACCAGCCAGATAAGTAGAACACTCTGTAGCGTAATGCGGAGTGTGTGAACGGCTTCTGCTTCCTTCGTGGGAACGACACTCGCGACGAGTGCCAATTTTTTCGGTGTCCTGGATAATTCCAGCACGGAACCGGAATGTAGTTCCCGCTTGAGTGTGCCCGGTTCTGTCGGATCAGGTAATGCAGCCTGTGCTGCATATTGTCGTTCGCGGTTCCCGGCTGAGGAGATCATGGGTAAGGAATCGACTACGACTGGATCATACCTCACCTCAGTACCTGGGCGGGAAGCCAAATCATCTGATTCCAGTGAGAAAGTCCACAGACTTTTTCCTGAAACCTGCATGACCAGCGTAATCACAGGAGTCAGCAGGATCAGGATCAACGCCGAACACAGCAGACCATAGCGGGCCGCAGGATTTCGACGCAGGAACAAAGCCAGCAACAACGCAGTCGCGGTCACAAACGTCACCTGCAGCAGCACATTCATGCCACCCGTCAGGAGCAGGTCATCGGGGTTCCAGAAATCAAATATGATCATGGGGATTGCCTCCGTTTTTTGGCTTTTTGATTCGGATCGGTCTCGGCTGCTTCAATCATGGCACGAATCCGTGCGGCTTCATCGGCAGACAGGCCCCGGTATTCCAATAGCGCAGTCACCATTTCCTCCGGGGAACCGGCAAACAGACGATCCACCATCTGCGAGACTTTGGCACCCAGCGAAGCTGTGCGGGGACGATTTGCGGAATAGACGAACGTTCGCCCCTGTTCGCGGTGTTTGAGCCAGCCCTTTTCTTCCAGTCGCACGAGCATGGTCTGCACGGTATTACGGGCCAGTGGACGGCGGGCTGACAACGCTTCCCGCATTTCACTC
This sequence comes from Gimesia algae, assembly GCF_007746795.1. Lineage (NCBI taxonomy): Bacteria > Pseudomonadati > Planctomycetota > Planctomycetia > Planctomycetales > Planctomycetaceae > Gimesia > Gimesia algae. The sequence goes on from NZ_CP036343.1 coordinate 45,882, forward strand.
ACCGTCACTTCCTCGCGCTGCCACACGACTTCCATAATCTCGCGCTGAATTTCCGTCAGCGGACTGGGATCTGCTTTCGCCATTTCCAACTCCTGTATCCGTTGTGCCTACGTTGTGTAGGTAAAGAATACCTACGCATTGTAGGTATGTCAACAGGAATTTTTCAGATCAGCGGATCAACCAGCGTTCTTCTTTCTGAACGGACACCGGGCAGACCGCTGCCTGATCAGATCGAATACGGACGTCCTGAACGCTTCTGAAGAAAATCAGGCTGAGTTTCTTATTCCGTTTTCTTGAGGACGAAGACTAACTCACGCACTTCCGCTTCTTTTAACGTCACAGTCTGTGGCTCTGTAGTGAAGCCTTGCTTCTCGATGGAAATGGTGATTTCCTGATCTGGCAGTAATTGGAGGGACCTCCGCCGCCCGTCTGCTTGTTTGAGAAAATTAACATCTCCCGTCTCGTCGGAGAAGTGAAATGGATCTTTCTCAGGCGGCTTCACATGGTACTTGCTCTTTACGTTGAACTGAGACAGTTGGTGACCGTGTTCATCAACGACTTTCAAAAACAAATCGGGAGCCACATAACGCACTGCTTCCAATGTCGAAAAGTCTTCTTCAAGTGTACCGAGAACGATCTTACCGCCTTTCAGAGGGGCACCAGGTTTCAATCGCCAACGACAAGCAGTCCCTTGACCGAAATGCAAATTAAACTCTGTTTTCACAATACCGCGAGGTACTTTGAATTCAAACCAGCCGTCATTCCCAGGAGCTGTACTTTTTGTCCAGACTAACAGGTCGTACGCAGTTTTGTCGTTCGGATACCACCCCGTCAAACGCTGTGGGTAGCTGGCGAGTGGATTGCCCTGACTGTCAAACAGGCGACCACGAATTTTGATTTGCGGGACTGCCCGTATCTCGATGGGCTCGTTGGTCTCATCCTCGCGAATTGTGATTTCGAAAGGGACAAAGACATCATCTACTTTGAACTGTTCGCGACCGGGCCCCTTATATCCATAATAAACACGATCGTCCACACTCACATTATACCTGCCAGACGGAAGCGGCGTCAGTTTGAATCGCCCGTCTGCATCGGTCACCGTACCGGTTCCAGTGTGGTCCAAAACTGGTAAAGATTCAAGGTAGCCATCATAATTTTTTAGATGTGCTTTGCGGTATAGATTGACTGCTACATTAGGCACCGCCTTCCCTTTTCGATCCAGCACTTGTCCCGCCATACGCGTGCCTTTCTGCAGTTGCAGCGGTCCTATATCTCCATGCAGCCCGTTATTCAAATAAGCCGTTAGAGGGCTGAAGTGTTCGGGTAAAACCCATACGACCCCCTCTCCGGGTCTTGCCACCACGACTTCGAAACGACCATTTTCATCCGTCTGGGAATCGAGAAAGGAATGATATCCCGAGTCTTTTTGAGTAGGCTTGGAAAACACGAGAACCCGAATATTAGCAGCGGGTGTGCCATCTGGCTGCAGGACCACGGCTGAAACTGTTTTTCCAGGGAATAGTTGAATGGTCGAAAAGAATGGCAGATTTCCGTTTTTCAGGTTCTTGAGAATCCAGGCATGCGAATTACTTTTACGCCGGAATTCATATTGAGGATGTTGAATCTCAAAGTTCAGATAGAGCTGGCTCTCCGCGACTTCTTCCGCTGACAGTGTAAAGCGATAGTTCCCCTGTGCGTCGGTTTTGTGCGTTGTGGTTCGGAGTGTGGTCCGTTGATCTGCCTGGGGGTCAGTATTCAGTTGACGCTTGATTATGACGGTCGCATCAGCAATTGGTTGTCCGGTTTTCTGATCAACGACTTTGCCGTTATAAGTAATGGGCTGGGGAAGTTGTTTTGGTATTTCATCCCTTGGCTTCGCATCGAGCGCAGTGGCTGCGGGTGGTTTTTCTGTCTGCGATGCTGTTTTCTTTTCTGCGGCTGTCACCTGATCATCAAGCGGCGCAGCACTTAATCGCAGGGCACTCAATCCGCCCACGACAATCAAAGCACTGACAATAATAGCAATCGTCGAGATGCGATTCTCACACTGGAGAAGGGGCTGTACCGATTTCACCAGCATATTGATCCGCTGCAGGAGTTGGGAATGTTGGTCACGGATGCCCAGAGTTCCCGCCAGTTTCGGTTGACTTTCGGCACGTGCCAGCGATACGAGAAACGACGCATAGTCTTCCGTCGAATCACCTTGTTGAGCCGCAAACGCGTCAGCGAGAAAATCCTGGCTGAGTGTCAACTGCCGTCGCAGCCACCAATAGACGGGTTGGTAGAAACAAACGAACTTCACCAGATTCGCCAGCAGCAGCGTGCTAAAATCACGTCGTAACACGTGAGACCATTCATGTGCCAGGCACCAGCGCAATTGTGCTGCGCTTTCCTCAGCCGCGAGTGCGGCGGGAATCACAATGGTTGGTCGCGATAATCCCCACATGAAGGGACTCCGCACTTGTTGACTGACTAGCAGGCGTGCGTTTTGAGTATGAGAACCAGCGATCGACGTCAACAATTCGCAAAGTTCAGCAGAAGCCGGTTGTGCCGATCTGGCGATACGACTTCGCCGGACGAATCCCAGGGCGGCTCGAACAAACAGAAAACCTACGATTGCCAGATAGGCCATCTGCAACGCGCGAAAAATGATTGTCGTTAAAACGCCGCCGGTAGTGGACTGCGGTGCGACTTGCTCTGCCGGTGTTAGAGTTTCTCGTGGAACAGTGTCTGCGTTCTGCTTCGTCATCGGATTGAAGGGAAGCGGTGGTTCGTGCATCGCAACTTCGGTATGCTGTGGCGGCATCAGGACAATCTCCGCTGATTCGGGAGATCGGTTTTGATCAGACAATGGATCTATATTACTGCCAGTCTCTTGCCACAAGTTCAACGAATATTTGGGAATGATATTTCCCTGCTGCAGCAGCGGCACCAGCAGGCAGGCTATGAAAGTCCAGTGAATGATGCGAATACGATAGACGGGTTCGCGACAGAACCAGACGGCCAAACCGCCCAGGAAAAGTATGATCGCGCCGAAAACAGTCGCATCCAGAAGCCACGAGCCAACTGCGTTGAGCCACCACATATCACTTTCTCCCCTTGCGAGTACGTGCCTTTTTTTGACGTGCTTCCGTAATCAGCGACTCAAGCTCGACTAGGTCTTTGTCGCTGAGTTTCTCTGAATTCAGCATGTTTAAGACGAGTTCGTTCAACGCACCATCATAAACTTTATGCAGAAATCGTGACGAAACGTCTTCTCGTGTGCGCAGCGGTCGATAAAGAAAAGACCGCCCTTCACGACGATGTGCGACGAGGCCTTTGTCATCCATGATACGCAACTGCGTTTGAATCGTATTGAAATGCAATCCTGATTCCGGCTCAAGACGCGCATGCACATCGCGCACCGAACCTTCTTCAATGCGCCAAAGCACTTTCAGAATTTCCATTTCGCGTTCTGTGGGGGCAGAGTCCATTGATTATCTCTTCTATCAGTCAACTGTCTGGTAATGTCGGTCGGGTCAAAATTGCAATGAAAAGGGAATACCTAATAAATTAGTTATATAGAATCCATGGCGGACTGTCAATCATATACCTAAAGAATTCGGTGAACTGATTTCGTATTCAGTGAAACCGGTGATGGATTCCAACGGGCTGAAATCGGAAAAGTATGGAACCAGTCCATTTTATGACGAATGTTTTGGGAGAAGGAGAAGTAAATAGAATGCCTGACGCTGGTCGGTACGCAGTATTAGTGCAACGATCAATCGAAAGACCAACGCATTGGAGAACAGAGATGGTGGCTCCTGCTTTACTGGCTAACTCTTTGCGAAAAAGGTGGTTAACGGTCATAGCGGGCATACTGAGTTTCGCCGCTTCCATCACAATGTTGTCCTGCCGAGACGCATTTGCAGAACCTCTCGATGTGAAAACGATTATTCGAGAATGGCAGGCAGCAGCGAATTCGGTGCGATCACTTCACATTCAAATGAAAGGCGTCGATGCGCAGCGCGCCGTCGAACTGGATGGTGGAGTTTCGGTGGCGGGCGACCAGCAAATGATCGAGATGCCGCGCGAGATTGAGTACTGGTTGTATGCCGAGGACAACCGGGAACGATATCATAAAATTTATATTGGCCCTTCTTCCGACGGTTTGATCCCCTTGGAATTCACGGTCGTGAATACAAAACGGGAACAGCGGGAACTCAATCCTGGCGGGGTCGGGTTGAATCCGTATGACGAACTCAAAATCAACTCGCCGGCGGGTGTGCAGGATTATGAGATCAATGCACTGCGAATACTTCTCAACCGAACCGATTCCGGTCAACCATACTTTTCACAAAATAAATTCGTTCTTCTGAAAGAAACAGCAGAGGTCATCAATGGCATCAGACTTCGGGCGCTCGAATGTCCTGGGGAACGCGGGATACGAATCTGGTTCCAGGCAGCCGCCCCGTTTTACATTTCACGAATCGAACTCGGGCTGAGCGACCGCAAACGCTTTGGACATGCTGAGTACCGTTATGAATATCAAGATCCCCGTCATCACCAGGACGTTCCTGAATTTCCAATACTGAAGGCGGTTGAGATCAACGGCTATGATCCTGTAGGTAATCTTCGGCAACATTTACGGTCTACTGTTACCGAGTGGAATTTGAATCCGGTGATCGACGATAGGCAGTTTCAACTCGAACCTGGCACGGGCGCCATCATTACTGATTACACCACCACTCCAGAAACAAGCTTTATCCGTCTGGCCGACGGCACGAACCGCCAGCTGGAACGTCACGAATTAAGACGTGATGCATTTCTGAAGCTTTCTGCTGAAGTGCAGCGAAGTCCGATGAAACCAGAAGTGCCCGTGGTCAAAGAAATAATCCCGACAGCAGTGAAACCATCTTACTGGAAGCACATCGTCGGGATCATTTTAATGATGAGTCTGTCGCTGTGCATGTTTCTCTTCTGGCGTCGCCGCGCCAATCGATGACCACATTAGACTGTGTCCTGTTTTACTGTAATGTCTCCAAGGCACTTTGGGCCGAGTCGATTAGATTGAGAAACGCGATGCTTAAAAGTGATGTACTCTAAAGGCGATCAAGAACCTGCTCGAATGAAGGCACGGAGGCTGGCAGCTCACTCACATCGTGATAGCCGCAGTACTCGAATGCGTCGCCATGCCGGGCGATGCATGTTTTTAACCGCGCCAGTGAATCGAGTCGTTGTGTATTATCGGTGGCGCGGAACGCGGCCAGTTCCCCGATGGGATGCTGCGGATCAGCCAGTTCTCCGCGTAGATAATACGCGTCGCCCACATGCAGGAACCAGTCTCCCTCTGTCTGAACCGCCACCCCACAGTGGCCGCTGGTATGGCCGGGCAGGGGAATCAGCCGCACGTCAATATTCACCGCCGTATCGACGCAGCGGGATGGCATCCCGAACCAGTCAGCGTCGTTGATGTCGTAGGTCACCCATTGAGGGTGATGGGAAAATTGAGCATGCCGATAACGGGGATCGTCGGTTTCCAGTTGCTGTCTCTCTTCCGCAGACAGATGCACGCGGGCCTCAGGAAAATCGGCCAGGCCTCCCACATGATCGGGATCGCCGTGCGTGAGTATGATGTCGGTCACATCGTCTGCGGAATATCCCAGCTGCTGAACCTGCGCGAGAGCCGTCACCGACTCGATGAATTGAAAGCCGGCCGCCTGCATCGCCTCGATGCCGACCCGCTCCTCGGGGGCCTTAATATCCTGTACGCCGATCCCGGTGTCGACCAGCATCACCCCCGATTCACTGCGAATAATCAGACAGTGACAACAGGCCGGCGGAAACGGGTGCGCGTGTAACCAGCCAAAATTCGCATGCAGCAGTTCTGTTTTCATGATGCTCCCTCTCTACTCTCTTTGATGCGATAACCGCCGGCGTCTGTTTCTTCAATACCCAGGAAGTTCGCATACGCGTCGTCGTCAAATCCGTCATGCGTTTCAAAATACCGGGTGTGAATTGGTAGCGCGCCGATGTCGGCACGGAGCACTTTATGCGTCTCAAAGATCGATTGAAACAGCCAGTTCATCACCCGACTGTTCAAGAGCTGACAAAGCTGTTGGCCTGTGATGGGAAGATCCGGCTTCGGCACCAGCATATTCACGCTGTTCAGAAAATAAGACTGCGTCGTGTCATGATGAAACACCAGACGCGACGAAATAAAGCGATAGATCAGTTTTTCTGGCGCGTCATACAGTTCTTGCGGAGCCACCTGGTGATAAAGTGAGAAATCAGCGGGAATGAACAGGGAGGGTTCCCGCAGTATCCCCGGTTTCAGATCGGCGCCTTTATAGACAGGCAGATAACCGGGTTGAGGTAAGGAGACGCAATATTTTTTATTATTGCCGGTGACGATGCCCAGCCCAAACCGCGCGTGGTCGGCCAGTTTCAGATGGTCCTGTGCATATAGATGCGCGATCACCGCTGCCGCGTCCGGCGAACAGGAGAAATTCAGAATCGATTTCGGATTTTGTTGAAATGAGGAGGGAGTTCGCTCCGTCGTATCCGCCAACCCTTCGCAGATGATGGGTACATGGGGGTTTGTCTGGTTCTGCAGCACAATCCCTTTGGCCTTCGTGATCAGGCTGGGAAACGGTTTGCCAAAGTCCATGAGTGCTTTGATGTCCCGAGAGAGCGCCCGACGACGTGCCGTGGCAAACGTGGCGACGTTAAAGAACGCGTCCGGCAGTAGCAAGCCCAGATAACCGGTTCGCTGTAATCGCGTTAGCGACGCAAAGAAAAACAGCGAACAGGTATCACTGCTGTTCCCCGCAGAAAACTGGGTGGCATAAGCCTGCTTCTGGGCTTTGCTGAGCTTCTTCCCCCAGGGCGGGTTCGTGAAAATCACATCAAACCCACACGACTTCGCCTGCAGACTCGTCTCCAGAAAATCGGCGCATTGAATATGTGGTGAATCATAGCCTGTTCGTGCCAATAGACGGCGCCTGGTAATCGCAACCGCCACCGGATCGATGTCAAAGCCGAAAATATTCTCGGGAGAAAAACCCTGGTCGACCGCCGCCAGAATAAAATTCCCCGAGCCACAACACGGGTCACAGAAACGCAATCCCGCGCGTTCCGCTGGCAGGTACGTAAAGAAACGCTCTGTAATCCACTCTGGCGTGTAATAGATGCCTTCCTGATTGCGATACGCGTCCGACAGGGAATCCTGATACTGACCGCCGATCAGCGCACAGTCAAATCCCTCTTTTGTTAACAGTCGGCGAATCCTGCTGGAGAGGGCACCGTGATCGTGGCTGTCTTTTTGTGACTTATTCGCGCGTGTTACCAGCTTCTCCTGTCCGGCAACGTGCTTCCGGAACTCATCGAACGAATCACGCGTGATACTGCCTCGCTCAGTGGAAATCAGATAACCGGCCTTAATCCAGTTTCGCACCGAGGCCGTCGAAACACCCAGAGCATCAGCGGCCTCCGCAATCGTCAGGGAAAGTACAGCAAGATCATCCAGCGGCACATTGAGCCTCATTCTACAAGAGAGCCATCATGGCTCGTTCAGTGAATCAGCATCGATTTTAGCGAAAGCTGGAAGATATGAAAATATGGATTGGGCTTGTTTAATAGGAATGAGGATCTCGCTTCGGTAACTCTTTTCGATATTCATCCCGATACAGGCCGATCTCATCGAAGGGAATTGCCTGGAAAGAGGCTTTCGCTTTCAGCAGACGCGGGTCCTGCTGCAATGTCAGCCGTCCGTTGATATCGACAGTCATACCCAGCGGAATCGGTTTGCTTTCGGAACCGCTTAAATTGGTGAAGCCTTTCAGGTCCTTTGTCATTGCAATGCCTTTTTCTGCACCCGTCGTATTCACGGCGAGATTGTGTTCGATCTCAAACTTGTCGAGCAGCTTCTTCACATTGCCATCCATGTGACAGACCTCTTTGCTGCAGTCCACAAACACGTTCCGTCGGATCGGGTTATACAGGGGCTCCCGCGGCGAATGAGCCATGATCTTCGCCAGATGCGGATACTCTGTGCTCCAAGGCGGCCGTTTGTAGTTCATCGCTTCCGCTTTTTCTTCGAGATTCCAGCCCGCTGATTTCGGATCATTCCACTGCTTCCAGGTCATGCCCCGGGAATCGACGTGCAATCCGATCGGACAGTCGATCACCAGGTTATTGAGAATCGGGTTATCGCGGCCGCCTCCGATCATGATGGCCCGCCCTGTACGATAGAAGACGTTCCCTTCGATCGTGTCGCCGCTATCGCAGTCATCCAGGTAGACTCCCATCGTATTCACATGCTCTGCATCGCCACCCCCGAGGTTGTGGATGAAATTATGCCGCAGGATGTTTCCCTGGCTGGTCCAGTCGCGACCGGTGTAGAACGCGCCCGAATCGCCGGTCTCCATCACTACGCGATAGATCTCATTCCGCTCAAACAGATTCTCATTCCCACCATACAGAACCGCGTTATGCGGGGCATCGTGAATGCAGTTGTTCTGCACAATCTGTCCGCAGCCATGCGCGTAAATACCTGGTGCATAAGTCCGCTGAAACAGACCATAGTCGTGAATGTGATTATTGAGGGCCCGGTTTTCCGCCCGCTGCAGTTGTTTCCGATCACCGCCCGACAACGAGATGCCCCGCGTCCCCAGGTGATACAGATCACAACTGCGAATCGTATTCTGTGTGCCCGACACCGAGATGCCGCCGCTCGCCAGGTTCGCCACGACGCAGCCCGCCAGTTCAACGCCCTCGGCATTTTTGAGCGAAACGCCTTCCGAATGACCATATTCAAAGTTCAGATTTTCGAATCGGATGTGTTTTGTGCCCCGCACCTGCATCAGAGGTTGTGTTAACGTCGCCAGCACAATCTCAGCGTAGTCCAGCTTTCCCTGCGGGTACAGATACAGCTGCTTGTTCACACGATCCAGATACCATTCGCCCGGCGAATCCAGTTCTTCCAGCACGTTCAGCGCAAAGAATCGTCGTGCTTTCGCCCCCCAGGTGCCCCCCATGATGCCGTAACTGTGTGGCGCCGCCAGCTTGATGATTTTCTGCTGCGGATCGTAGTCGGCGATGCGAATGACTTCGTCACTCCAGTCGTGCGTCCAGTATCCCAGCAGCCACACACCCTGATCCAGCTTCCAGCGGGCAGGTCGCGGATCATCAAACACGAACGCACCGGGATGCGATTTCTGCTTCGCCGGATCTTTCGCTTTGGGGTCAGGCAATCCTTTATCAATGACTTTCGTAAACGAGGCCCAGCCCTCATCTGCGGCGTCTGCGTTCGGCCAGCGAGCGAGTGTCATCGGTCGCTGATTCACATACAGCCAGGGCCCGACGGGTACGCCCCGATAAGAGTTTTTGAACTCCGCAAACGGTTCCTTGATCACCGTCGACAGATCACAGGCCAGGACTTTCCTGCGGGCGGCTTCCGGCAACCGTTTCAGAATCGCTGCGTCCGTAACGGGTTGAAACGTATCGGCTCCGAGACTCAATCCCCCCTGAATTCGCACGCTCCCCGGTTTCGTCGCCCGATAAACCACGGGATTCTCTTTCGTGCCGCTATCATTTTTATCAAACATCAGCGACATGCGCAAAGAATACACGCCCGGCTCAATATGCACCGTCACCTTGTCTTCCGGTTTTAACTTCCCATCCCGCCGCATGATTCGAATAGTATCGCGGGCTTCCTGAATCGACTGGAAGGGACGTGCTTTGCTGCCGTTCCCATCAGGCCCATTCCCGTCGACATACAGATTCAGATCCGCGTCCACGGAGCTTGTAAAACTGACAGCTAAAACACAGGTCAAAACGGTAAAGAAATATTGCATAATTGTTACTCTAAAAGATATTAAATGCAGCGACTTTGAAACAGCATGCACCTGCTGCACAGTTTCACCATCGACTATATGAGGCGAACCGGGAGACGTCAAACGACTTACTGTAAACGCAGTTCGCTCCTGTTGACAGAAAACGAAATCCGGATTGCTGGTCATGTCTCACATGCGGGACAGGAGTTCTTCATAGCCGTTGAATTCATTTTTCCAGTCTACATAACTGCCGACGAGGCCGCAGTCCACACAGCGGCAGCCCAGATAGAGCCACCTGACATCCGCAGACAGGGCATCATCCTCGTTACGGTAGCGATGAATGCCCGCTGTGATCTGGAAGACCTCGGCATAACACATACACATATGCTTTTCGATTTCCGCTTCATCAGCATAATCCTCGCTGTCGCCCATCATGTGTTCTGTTTTGCATTGAGTGCAGATCCGCAATGCGACACCTTCATTCTGATCAGTCTGAAAGAAAAACGAATCATTCCCGCAGGTACAAACGACGTCGACAAAATTGTCAATGGGGTAGCCGTTCAACTCACTGTATCGGGTCATTTCCTGACGAAGATCTGCATGATTATCGCCGTACCAGTAACCATCCGGTTTTTGCTGCAATGTCATCAGCTTCACCTTTCTGCCGTAGGGTGATCACAAAAAATATCCAAACCCAGACATTTCAACTCGCCTGTTGACACGCTGGTTCAGTCTGGTAGGATTTTCTTAACTTCCTTTAGTTGTGGATTCAGGAATGCCTCTGTCTTTGAGCGTGAACTGCTTCAGAGATGACTCCTGCCTGAGACGTCCTGCCAGCATGTGATACTTTAACAAGGAACCCACCTGATGAGAATCTCCCGCGTCTGCCGTTTGCTGCTCTGTTGTCTGTCTATTGTTCTTACATGGGAAATCAGCAACCCGTCTCATGCCGCAGATCCGCCGCAGCAGGGGACCGCGAAACAGATTGATCTGGGCGACGATGTTTCTCTGGAAGTCCTGTATATTCCGCCGGGCAAATTCATGATGGGTAGTACACCTGAAGAGAAAGCCTGGGCGACCGGCATTGAAGGGGGGGCAACGCCGGGTACCGAGCGGGAATCGTATGAAGGCGAAATGCCGCGACCGATGCAGGTCAAAGACGGTTTCTGGATGGGCCGCACCGAAGTCAGCGTGGGGCAGTTCAAACGTTTCATTGAAGAGAGCGGCTATGTGACCGACGCTGAGCAACCCGACGGCGAGACGCAGGTCTTCGATCCCGAATGGAAGATCACCGCCAAAGCACCCCCGCATCCCTGGATCTCGATGAAAGGCAAAAGCTGGCGCGATCCGAATTTCGGGTTTCCGCTCAGGGACGTTTATCCCGTGGTCTGCGTGAGCTGGAATGACGGCCGCGCGTTCTGTAAATGGCTCACGGAACGCGAACGCAAAGCGGGTCGACTGCCGGACGGACTGGAATACCGTCTGCCCACCGAAGCCGAATGGGCTTACGCCTGTCGGGGAGGCAGCAAAGAGAGCCACTACTTCTGGTGGGGCAACGATCTCCGCGACGGCGAAGGCCGCCTGAATATTTCCGCCGTCGACTTTCTGCCCGGCCGCAACAAAATCTGGCCGCTGGCGAATGCTCCCTGGAGTGATGGCTTTGCCTTCGTTTCCCCCGTCGATCAGTACGGCGAAAAAGGCCGCAACGGTTTCGGACTGGCCGACATGTGTGGCGGCGTCTGGGAAATTGTCCTCGACGATTTCGATCCCAAAGGGGGCCACGAAGAACTGTATGTCGTCGAACAGAACCCGCGTCCCGTCTGTCGAGGCGGTAACTACTTCGACGTTCCCGGCAACGCCCGCTGTGCCGTCCGCTTAGGCTTGCAGGGCCCGGCCTACTCCGATTCCCGCGACGGCTTTCGCATCTGTTTAGGTGTGCCCCGCAGGTGAGAACCGAAATGGCTTCACTTTATCATTTTTACACATTGATATCAGGGAGAGATGATAAAGTGAGGCATGGGATTCATCTTGCCACCTCCCGCAGTTCCAGTTCATCGGTTGCCAGATCCAGAACTGCGACGGTAAACACCTTCGCCCGGAACAGTGCCCCCGGATTGATGCGGCGGGTGGCTCCTGCACGAAAATCATGACTCTGATGCGAATGCCCGGTCAGCAGGTAGTCCGGCTCTGCTTCCAGCAGCGGCTTCAGATCGCGGGTGATGTGACCATGCACGACGGCGATGCGTTTCCCCGCCAGCGTCACTTCGCCTCCCCAGCCCAGACAGTGCGCACCATGCTGGTCCGCCGCCCGTTCCAGAATACGCACCATGTCAGCATCATGATTCCCCAGCGAAAAATAAAAGGGGAGCACCGCACAGGCCGCAACGATTTCTTCACTCGCCAGATCGCCACAGTGAAACAGCGCCTGAGCACCCGCCTCACGCAACAGCGCCACGGCTCGCTCCGTCCGTTCCCGATGATTGTGTGAGTCTGACAGAATTCCGATTCGCACAGTTTCTCCCAATTCTAGAGGAATGCCCTGATTTTCATTCTATGTGTGTGGCTTCAGAAAACAATCTGCTCTGCTCATCTTCCGCCGTTCCCCTACAGACCACCGTCTGTGACACCAACTGCCGGAATCGAGATGGATTTGAAATATTACCTTAAATTGCAGAAATAAAGTAAAATAAACTTTACACTTAGTAATGCCAGCATTACATTGTATGTGTGGTCAGTGAATGTAAAAGATCTTTTTTCAAAGGAGGCTTTACGATGTCCGCGACGCAAAAACATGCCTGGTTCAATATCGCAGTCATTGGGGGGACTTTATTATTGGTTGCCTGCCTGTATCCGTTTCTGGGCTGGTCAGCAAATGGGGCACTGGGACTGGCGGGGTTGCTTGGTTTGGGTCCTGTATTCTATCGCAAGAGCGCCAGCGAAGTGGTCATGGATGAGCGGGATATCCTGATCCAGCGACGTGCCACGCTACTTGGTTATACCGCGTTCTGGCTCGTATTTGTTCTGGTCGCCGCTCTACTCTCCCCTCTCGTCTATGGGCAGGAGGGAAACATTCCCGTCATCGTCGTACAGTTGAGCGTCTTCTATGCGATGGTGCTATTTGTGGGAGTGTCCTCACTGGCAACTTTGATTCAGAACGCGCGAGGATAACAGATGGCCGCCCGAGAACGTGCCGAGCTTACCAATCAGATCCGTCGCTTTCGCTTTGAACACGACGAGATGACACAACAGATGCTGGCAAGTCATGTCGGCGTCACCCGGCAGACGATCATCGCACTCGAATCGGGAAAGTACTCACCTTCGCTGGCCCTCGCATTACGCATCGCGAAAACATTTGATGTCCCCGTTGAGGAAATATTTCAACTGACTGACGAATCGTAACAGCCGGTCTCATTCATTGCGAAATCGCAGCGAATACAGGTCGGCGTCTTTCAGTACAAAACGGACTCGCACCGGTTTCCCCGCCAGTTGGCTCAGATTGCTGTTGCCTTTCCAGGTCGCCGTGTGTGCCAGTTCGTCGCCGTAAAATTCTTCGCTCTCTTTCAGCGTGAAGCCGGGAATCGGCGTTCCACTTTCATCCAGCAGTTCGTACTGCACGCTGCCTGCTGCAGAAGTCGCGAGGTTGAGTTCCAGTTCGACCGGCGTATCCCCTTGGGACTTGTCGAAGGTAATCAGCCGCGTTGTCATCTCGCCGCCGGTATAGGGGGCGTTGATCGAAACAAAACCGTCCTGCCGCAGGGTGAACCGCCTTAAACGACAGGGGCCGACATAGTAGTTTTCAATCGCATACAGCGACAGTTCGGGTACCTCGCCGGGCAGCGGGCTGGGTGTCGTGGTGATGCCCCAGGCGATGTGATTGTTTCGCTGCCACCAGCGTTCCTGGTTCTGCCCCGGTCGCAGGAAGGCTTCATCCCAGCGTTTCCAGGTGTTCCCGTCGCGGCTCGTCATCAATACGCCATCGCTGACGCCGGGATGATTATTTTTCGGGTCCGGATGCCAGGCCGCTTTTCGACTGGGAACGAAGCGTTTGGGAAACGCCAGAAACAGATGCGGGGCCCGCGGGTAGGCGATCGTTGCGTTTGTATAAAGGTGTTGAGGCGGCGAATCTTTGATGTCGATCAGTGTGGGCGGCGTCCATTTGAGAAAATCTTCCGAAGTACACGTCATGATGGCCCGTACTTTGTTCGTGAATGCGCGATGAAAATCGACGTAGCGGCCGCGATGCTCGTCCCAGAACGCCAGGTTCTGCGAATCGAAGGCACCCTTGGTGATCACCGGTTTGTCGTGCATCAGCTGCCAGTGAATGCCGTCAGCGGAAGCGAACGCATACAGTCCTCCCTTGCCGCGACCCAGGGCCTTGAACTTTTCGTCGGGTTTGCAGGCCGGGTTTGTATCCACGAACGGCGAGAAATTATGCGCACCGATGCCCGACCAGACAATGTTATTCTGTTTCGAGCCATTGAATTCAAACAGCCCGAGATCAGGTTTCGTCCAGTGAATCGCATCATCGCTCTCAGCGTAGCAGACGAATTCGGGATGTCCACTCTTGCGTTGTTCCCAGTCATAATGTGAGCCGCGATAGTACATGCGATACTTGTCGCCATCTTTGAGAATCCGCACGTAATAGCTGGTATTGCCTTCCGCGGGCCCATCATAGGTGATCGCAATTTCCTGGGGTTGGGGATGATGCAGTTCCTGTCGGGCGTTGTCCAGACTGTGAATCATCCAGTCATCCACAAACAGTTCCCGCCGCGCCCCGATATGTGCGGGCTCTTCCGCAGCCACCGGCACAGCTGACCACAGCAACACACAGCACAAGACCAGAGACCACAACCTCAAACAACTTCGCATCACAGACTCCTCAAAATAACAGACGGCCAGAAACAACGCTTTCATGATGAAACGGTTGCTACCAGTCTGACAGAGCCGGGGTTGGTTTTCAAATGGAATGTGAATATTCAAAGTCCGTTGATCTCAACAGTTCATAGAGAAGAATATTCCCAGTTCCCACTTATGAGTGGTTTGAGACTCTGCAGCGGTTCTTCAGTCTTAGCGCCGAGCCAAACTGAATAATATGCCAGTCCATCATCTTCTCCATTTTCCATCGTACACATAAACCGACCTCCGCCGGCGAAAAGCCTTGTTTCAGTCAACCAGGTCCAGGGTGGTAGTGCGAGCGCAGGAATCTGCTGTTTGAAAGCATCGACTTCTGTCTCTGCCAACCAGGCTGTAGCAGCACCGAATTTGGCATGACACAGTATTGCTTCAAATAAACAGGTGAGAATTAAATGCTCCGAAAGCCGCAAATTTTGTAACAGCCAGGGCTCACTCTCCTCTACCCTCCCGTATACGAGTGGATCCTCACTTTCAAGAGTAGTAGCCCACTGGTAGGAGTATTGGTTTTCATGATAAAAGAGGAATGGATTCCTGCTCGTGTCTATCACTTGTGGATCAAGTAAAAAATTTTGACCGCTCATGATGTTCTTACGCTTGCCGGCCCACAGGAACCATTTTTTCAATGCAGTTGGTATGGTAATGTTACTCAACTGATTTTCTGTAATTCCATCCTCAGATTGGATTTCTCCATGCCAGTATTCAACGAGCGTTTTCAATATCTCAAATCGTTCCTCGAATGTGGTTTCATCAGCCAGACGGGCAAGTTGTTTATCCAGTATGTTTGAGTTCGGATTCATGATGAATTTCATTCACGTCAAATAATATGAATTACGAAGTTTAATTTTGGTCAGAGCAGTTTTCCCAGCTGAAAACATTCCCTTCCGGCAGTTCTTCCACACCCGAGAGTCGGAGCAGCAAAAGCAGGTGGCCGCGGTGGTGCATGCTATGGCGCTCTGTCAAATTGGTTCGTCAAAGGCTTTCGCGATCGAACTGGCCAGTTGTTCGAGGGAATAGAATTTCGTGGCGACATCGCGGATGTGGGCGACGGTGGCGGATTTGATGAACATCATTTTGGCCAGATGACGTGAATCGTTCTGCGTGCTCTCCACACGGTGCTGGCGGCGTTTGACATACAGCGACAGCGCGTGTTCCATGAACCGGTTGTTCGTCCGCGAGAGTTCATCCGCGAGTACGGCGGCGGACTCCATTGCCATCGACGCGCCGATGCCCGCGGTCGGCAGGAAACCGGCGGCGGCATCGCCCAGCAGCACCACGCGGCCGCGCGCCCATTCGTGTGCGCGGACGTCCGAGAGCTTCCAGAAGAACAGGTCTTCGCTGTCATCGGGCAGGGCTGCCAGGCAAACATCAACCAGTTCTCCCATGTCGGCAAACTGAGTACGGATGCGGTCGTTGCGCCCCGGGCTCTGTTCACCGAACTCCCCGGCCACCGGTGCGCCGGCATACACGCCGGCTCCGTCTTTCGTCGGGTAGATGCCGAAGAAACGGCCCGCGCCCCAGTGTTCGATGAACGTCTCCTGAGGCAGTTGCGCGGGATCGACCCACCAGACCCAGCCTCCCCAGTGCGTGTGATAATAAGGCTGTTCGCCGAATACCTGCTGGCGAACTTTGGAATGCAGGCCGTCCGCGCCGACGACCAGATCAAAGGTTTCAATCTTACCATCACTGAACTGGACGGCGACTTCATCTCCTGTCTGACTCAACGATTGAAAAGTTGTGTTGAACCGCAGGTCGACGCCGTCGAGCGCGGAATGCAGCAGTTTGACCAGTTGCGGACGCGTGCAGCTTAAGTTCGGCCCGAAGCGATCCGCGATGGGCGCCATCGACCAGTGCTTGACGAGTTCACCGTGATTGTCGCGGACTTCGTAGTCTTTGCACTCCACACAGTCGGCGGCGAATTTGTCGAACAGACCCAGTCCATGCAGAACGCGATAACCGAGGGGCCAGAGCCCCAGCATGTAACCCGCGTGATCGAAGTTAGCGGCCCGTTCGATCAGTGTCGGCTGCAGACCCCGCTGTTTGAGCAACGCCGCCAGCGTCATACCACCAATGCCGGCGCCGATAATCAAAATCCGCATATCACTTTTTCTCCCTAAAGGGGGCCCATGATTAAGTATGTGCGTTTGTGTACTGTAGCAGACTGGCGCCTTCCCCTGCGAGGCAAATCGGGAAAATGCCCCCGTACAGTCGCCTTGATCAACGGGTTCAATCTTTTCTTCAGTGTTCAATTCGGAAGGGACAAGCCATGAGAGCGCGACGATTCTGGATGTCAAAAGCGGATGGAATCACTTTCTTCATGAGTTATACTGAGAAGTTTCACGGTTTATTCATCACAAATTTAACAAAGCAGGAAACCTGGAGGGAGTGCGAAATTCTTCTCTGTGCCGCTGTTTCCCAAGGGTTTGAGGAGTGATACACTCGACAGCAGAGCTTTGCAGAAATGATGAAACTGTAACGCGGGATGGGAAGAGATACGGTACAGAATCCGCCAACTTTGACACGGACAGATTTCGCAGCAGGAACGATTAAGTATGAAAAACATGAGAGCCTTTCTATTATTTGTTACTTGCTGTCTGGCACTATTTCAGGCGGAACTGCAACTGCAGGCAGCCGACTGGCCCACTTACCGGGCCGACGCAGAGCGAACTGGTTTTACAACAGACGGCTTGCCAGGAGAACTGGCGCTGCAGTGGCGTATTCAGAATTCGCATGCCATCCAGTCCGCCTGGCCACGCAGTACACGGCTGACTTACGACCGTGTGAATCACTGCGTCATCGCCGATGATCGGGTTTTCTCTGGCGACAGTGTGACCGGAAAAATTCAGGCGGTCGACCTGCAGACCGGAAAACCCGTGTGGGAATATTTTACCGAAGGACCCGTGCGTTTTGCCCCCACGGTCTGGCAGGATCAACTGCTGGTGACCAGTGATGATGGTTTTCTATATGCATTAAGTGTTGTAGATGGAAGCCTGTTGTGGAAACACCGGGGCGGCCCGCGTGCAGAGATGGTGGTGGGGAACGAGCGTGTGATCTCCAAATGGCCGGCCCGTGGTGCTGCAGTCGTCGTCGATGATACCGTGTACTATGCTGCTGGAATCTGGCCCAGCGATGGAATCTTTCTGCACGCTTTGAACGCGAAAACGGGAGAGCCGGTCTGGTCGAACACGGATTCAGGCCAGATTTATATGCCGCAACCACACGGCGGCGCCGATGCCAACAGTGGTATCTCAGCACAAGGGTATCTGGCCGTCGCCGGAGATCATCTGCTGGTACCCGCCGGGCGTGCCGTGCCAGCGTCGATGAATCGCCTGAACGGTCAATTCGAATATTTTCACCTGCAGAAAAACCGGGCGCAGGGGGGCGGCGATACGATTGTGGCTGGCGATCTGTTTTTGAACAGCGGGGTGGTATTCAAGGCAGCCGACGGGGAAGCCATCGCCAAGTCCGCACCTGGTCCCACAGTGGCAACACCGGACGGCCTGGTGCAGGCGAGCCGGGGAAGCATTTCCCGCTATCAATGGATCGACACCGAAAGCCCGGACCGCAAAGGCAAGCTGGTGCGGGGAAAAGCGTTGAAACAGATCTGGACAGTCAAGCAGACACAGCCCAGTGTGGCATTGATTATCGCGGGCGACAAAATTGTTTCCGGAGCGAACAATCTGATTGAGACCATTGATCTGGAAACCGGTAAACCTCTGTGGTCTTCGCCGGTGGAAGGCACCGCTTACGGACTGGCGGCCAGCAACGCACGACTGCTGGTCAGCACCGATCGTGGGACGCTCTATGCATTTGGTAATAAGACGACAATACCTGCTTCCGGTAATGAGGCGCAGGTGATGAAGTCACCTTACCCAGCTGATTCTGCAGCTGCCCGGGCGGCCGCTGAAATCATCAAACGAACCGGCATCGAGAAAGGCTATTGTTTTGACGTCGGCTGTGGTGATGGCGCCTTAGCATATGAACTGGCGACCCGCACCCGGCTGCGAATTATCGCCATTGAATCCGATCCTGAACTGGTCGCGGTGGCACGTCAGAAGCTGACGGCAGCAGGCGTGTATGGATCGCGCGTGACAGTGTTGCAGCGTTCGCTGGATCAAACCAATACGCCGAATAAAGTCGCCAACCTGGTCGTCTCCGGGAGATCCCTTTCAGAGGACCCCGCCACACTTTCCCAGCAGGAACTGAAACGTTTGCAGCGCCCTTATGGCGGTGTGATCTGTCTGGGGAAACCGGGTGCATTGAAAATCGAGAAGCGGGGCGCGATTGCGGGTGCCGGCGAATGGACCCACCAGTACGCGGATGCGGCGAACACGCTATGCAGTAATGATAAACTGGTTAACGGCCAGTTAAGCATGTTGTGGTATCGCGATTTCGATTTTGTCATTCCCTCGCGACATGGTCGCGGGCCTGCTCCCTTGTACTCAAAAGGGCGCCTGTTTCATGAAGGCAATGATGGCCTGCTGGCAGTGGATGCGTATAACGGTCATGAACTGTGGCGGTTTAAAATCGAGGGCGTGCTGGCCGCCTACGATGGTGATGAATTGATGGGCGCTTCGGGAACCGGCAGCAACTATTGCCTGGGAGGCGATTCCGTATTCATCCGTCATGAGGAACACTGTTTTCAACTGGACGCTGCCACGGGAGAACTGCTGCATACATACGACGTCCCTCCCTCAGATGATCCCAAAGCAGAGAAAACGAAACAACCCTGGGGATATATTGCCTGGCATGACGGCATGTTAATTGGCACTGCCGCAGATCCCAAGCATGTGGTCGCGTATCGCTATCATGCGACGACCGGAGATATGACGAAACAATTGACAGAGTCAACCCGCCTGTTCGCCTTTGATACGAAAACCAGGAAACTGAAATGGCAGTACGAGCCAGAAGATTCGATTCGACATAACGCCATTGCGATTGCGAACGAGAAACTCTACCTGATCGATCGTCCGCTGGCTGATTTTGATCGTACCAAAGAGACGCGCAGTAAACCGATTCCCAAAACCGCCAAACATGCCACCGGTCAACTGTTGTGCCTGAGTATCCACGATGGTTATGTTTTGTGGAAAAACAAGGAGGATATCTATGGCACGATGATCGCCGTCAGTGCCGAAAACGAGGCGCTGCTGATGAGCTATCAACCGACGAGCTTCAAGCTCTCCTCCGAAAAGGGAGGCCGGTTGAGTGTCTTTAACAGTACGACGGGAGAAAAAACCTGGGAGGCCAAAGCCAACTACAGATCACGGCCACTGATTAACGGAAAAACCGTGTATGCCCAGGGTGGTGCCTGGAATCTGAAATCGGGCAAGCCCCAGCCTTTTAACTTCAAACGTTCTTACGGTTGTGGCATTCTTGCCAGTTGCGAAAACATGATGTTCTTCCGGTCGGCGACGTTGGGTTATTTCGACTTCAATAAAAACGACAGCATTGAAAACTACGGAGGCGTCCGTCCCGGCTGCTGGATCAATGCGATCCCTGCCGGTGGTCTGGTGCTGGTCCCCGATGCCTCAGCCGCCTGCAGTTGCAGTTATCTGAATAAGTCCTGGTTCGCGCTGGAAACACAGACGGTGAAATAGTTTTTTGGTACGGAGTCGGAATTCTCCACGGTCGCTGACTTCTGGTGAGAACAGGTTCGCTTTTCAAACGCAGCAATGCGAGAGAATCCTCAAGGAGTCCGCGGTTCTACATTAATACATTCAGTGCAGAAACGATCTTGTTTCGGTAGGTTTCATTCTGTTACACTGAGCGCCCCTGCATACGATTGAAATTTTTGAACCTGTTCATCGTACTTTTACAGGTCTGGCATCGGACCAGACGGGGGATTCTCTGATGTATTTTCGCTTAACCACGTGTGTCTGCCTGCTCTCACTCTATTGTTCGACGACTGTTGCTGAAGAACCGGTATCCCCTGCGAATCAGGACGCTATTGATAAGCTCGTCAAAATCAGTACTGAAGTAAAAATACAGCTCCGCAGTTATACAGCGGAAGGACACTTCCGGGAATATGACATTGCAGGTGATGACTTTCCTCTGTTGAGGGAAGCGAAGATTACAGCGAAGTGCAACGGGGCGCGATATTATCTCAGCCTGGAATTTACGACTCTTCAGGAACCATATCAGCGTCGTGCGATTCCGCAGGAAGCGTATCAGCGGCGTGTGATTCTGTTTGACGGGAGTACGCTTGCCACCAGTCGTTTCTCACCACGAATTTCTGTGACCGGGGCCGCGGGAGATTTGTTTCCTGCCCGCGCTTCGCGATCAGGCATCGTCTCCCCGCAAATCGCTCATTTCCCCTGGGACATCGCCCACCTGGATCGGGAAGTCTGCTATTTCCCGATGGTGATTGAAAACCTGGGTCGAGACAGACTCGCCTGTTCCTATACGCCGCAAGGAGACATTACAGCGGGGTATCTGGTTGGCCGACAGGGGAAGGCGGGAAAAGTCGATTTGCTGTTTCGAAAAAAAGACGGTTTTCATCTGGGCAGCTATCGCTGTGAAAACCCGCAGAGAAAACTGATGCAGTCGAATGATCTAGCATGGACGCAAATTGACGGCGTCTGGTGCGTCAAGAAGATGATTGAAGTCTCTTACATCGCGAACAAAAAATGGGAGCTGGAATTCAATACGATCAAGCCGAATGCCGCCATTGAAGAAAATACGTTTGCACTGGAAGCACTCGAGTTGCCTGCCCGGTCACGGATCATCGAGCGGGGGCCGGTAACACGCATCACACGTGTCGCAGAGTAAATATCGCAGGTCGCCAACCAGCGGTATTGCAAATCAAAGAAGCTGATAATTTTCTGCTCCATGCAACGAGATTATTACTTCTGCATCGTCAATGTACCCAGATCAAGGGCTTCAGAACTAAATCCGTTTTCCACAGGGGGCACGGTAAAATGGACGTCGGTTAAGCTGCCCACGGCATGCTTCTGATCTCTGAAGGTGACTTTCAGGACATAGTCTCCCGGCGGCACATCGTCGATACGAAAGGTACCATCGCGGGCAATGCTGGCAGTGAGGCTGGGAGATTCGGCCAGTAATTGGCTGCGCGCCTGCTGATATTTCTGATAGACGACTTTCTCCACTTCATACGCCGGTGATTTTCTCCAGGCCAGTACCCAGTCGCGAAAGTGGAGAGGGTCTTTCCTGGCCGCTTCTAGTGATAACATTCCCGCGGGTGGCGTTAGATAGCGATGCGCGTCAACCAGCGCGAAGGCCCAGAGGACTTCCCCCTGATGATTGACAGGCGCTGCGAGTTTACCGATTACCGGTCGACCGGTGCCTCCCAGGTCCAGCGAGATCGTTTCTCCGGCGACAAAATCGACGGGTACTCGGACCGATGAAGTGGGTTCAGAGGAGCCTGCATTGACGGTCAGCTTGATGCGGCGGTTAATGCGTCCGTGTCCCGGAAAGACACGTTCAAACACATAACGACCGTCTTTACCCGTGGTCGTGTCGTGGTGGGTGAAGATATTCGGAACGCCTTCACCGTAAGACGGGCTCACATTGCTGAAGATGGTAAGCGGAACTCCCGCAACCGGCTTTGTGCCGACACGAAACGTACCTT
The DNA here is from genome assembly GCF_007746795.1 of Gimesia algae. NCBI lineage: Bacteria > Pseudomonadati > Planctomycetota > Planctomycetia > Planctomycetales > Planctomycetaceae > Gimesia > Gimesia algae. Next base: position 68,196 of record NZ_CP036343.1, read on the forward strand.
CAATGCGCGCCCAGGGTGTGAGAGTGACGGTTTCCGGGATCGCCCCTTTTTCCGATTTGAGGTGCGCGTAACCGGCCGGATGCGTGATCATCAGCTGGAATGGTTCTGTCCGTGCCGGAATGCTGAAATGCCCTTTTGCATCCGACTTGAGCTGTGTGGCGATCGTCGAACCGTCATCAATTTCACCATTCTCAACGTTGATCTGTGAGTCGGCGACACCGAGGGCAATCTTTGCGCCTGCCGCCGGTTTCCCCGCTGCTGTCATCAGGGTCGCAGCGATATCTTGTGCCGGTTTCAGAGCAAAATCAATCTCGATTTCTCCCTCATCGGTTTTGATATCACGCGAGACAGCCAGTTGATAACCGGTGGCTTCGATTCGTACCAGATGTGCCGGATAGTCGTGTTTCAGGCGAACGCGATATGTTCCATCGGTAGCGTCGAAACTGTCGCGGGGAATCCAGTTCATGCCGAGGCGAGGATCGCTGTTGCGCAGCCCGGGGGTGACATGAAACTGTTTGATCGGTTGTTTTGTCTTCGCATCAATCACACGTCCCGAGACCACCAGGGCCGGAGGCGGAGTGAAGACATATTCCTTTTCTCGGGCGATGAGCGGTTCTTGGGAGAGCTGCATTCCACCGGGACGACAGATGTCGGCCTGAAATTCATCCAGGGGGGCTTCGTCCCATTCCCAGATGCCATGCTCGTCGGCGTACTGGCTGACATGGTCGAACTCGAAGTAATCGATTCTGCCGCGCCAGCGCTGGAAAAAAATGCGTGCCTTGGGAATCCCTTTCCCGTTTTCATCGACGACACGTATGCGGATCTTACCGCCGGGTTTAAGGACAAAGTCGACCGGTTCCATCTCCGGGGCCACGCGAACTTCTTTCACTTCCAGTGCGCGGCCCTTTGCGGATGCCACAATACGCGTCACGCGGGGTTCACAACCGCTGAGCAGATAGACGCCAAACTCATCCGTTTTTGTTTCGCGAATTTCATTCAGGAATTTAGTGCGAATCAGCGCGCCGCCAACAGGTTTGCCGTTTTCATCCGTCACACTGCCCGTGATGTTCAATCCCTGCCCCAGTGTGATTTTCGCGGAAGGACGCGCATTGGCTTTCACTTCGAAGACACTGCGATTAATCCGTTTTCGCCAGGGACCATACTCGGGGTGATTGATGGCGATAAAAACTTCCGATTCAGAATCAGGAACGTAATCGAACTGCCATTGACCTGTTGTATTCGTTGTGATTTTCGTGTTGACAGCCGGTCGTTTGACATCTTTGTTCCGTCTATAACGGCGCACATCCACCGAGATATTCGCATCGGCGACGGGCTGTCCTGCTTTGTCAACAATGATCCCTCCCACAGTCCAGTACTTGTCTGCAGGGGCTTTCGTGTTCTTCTTGTCTTGCGCGCTCGCCAGATTGAGGGGGTGAATTCCCACGATCAGACTCAAGAGGATGATCAGCCCAATTAGAATTCGAAAGCTTCTGACAGAATTCCCGTGTCGAGGCACATCAGAAATGGGTTGCGATGCCGGTCGGGACGACGTGGTATCAAAAATTGTCATGAATTCACCTCGTTGGTAGCGTTCAACGTGAAACAAGTCTGGTTTCGTACTGATTCAGGCGCTCTCAGCCGTCGGGATGACATCAGGCGATCGAGTGAGTGCCATCCTGCTTTCGCTGTGCGCGATCTGTAACATACATCTATGCACGGTATTCAATCATGTAGATCAGGTCAGGAAATTGTTGTTTTTCTACAGGGGAAAACGAAATGAGAACAGGCAGTATGGTTTTTATTTCAGCGTGAGTGTGCCCAGATCAACGGCTTCAGAACTAAATCCGTTTTCCACAGGGGGCACGGTAAAATGCAGATCGCCTACGTAGCCGGGGTTATTTTCCCGTTCGTAGAAGTTGACGCTGAGGACATACTCTCCCGGCGGAACATCGTCGATCCGGAATGAACCGTCGCGGGCAACACTGGCATTGATGCGTGGCGTTTCATCGAGCCGTTTGCTGCGGGCCTCCGTATATCGTTCGTAAATCACTTTTTCAGCCGGATAGTCTTTTGACTTTTGCCAGGCGGTATACCAGGCTTGAAAGCCACGGGGATTATTGTTGATGGCTTCCAGAGGCAACATGCCGGTGGGGGGTTTGAAATATTCGTGGGCAGAAAGATGTGCTAATGGCCAGACCACATTGCCCGTGTGCGTCTCAGACGGTTTGAGTTTTCCGATGACGGGTCGCCCTGAGCCTCCCAGGTTGAGTGCCTTCGTTTCACCGGCTTTCAATTCTATGGGTATCTGAATTGCCGAAGTCGCTTCAGTTGCGCCCTGTCTGACCATATAAGTAATGCTGCGACCAACGCGGGTCTGCCCGGGAAAGGCCCGGTCAAACACGTAACGGCCATTTTGATCGGTTTTAATTTCATTCTGTGTAAAAATACTGGGACCCTCGTCACTTGAAGAGCTGATACCGTTATTCAACCCCAATGCGAGTTTCACGCCTGCCGCCGGTTGTTTTCCAATAGTGAATGTACCTTCAATCCGCGCCCAGGGGGTGAGTTGTATCGGGTCGGGAATGGGTCCTGTTTCCGACTTGAGGTATGCGAAGCCGGCAGGATGGAGAATGATCAGTTGAAACGGTTCATTTCGGGGGGGTATACCGAAGTGGCCTGCCTCATCGCTTTTCAATACGGTGGCATATGTCTGCCGGGTCCCCAGTCGACCCTGTCGGATACTGATCTGCGAACCGGCAATCCCGACAGCGATCTCTGCAGCAGCTGCCGGTTTGCCCTCCGCAGTCAGAATCGTGGCAGCAATATCTCTGGCAGGTTTTAAGGCAAAATCGTAAGACACGCTTTCTTCATTGGGCTTGAAAGCGCGGGACGTGGCGACTTCATAGCCGTCTGCTTCAATCCGCACAAAGTGCGCCGACTCGCCACGCGTGATACGAAGCTGATATTTACCATCTGAGGCGGTGAAACTGTCGGATGAGTTCCAGGACAGACGGGTCCGCGAATTGTCTCTTTCAGCTCCCGGAGTAACGCGAAACTTTTTGATGGGCTGCTTCGTCACCGCGTCGATCACATTACCTGAAATCACTAACGCTTTGGGTGGATGGAATACATATTCTTCTGCGCGAGCCAACAGCTTCTGATTGGCGAGTTGCATGCCTCCCGGACGGCAGATGTCGGCCTGGAATTCGTCCAGCGGCGCTTCATCCCATTCCCAGATCCCGTTCTTATCGGTGTAATGGTTCACATTGTCAAACTCAAAGAGATTGTACCACGCCCCGCGCCAGCGTTGGAAATAGATGCTGGCTTTGGGGATGCCTTTCCCGTTTTCATCAACGACACGCACCCGAATTTTTCCACCAGGCTTCAAAGAGAAATCGACCGGTTCCATCTGTGGAGCCACTTCGACTTCCTGAACTTCAGGAGCCCGGCCTTTCGCGGTTACGGCAACCCGTGTCAGCTTGGGTTCGCAGCCGGAAATCAGGTAAACGCCAAACTCATCAGTGGTCGCTTTGCGAATGTCGTTTACGAATTTCGTGCGGACCAGTGCGCCGGCGATCGGTTTTCCGTTCTCATCTGTCACGCTGCCAGTGATGTTCAGCCCCTCTTCCAGAGTGATTTTTCCTGAGGGGCTGGCATTGGCTTTCACTTCAAATTCACTGCGGGCCACGCGCTGTCGCCAGGGACGGTAGTCGGGATGATCAATATCAATGTGCACCTCTGCTTTGGAGGCAGGAACGTAATCAAAGTGCCATTGCCCTTTGTCATCGGTGATGATTTTTGTGCCGACACCTAATCTACTGGTATCGCCGGGTCGTTTTTTGAAATTCACGCTGGGCGAAATATTGGCACCTGCGATCGGTTTGCCTGCTTCGTCAACAATGATGCCACCCACCTTCCAGCCTGCATCCAGAATCGCTGTGAATTCATCTGGAATTATGCTGGAACTCCAACTGGCCCAGTAGGGCGCGTAACCTGGTGCTTTGATACTGAGGTTGAAGCGTTTCATGTGATGAGGTATGCGAAACAGGAGTGTGCCTTTAGCATTCGTTTTCACAAACGGTCCATAGGTCGCGTCACGCAGGAATTGACCACGGATAATCTGATCTGGCTTGGGAGCGGGATCGCTGCGTATTTCGACGGTCGTATCAGGAATTGGTTTGCCGTCCGGGTCAACAACGTTCAGTCGAAACTGCCGCGTCATTTTCGGATCACGGGCATAGACCAGTTCGAAATGAACCGGTTTATCGGGGTGAATGTAGCGAATGCCGTCTTCCAGTTCCGGCTGATTCGGATCATCGGTAATCCGCAGTGGTTCGGAGGGAGTGCGGCTGATGAGTTTGTGGCCAAAGCGTTGATTTTGGCCGAACAGTTCGACGTCGTGTGTCCCCACGCCATAAGGAGAAGTCTCAGACGCCTCGACGCGGTTGATGGGACCAAAGCGGATTCCGAAGCTGTTTTTTCCGTCGATACCACCCCCGCGGGTGCGCACGTGCTTGTCGCTGTTTACAAGGCGAATTCCGACGCCACCATAGATCATTGATTTGCCATCATCGGCTTTCGCAGTGCCTGTGATTTGAAACGGGTCCTGGAAAATCTTTTCTGCGCTGCTGGTCAGCTGGAGTTCTGTCGTGTTACCGGCTTCCACTTGAGCACTGCCGATTTTCGGGTAGCGAAATTCATCTTGATAATCACTGTCATTAATTTCGATCAGGTATTTTCCCGGGAAGAGGGGGGTGGTCGTAAACTGTCCGGCGTCATCAGTCGTGGCGTAGACCATAAACGAATTGCGTTGATTCTTCAGGAAGAATGAATTGCCAATTCTCAGATCCAGTTTTGGCAATGGTTTGCCGGTTTTGGGATCGATGACGGTTCCCTTGATGAAACCGCCACGCCTCATTTTCAGATTAAACTCTTTCTCTTCAGGTTCTTTGAGTGATACATTAAGGTCACGCCACGATTGGCTATCGGCGGGTACGTATTGGGGATGATGGAACTGCACGCCGAAGTGTTGATAAGCACGCTTATCTTCAGGCGTATCATCAAGTATGATCGCAGTCCCCGTCTTTAGAGGATCGAACCGGTATTTGCCATCTGCATCTGTGGTTGTTTTCTGACCTCGAAAACGAGTCGCCACACCACTGTAGAGCTGGACCTCGACATCAGGGATTGGCTTTCCTTCGGTATCGGTGATGCGGCCATACAAAACCGGTTTTTTCCGAGGAACCGGTTTCTCAGCCGGCTTCGATTCTGCCTGTTGTTTCGGTTCTGTTTCTGGTTGATTCGTCTGGGCGGACGAGGGAGAAATCAGGCCGACGATGGCCAGTGTTGCACCCAGAATCAACAGACCGAAAAAGCCGCCGCGTGAGACCGGCAGGGGCTCCTGCAGGGATTCACCAAACAGCCGGGCCACGCGACGGCGAATTTCTGAGGGGGACTTTCCACTGGCAGCCAGTGATGTCAGATCGCTGCTGGACATACTGCGTTTCGCCAGTTCCGCGACATGCAGCAGTGCCGTCGCATAATTCACGCGCGATTCGAACGTGGAAGTGGAATCGATCTTCAGCTGACAGGTCATTTCATCACAACAATATTCCCGCAGCATGTTGATGCGGTGACTCAGATACCAGAACGCGGGATTGAAAAACAGAATCGCTTCCGTAAACCGCTGCAACAGATTGACCCACAGATCGAAGCGGCGGATGTGAGCCAGTTCATGCGCAAGAATCAGTTCCAGTTCGTCGGTAGTGAGTCCACTGATGGTAGAGGCGGGCAGCAGGATCATTGGTCGCAGAATGCCGCTGACGCGGGGCACAATAATCTGTTCGCTGCGGGCCAGCACGGGAACCACTTTCAACGACCACTTCTGGGAAAGGTGGCGTAATGAATTGACGAGCGGACCCGCGGTAATTCGTTCGGCCGTCGCGCCGAGTCTCTGCACGCAGATACTGGAGATAATCAGTCGGAATAACATAAAGGCGACTCCCGCGACGTAGCAGGCGACGATCCAGGTCGACAGCCAGAGCCAGTCCTGAGATCGAGTTGCGGGAGACGCCTTGGTATCCACTGGCGGAATATCGGCTACAGATAACGTCGTGTTTGTCGCTGGTATCGATGGTTCCGTATCTGGCCGGTGTTCTATCATTTCAGGAGTGACTGGAACCGGAGCGGTAGCGCGCGGCTTTGCCAGCGGTGGGAAAGTGTCAGTTTTAGCGGGAGCCTGACGGACAACAACGGGTTCGGAAGCAGACAGACCCACGAGCATAAATGTGACAGGAATCGCCAGTATCGCGAAGAGTAATGCCGCGACGTGCAGCACATAATGCCGTTCCACGGTGTTCTTCTGCCAGCAGCGTTCAGCGAGCCAGAGCAGACCGGCGAGCAGGGAAACCTGCCAGATCGAATGCAGGAGTGTCAGACAAAGGCGGCTGCTCAAGGCGGGGTCAAGGAGCGAATTCCAGATCATTGCTGTTGCTCCTTTGCTTTGCGGGCGATGAGCTTGCGGAGTGCCGCGAGTTCGTCGGAATCCAGGTCCGCGGTCTCAATCAGATTCATGACCAGCGCTGAAGAAGAGCCATCAAACACACGCGACAACAGATCGCCTACGATGCCGCCAGTGACGGCTTTTTTCTGCAGGCGCGGCGAAAACAGGAACGACTTGCCGTCCTTTTTTCGTTTCACGAACCCCTTGTGAAACATAATGTTAAGTGTCGTGATCACCGAACTGTGTGCCAGCGGTCGCGCGGCCTGTGCTTCAAGTCGCGCCCGCACGTCACGCACGGGCAGGGGTGCCTCATCCCAGAGGATTTTCAGAATTTCCAGTTCCAGTTCCGTCGGGTGTTCTGATCCGGGTCGCGCCATCGAAAAGTTCCTCAAACGAAGTTCGGCAAAATCTCGTCTCAATACAAATCATCTAATTCTATAGATGATGTTACTCAAGGAATCGCGATTCGTCAAGAAATCTTTTAATTAATTAGATGATGGAGGCAACGCGACCGTATCGACTCGGAATATTAAGGAATGCAGCGGCAGCTCAGTCTGCTTTCTCAAGCCAGTCAATTCCCTGTCGAATATTGCCGTAGACGTTTCCTTTCCAGCCATGACCGCCAGAATAGTCGACCAGAGTGGCGCGCACGTTTGCCTTTTTGAATGTATCCCGCGCTGTTTCTGCCATGTGATACGGGCAGACTTTGTCGTCGGGCGAATGCAGCAGATAGAGGCTCCGCTGTTTTGCATTTGCGGGATCAGGGAGCTGGTCTGGCTTAAAGACGGACATGGCAATCAGCGCGCCGTCAATGTCTGTTTCTTTTTGCAGCAGCGCCGCGTATGCAGCGGGACCTCCTGATGACCAGGCCAGCAGATAAATTCGCTGGGGATCGATAGTTTGTTTTTCGCTGACATCTTGTTTGACGGCTTTGATCAGTTCCTCCGTTGTAAATTTCATCTTCGCGGTATGACTGGCTGCCGTAGGCCAGACGATTTTTTGATCGGAGGTCCATTTTTTTGCGATTGGTTGTGCCAGCACAAAGTCGTCGCGTAGCGCATGCTCATAAATTCGATTTACAAACGGATGAAAATTGGCCGAGCCGTCACCGCCGGGAAGAACGATCAGCAGAGCACGCGGTTTGTTCGCTGCAGGTTTGTCTTTCGGTGTGATCAGCAGGTACTGTCCCGTTTCCCGATTGATTTTGACGTCAATCGCTTTTGCTTTCTGATCGGGTTCTGCAGGAGCCGATTCGCCGGTCAACGTGACTTCCAGATCATCAAACCAGACTTTCCCCGGCCCGTAGATCTGCAGGCCAATCACAATCTGTTTTGTATTCTCCGGGATCTCTGCAGAGCCGGTGTAGGTTTTCCAGTCATGGTTGGCAGGAGGATCGTCGGCCTGTTTGGAGCCGATGTAGCAAAGCCATTGATGGCCGAGACTTTTTTGGTTCTCATCCAGGAATAGCGCATCGATGATGGCTTTGGTGGCTTGTTCGGCCCGCACTTCGCACTGGGCCTGGAGCTGCTGTTTCTCACCTGAATACGGGAGCAGACGGTACCATTGTGCGATGGGAAAATAGCGGCGGGCGGATTTTTGCAGAGAGAGACTGCGGTCTCCCGATTTCCCGCGTCCCTTATCATAGACATATCTGACTCCTGGCACATTGAAGCCGCTCTGCCAGTCTTCGGGCGCTTTCGTACCGGCTTCAAAGCTGTCCTTGAGCAGTACCTCCGGTTCCGCGGAAATAGAAACATTGCTGCTGAACGGGATCAGCAGAATCCAGGCTAAAGTGAAGTAGTATCTGGGATTCATCATCGGGCCTTTCTGTTTTCTGAAGGGGCGGCGCGTACCTTGTGCGCAGCAGTATGATGGAATATTTAAAATCAGAATCGATCTCTGTCAGCCGTCATCTAAGCGACTGGAAGGTTCTGGAGTGAGGGTCACAGCCTGATTGTCAGTGGGAACGGTTAATTTTCGTGTTTGCCATTCACCGCCAGGAAATTGTATGTAAACGGTCACCTGTTCTCCTGACAGGAAGTGGGGCATGGGCAGAATTCCAGCCTGGTTTGATTGACGGACTACAGGCCGGGCGCTACAGAAATAAATGCAATGCTCCTGACCGCTTTGATCAATGCGTTCAAAGGGAAACGCGCTGACTCCCGCCAAAGGCGTTCCTGTCTTCGATTCAAAATGCAGTACCAGAGCAGCAGATTTCGTCAGTTGAAAGTGAAAGGGATCCAGGGTGCCAGTACGCATTGAGATATATTCGGATTTCAACAGATGCGCGTCGGCGATGGCGGCGATCTGGACTTCGTATTCCTGACCGGGCGGGTAGACATTTTCGATCAAAAACGTCCCGTCGGGGCGCGTGACTGCGGTAAAAGAATTCTGTCTGAAACCATGGGGAGGCCAGGTTTTGACCACAGCCAGTATATGAGTATCACTGAGAGGATGACCATCTTCGGTCACCACAGTGCCTTTGATATCGCCGGTGGTTTCTGATTTCCGATATCCCGAAGCCGCCAGTTGAGTGTTGTCAGACGAAGGTTTGTTTTCAGACGGGTAATAAATCCAGATCAGCCAGCCCATCGCAACCACCAGTCCCAGCGTGAGCAACTGATGCAGGCGATGCCACAACAGATGCCGGGAGAGGGACACATCGCAACAATCGTCGACAACCGTTTTGACATCGCCAAACTGGTCGAGCGCGGTCTGCTGAGACTGTCGGGGATCCATGCCTTCACTGTGATGATCCGCTGCACTGGATGAAAGATGAAACTCGATTTCTTCACGGAGATCATGCAATTCACGATCCGCATGCGCGATGAGAGGCAGACGCAGATAAGAGACCAGGGTGCGGAACCAGTGACGTATCATCTCAGCCCTCCGCCAGATTGGATTTCAGAACCAGACCGATCGCATCGACCAGATGAGACCAGGACTGGACTTCGGTTTTGAGTTGCGCGCGGCCGACAGCCGTCAGTTGATAATATTTCGCCCGCCGATTACTTTCAGATAAGCCCCATTTTGATTGGATCCAGCCTCGTTTCTGCATCCGATGCAAGGCCGGATAGAGCGAACCTTCTTCAATCTCCAGGGCGCCTTTTGTGGTAACCTGAATCCACTTCGCCACGCCATACCCGTGCCGCGACTGCGCAAGCAGGCTTTTCAGGATCAGCATATCCAGCGTTCCCTGCAGAAGATCAGCTTTCTGTTTTTTCGCCATGTCTCTCTCCCCAAGAATGCTTAGGGAAGAGTATCACAGCACTCCCCTAGAATGTCAAGGGAAATGTTTTAGAATCAAAGAAAGTTACTCACAGGCCGTCAGCAGACGCTGCGCGGTCGTGTAGAAGTACAGGCTGACGTCGTGCAGCATGAGGATTGCCACTTCGTCGAGATTGTAGGCTTTGTTTTTCTTGAACTGTTTCTGTTTCAGCTGCTTCAGCTGCAACGCGACTGCGACCAAAGGAACCCAGTCTGACTGATAGAACTGCATCAGCTTCTGCCGCCACCAACTGGTATAAAAAGCGCGAACCACATGTTCCGAAATCACGCTGGAGATCACGAATACGATTCCGTTTAAAATGAGCAGGCAGCCAATAATCAAAAAGGGTCCGTTGATGGCATCCCCTTTGAAGACCAGGCCGAGCAGTGAGATCATGACGGATACCGCCAGAAACAACAGGAAGCCCAGTCGGGGGATTTTGACGGACCGTCGATAGTCGGCTCCACTGTCTTCTTGAGACAATTGCGCGACGAGCTGCCGCGTGCGTTGTTCCAGTGACTCCGGAAATGATTCATGGAATCCGGTATTAATCCGTTCGAAGACATCTTCCGCGATTTTTTCCCAGACGATCTGAATGGTTTCACATTCCGTGCTGGTGATATCGAATTCTTCCAACAGCTCATTCCGCTGCGAAACCAGCAGCTGCTGACATTCCAGAAAACTCTGATCCGCCTGTTGTTCGCTCTGGGTACAGTAATCCTGAATGGTCTGATCAATGATGGTTCGCAACGGCCCCCCCGTGAGGAACACTTCCCGCTCCTTTTGATAGACTCTGATCAGATCCAGGAAGTGAAATTCATACTCCAGCCAGGGGGGCAGCCTGACCAGGTTCGTTTCAATCAGTGAAAAGGTGGAATTCAGCCAGACCGTATCTGCCTTCCAGAGCGCTGCTTTAAGAATGTGGATATAAAACACCAGCAGGTGATCGACCTGATGATCGAGCAGGTTCGTTTCACAGGCATCCAGCGTGTGTCGGAAGGTGTGAAACGGTGCGTTTCGCAGCAGGCGGTCCCAGGCATTCTCGGTCAGATAATAGAACCGGTCCGAACGCACGACGCGCGAAGTGTTGATCAGTAATTCCTCTAGCCCCTCCAGCGCGTCACTGGTGACAAAATACTGATGCAGTAGTTCAAAGAGCGCCGGATCGCCCGGGTGCGCTTTCAATCCTTTCAGCAGCCACATCGGGAACGACTGGGAATGGCCTTCCAGCAGATCGGACAGAAATGCCAGCGCGTAATATTCGTAAGGCGTTTTCACTGGCAACGTTTTCAGTTCCTGATACAGATCCTGAAGTCGTTCTGCTCTGACACGCTCATGTAAAGGCTGCTCATCCGACAGGAATACCGGTTCTGCGTCTTCGTGATCAGTGTTCGCATCCACCGGCGGTTGCGGGGGAACTGCCGGGGACCCCGGTTTCTGTTGCTCCTGCAGAACTTCCGACCAGTTGAAATGCCAGTCAGCCGTGTTCTGATTCGGCGAGGAAGTTTCTCCATAGCGGAGCGCATCGTCCAGGCGTTCGTAGGCCGCGCGGATCTTCTGAAATTCGGCAGGAAACTTTTCCGGTTTAAACTTGCGAATGAATGCGTTATAGCTGCGCTTCAGATCGCGCACATCGTACTTGCCCGACAGACCGAAAAACGGTTCCGGTTGATCCGGTAACAGATCCCATTGTGGATCGCTGGGATCACTCATCGAATGCTCCATTCAATAACAGCGGCATCACTCTCCCTCTCCGGCATCACAGGCATAAATACAGGATCAATAATACGGAAATCCCGGCTGCTAGCGTGATCAACGTGTATAAGGTTTTTACCATCAACGCGATGGCATTTGATTTCTTTGAAGTCGCCGCGAGTTGATTGAGCCAGTCTTTTTCCAGCGCATGCAGTTCCGGAAACTCCTGCTGAACGATGCGGGCCAGCTTTCGCTCATCTTCCGGGCGGACCAGTTCCAGGTCGAACACGGCGCCTTGCGGTCGGGCAACCGAGGTTGAACGCAGTCGTTCGGCTTCAGCTGGAGAGGAGATCACCAGCGTACAGAACTGCGCATAGAATGTTTCATGGCCCTCACAACGATGCTGCAGCCGGGTAAAGGATTCGCGTAATGCAGCTATTTTTCGTAACCGTCCGATGGCAAACGTCAGCTCGGGAAAATCCGCGATGTCGATTGCATTCAATCGTTGCTCAATCACCGAAGTCTTGAAAGACCAGAAGTGTTTTCGCAGAGTGGTGATCTGTTCGAGGGCCTGCGTTCTGCGTTCTTCATAACTGGAATTCATCGTGTCGAACTGATGAAATTCCGACTGTGGCTGCAGAAACTGTTTGCGACGGTTCAGGATTTCTGCCGGTTGTTCCAGCGGATTCATCTGCAATATCTGGCTGAGGTATTCCTGCTTTGGTGAATCAGTCATAGTGAATCTTCCCGATCATTCCTACTGGCAGGCCGTTAGCAGGCGTTGTGCGTTGACAAACAGAAACAGGCCGACATCTTTTCGCATCGCTTCCGCGATTTTGTCGAGTCCTTCACGCTCTTCGTCTCCTACTTTGATGGATTTAATCTGTTCCAGTTCTGCAGCCAGATCATGCAGGGGAAACCATTGTGTCTGGTAATACCGCATGAGTTCAAAACGCCACCAACTGCGATAATAGCCCCGGATCACCCAATCCTGCAGCGCCCCAACCAGCAGCAGTATCACAAAATCAGCAATCATAATTCCGAAGATTTTCAGCAGGTTGATCCAGAACGAGTCCAGAATATAAATCAGGTAGTAGATCATCAGGCCGATCGTTCCGAAGATCCCGATGCCCAGTATCGCAAACGAATAGTGGAAAATTCGGAAACGGGTCCCCACGCCATCGGTCAGCAGTCGATGCCCCAGCTTCTTAGCCCGGATTTCCAGCGAATCGGTCTGTTCCGGGTCCAGGTCATCTGCGATGCGTTCCAGCACATCAGACGAAATCCGCTCCCAGAGATACAGCGCGATTCCAAAGTCTTCCTGGGGGACATCAAATTCTCGCAGTACTTCTTCTTCCAGTGAAACCAGCTGGTTCTGACATTCCAGGAAGCTCCGGTCGGCATCGGATTCCCTTTGTGTGCAATAGTCGAAAATCGCCTGATCGATCATGGCCCGTATCGGGCCCCCTTCTAAAAACTCGCTGCGCTGACTGCGGTATTGATTGATCTGTTCCAGGAAATCAATTTCCTCTTCCGCCCAGTAAGGCAGGCGATCGTAGTGAGCTTCGATCTCGCCAAATTTTTCCCGCAGCCAGTGGTCGCTGGCTTTCCAGACTGCGGTTTTCAAAATATGCAGATAAAAAACCAGCATGTGATCAATGCGGTGATCCAGTAGATTGGCTTCACAGGTTTCAAGGTGCTCGCGGAAATCACTAAACGCATCATGTCGCAGCAGTTCGTCCCACGCCCGCTCGGTCAGGTAGTAGAACCGGTCCGTGCGAATGATCCGCGCCGTGGCTTCCAGCAGTTCCGGAAGACCGTCAGACGCCGGTTGATTGGCAAAGTACTGACGCAGCAGTTCAAACAGCGCCGGCTCGTCGGGATGCGCCTGCAAGCCTTCCAGTAACCAGTAAGCGAATGAATGTGTCTTTTCCTGCTGGACATCAGAGAGGACGGCGAGCGTGTAATAGTCGTAAGGAGATTTCTCTTCTTTTTGCTTGAGATCCTCGAAAATGCCAGGCAGCGATTCCACGTTGATGCGCTCATGCAATCGCTGGGGATCGGACTGGGCCGACAGGCCATCGCTGCGCTCAACGGGGTGGGCGTCATCCGGCCAGGGAAATGCGCGTGGCTTTACCAGTTCGGGAGGGAGTTCACCCGACTGCGGATCCTGATGGGTCAGTTCATTGAAGTTCCAGTCGAACTGCAGATCGGGCTGGATACTGGAAGAGCGGGGTCGTTCGTGATAACGCAACGCATCGTTCAGTCGTTCAAACGCCGCCCGGATATTTTGAAACTCTTCCGGAAACCGTTCTGGCTTAAACTGGCGGATATAGGAATTGTATTTTCGTTTCAGGTCGCGCAGGTCATACTCTCCCGACAGACCGAAAAATGCTTCCGGGTCGTCAGGTAACAGACTCCATTGCGGCTCGATGGGGCCACTCATGAACTACTCCCCCCAGTCGCATGCGAATTTATTGAAAGACCATCTTCGAAATATAATAGGCACAGAGCACCACCAGTAAAACAACAATTGCCAGAACCGCCTCACCGAAGCCAAAGACATTGCTCGCATCCCGCTTCGAGAGAATATGGCTTAACCAGGGTTTTTCCAGTTGATACAGTTCCGGCAGTTCCTGTTGAATCGAGTGGGCGATGCGATAGTAATCTTTCGGGCTACGATTACGGGTATCGAACGACCCCTTCCGCGAGGCTTCCATGCATTCGGCACGCCGCTCCGTTGCTTTTTGAGGAGACGCCGAAACCAGACCACAGAACTGATTAAAAAACTCCGGAAAGCAGTGACGATGCTGTCTGAGCTGTCGAAACGAATCCCGATGATCGGCGGCTGCTTTGAGTCGTGAATAGGATATCGCCAGATCCGGGAACTCGGAAATGTCGATGGCCTCGACCTGCGCACGCAGACTTTCATCATCCAGTTTCCATAAACATTTCCGCAGGGCTTCCATATTTTTCAGCGTCTGCTCTTTGCGTTCAAAAATAGAAAGTGACGCGTCAACAATCGGACGCCCGCCCGTCTGTGGTTTCAGGAAGTCGTGGCGCAACGAGAGAATTTCGAGCGGCTGCTCCAGCGGGTTCATCTGCAGCAGCTGTTTGACATATTCGGTTTCACGTGAATCTGTCATACCTGGAATTCCTGGTCATCCTCATCGTAACAGAAACCCAAAGCCGCCAGCGCCGTCAGCAGGTTCTGCTTTGCCTGTTCGAAATATTCGGGATCCCCCGAAGCCATCGACTGCTCGAAGTAGTCGATCGATGATTCCAGGTCATCGCGCTGAAACGGACTGACTTCTCCAATCACCCGCTCGGCATAACGGACCAGATGCTGATTCTTGATGTCATCACGCGGATAAAATTTCAGCTTCTGCAGATTTTTAACAGCGGCATCGATTTCTGATTTCGACGTCAGCTTGGCATGCTGCGTCAGGACCGTCTTGAATTTCTTACCTGTCTCGGGCACAAAGGCTTCCACTTCCAGAATGCCGTTCATGTCGTAAGTGAAGCGGAGGTGTACCGGTTTTCCCGAGGGGCCTGGTGGGATGCCCGTCACTTTCATTGTTCCCAGGAATAGATTGTCTTCGACTTTGCGCCCTTCGCCCTGGTAGACGTTGATGGTCATCTCGCGCTGATTAGGCTCGACCGTTCCGACCACTTCTTCGCGGGAGACCGGGATTGTGGTATTGCGATGGATGATGGGTAGATAGTAGCCGTTGACCTGGCGGCGCCCAAATTCTTTAATGACTTCCGTGCCGAGAGTAAACGGGCAGACATCCGTCATCACCATGTCTTCGACGGCCCGGTCATCCTGAATCAGAGCGGCCTGCACCGCAGCTCCCAATGCAACTACTTCGTCCGGGTTGTGAGTACACAGCGGTTCGACGCCGAAAAACTCGCGAATAAATCCGCGGACGGCTTCCATGCGAGTCGCACCGCCTACAAGGATCACACTGTCAAAGTCCTGCGGTGCAATACGCGAGTCGCGGACGGCTTTGGCAATCGGTCGCGCCAGTTGTTTGACCAGCGGGTCGGCCAGCTCCAGAAACTCATCTCGCGTTATCGTATGAGTGGCGGCATTCTCATTCAGCTCTCCCTGCAGATTGGGAATGCGGATTCTAGCTTCCGTTTCCCGCGCGAGCGTGCACTTGGCTGCTTCACATTCCTGCTTGAGTCGGGAGACAAGCAGGGGATGCTTGACTTCTGCAATTTCCACCTGCAGATTTTGTGAATTGAGCACCTTTGCCAGAATACGGTTTGTGAAATCTTCGCCGCCCAGCATACTTTCGCCGGCGGTGGAGATGATTTCCAGCGTGCCTTCGAAAACTTCCATCGCCGTCACATCGAAGGTACCCCCTCCCAGGTCGATCACGATCAGTTTTTTTTCGGCCTGACGATCATGAAATCCGTACGTCAGCGCTGCCGCCGTCGGTTCGTTGATAATGCGGCGGACGTTCAGTCCTGCCAGTTCGCCGGCCTGCTTCGTCGCGTTTCGCTGATGATCATTAAAGTACGCGGGCACAGTGATGATGGCGTCATGGACTTCCATGCCCAGGTAAGCTTCTGCGTCCTGTTTCAGAGACTGTAGTACCAGGCTGGACATCTCAGTCGCGGTGAAGACATGCCCGCCGATCTCGACTTTACGATCCGTGCCCATCAATCGTTTGAACACACAGGCGCACCGCTCGGGCTGGGTCACGCGGGTTTCTTTTGCAGCCGAGCCGACCAGCACGCGATCATCGGCCGAGATACTGATGAACGAGGGCGTAATTACAGAGCCATGCGCGTTAGGAATGAGCTTGGGCTGCCCCTCTTCAAACACGGCGCACAACGAATTCGAGGTACCCAGGTCGATGCCAATGATTGGTGTCATACGAATGAAGTCTTATATAAAACGCGGGTTTTTCCCCGCCAGGTAGTCTGATGGGACGCACGAAAAAAGGTCACCCGATTGTAATCTTACGTCCAGTCATATTCCAGAGCGCATAGCATTTAACCCTAGCGTCTCTCAATCTATTATACCCGGTCCAAAGCGCCCTGGAGACGCTATAGTAAAACGGGACACAGTCTACAATGAATTTGATTATGTCAGGGATCAAATCAGAAGCATTTTCGCAGTACTTGTCTGGTTGAGGCAGAAACGGTGCTGAATCTCAGACACCATGATTTCAGAACGGGTTCAATTTCGTCCGGCAGAGGTTGTTTACTAATCCTGTTTGAACGTCTCTTTGAGGGCGGCTTTCATTTGAGACCATTCGCTGGCAGAGGCATTGAGCTTGCCGTCCGGGCCAATCAGGTAATAGACGGGAACCGAACTGATTGCCAGTTGACGTGCCATGTCGGATTGAACGCCGAGATAATTCTGTGCCCAGTTCCATTTGTTTTTCTCGACGAGTCTTTTTGCATCTTCCGGGTATTGATCCACGTTCAATCCGACGAACGTCAGCGGCTTCTCTGAAAGCTGGTCGGCGGTCGCCTGGATGTCGGGCATGCTTTTCAGACAGGGAGCACACCAGCTGGCCCAGACATGCATCAGGACATAGCGGCCTTTTAGATCGAAGATCGAATGTTCTACGCCGGTGGTGTCTGTGAATTTATACGCATACATACTCTCACCCACGCGCGGCCCGACGCGACAGGCAACTTCGATCGAACCCAGGTCCTTGTTACCCGCCTTGATATCATCAGTGGTCACCGTCACAGGGATCACTCTGATGCCAACCGCTTCCACCAGACAGCCCGCCGGTTGTTCATACAATCGCAATACCAGATCATAATCTCCTGGAGAGACACCGCCAATCTGGAGCTGACCCTCGGGGGAGAGTTTGACGAAGTAGTGTTGTCGCGATCGGAGCCAACTGTAAAAATTCGGATCGAGAACCCAGGATGTTTGCACGGGACCCGCAGGATCAAAGCTCAGTTCCGGGAAATCTTCAGGTAATGGAATGCCATGATCGCGGCGGATGAGATAATTGAGCGACCAGTTTTTATTCAATGTGGCTTCCCCTCTACCAGTGGCGACAACGGTGCCTGTCACAGTCGTTCCTTTGTTTCCCAGTTCCATTGTTTTGTGTTCGCCGGGCTGGAGATCCAGGGACACAGATTGACTGGAAGTGAGTGGTGATTCTTCCCAGGGCCCCAGGTAAGCCTGTACGGCGCCCGGGATGGGGGGCAGCTGCTTAAACTTAAAGTGCCCATCAGCATCCGTTTGTGTGTAAAAGGAATCCTGAAAACGCGGCTCTCCCAGTTTTCGATCATGTAAAGTCTTAAATAAAATCAATGCGTCTGCAACAGGCTTGCCTGCCTGAAACAGTCTGCCCGAGATGGTAGCCCAGGGTTGTAAGGTCAATGTGCCGATCGCTTCCTCCGGCTGTCGGACGATTTCTACAAAACCAGATTCATGCGCGGCGCGAATGCGGGTCGGTTCGAAGGTGGCGGCGATCTGAAACTCACCTTTTCCTGATGTATTGTCAGGCATGCCCTGCCTCTCTGATTCGCCATTTTGTACGATCGGGACAATCGACGGAGTACCCACCCGGATCGTCGCATTAGAGACTGGTTTGCCGGAACGATCGATCACCAGTCCCTTCCGGGCGGATGCTCGTTCCAGTGAAAAAGTCTGAGCGACAGGTCCATCGCCGAGTCCAAACGAAGTTTCGCTGAGCGCGGATCGGTAACCGTCGGCTTCGATACGGATCAGGTGGCGACGGTCATACCAACCGCTATTTAAAGTAATCTTGTATTTTCCCGCTTTACCGATCACGAGACTGTCAAAAGAAGTCGACAGAAAGTCGGGACGAAATTCGATGACGGGGATCACGCGAAATGTTGTTACCGGTTTCCCTGTCGCTGCATCAGTCACTTTACCGGATGCGATCAACGGGCGATCCAGTTTGATGACATGCCCTTTTTCCGTAGCGACCAGAGTCACTTCTTTTGCGGCGCAGGACCCGCCATAGATTTGGTAAGTCACGGGATCGTCGGGTGCCCAGTCCCAGACATAGACACCGTTTTCGTCAGCATGAGTGGGGATGCCGGAATTGAGGACATTGGGATGACGCCAGTTATAGAGTGATTCGACACCATTCCACTTTCTCAAACCCACGTGTGCTTTGGGAACAGGTTTGCCGCTGGTTTCGACAATTTTCAGTGTGAGAGTTTTTCCCGGTTTCATTGTAAATGTGAGTTCGTCCATGGATTTGCTTACGTCCACGATTTGTCGGATTGGTTTGAAGCCGGGGGCCACGACTGTAATCGGATGTTTTCCCGAGGGGAGTGGAATGGTTTCAAACGTTCCTGATTTCCCGATTTCCACTTCATGAACCGTGGAGCCATAATACGGTTCGTCGTGCCAGATAATGATCCCTTTCGTGATGGGGTCTCCGGCGGTGTTGTAGACGGTCCCTTTCACAGCAACGCCTTGACGCAGCACAATTTGAGCGCTGCCGTCTCTGAGCATGGCCGTTGTCAAATTTTGCTGATTCTGCAACTCTCCCCATGCTGAGTCGCTCAAATAATCCGGGTGCGTAAACTTCAGGCTGAATTTAATATCGTCGCCAGGTCGCTTCGCTGGTGCGATGTTGGTCGACCATTTTCCTGCTTTGTCTGTGACTGCTTCTGTATTGATGCTGATGATGGGTTGGGGGCCCGAACTTAAATCTGGCTCGCCTACATTTACGCTCACACTGACTGTCACATCGGGCACTGGTTTTCCACTCGCATCAACGACGATGCCACTGATTTTTGTCCCGCGAGCGAGTTGAAATTCAAAATGAGTGGGGATCTTTTTGTCCTCGACTTCAGGACCTTCACCAAAACTCACAAATTCAGATACATAATTGAGCCGGCTGACCCACACCCGCATACTCCGGGTTCCGGGAGGCAGACTCAGTTTGGCGACGCCTGCCGCATTCGTAACGAGATCAGAATTGACAATCTTACGTTTGGAAGACTCATCCAGATAAGCGACATTCGCATACAGCTTTGCTTCCTTGAGGGGTTGACCGTTTTCGTCGGAAACAAGAAATTCCAGGCTCCGTTTTGTCTGAGCCACGTGCGCTTTTTCAGCGGCTTTTTCCTGAGCAGGTGATTGAGAGAACGATATTAATAATGGAAGCAGTGTCCAGAATAAAGTGACTGACGACCGGGCTGTATTCGACAGACGGGATGACATGAGCACGCTCCACGAAAGAGAGGAGTAGGACTTAGTTTACACCGGAATGGTATTGAAGTGCCTATAGCTAATGTATAGTTGGTCTTTGAGGATGTCAAACAGAATCTATGGGAACAGTTCTGTTATCCTGCTTGATCAGTTGCAGTGGCGGATTGTTTTTCCAGATAGTCTTTGACATACAGTTCCTGCACAATGACTTTGCTCGCCGCCAGTAGAGGCGAGGCAACCATCGCACCCAGAAAGCCGAACAGCACACCCATGATCGCCTGAAACGAAATCAGCAGCGCGGGGGGCAGCGAGACCTGCTGTTCCTGGATGAGGGGCGTGATCAGATAACTTTCCACCAGTTGTAATCCGATAAATGCAGGCACAACCAGAGCCGCGGTTGTCGGCCCTTTGGGGAGCGCAATCAAAATCGCCAGACAGAAAGCAATCAGCGATCCGATATTGGGGATGAACGTCAACAGGCCTGAGATCAGCCCCAGGGTTCCCGCCATGGGAACTCCGATCAGAGCCAGCACCAGCCAAGCACCCAGTCCGGTAATCACCATCGAGCCAAAGCGTCCCAGCAACCAATGCCAGAGTGTATCGCTCAGTTGAGTCATCAGACCTGAAATGCGGTCCCTGCGTTCCTGTGGAAACAGGATAACCACACCATCGCGATAGGTCTGTGGCGAGACTGCCAGGAACAGCCCGACAAACAGAATCAGAACCACATTGACGACGACACCAAAGGTCGATTTGAACATGCTGCCTACGAACGACATGGCCTGCTGCGCGGGTTGAGTCAGTGACTGAATGCTGTTCTGCGAATTCTTCTCCGCCGTTTTGGAATCATTGTTGGAACCGCTTTGTTCTTTCTCAGCAGGAGAAGGTTGCTCCGCTTTGTCCTGGTTCGGTTTCTCCTTCTGTGAGGAGAGCATCTGTGCCAGAATGGGTGTGGAGTGAATGACGGAACTGATCGACGTATATTCTTCAGCCCAG
Organism: Gimesia algae; assembly: GCF_007746795.1. Classification (NCBI taxonomy): domain Bacteria; kingdom Pseudomonadati; phylum Planctomycetota; class Planctomycetia; order Planctomycetales; family Planctomycetaceae; genus Gimesia; species Gimesia algae. Next base: position 88,833 of record NZ_CP036343.1, read on the forward strand.
TTCTGAACCCGATCAATCCCTTCATCGATCTGCTGACGGGCTTCTTCGATTTCCTGGTTGATCTGCACAAAGAAAAAGGCAGTGGTCCCAAGAAAGGCGCAAACCAGAAACAGAACGAGCGTCGCCAGACTGGCTTTATAAGGCAGGGGAGTCCACTCGCTCAACTGGCGGCTGGTATGGTTCAGAAACACCCCGAACAGTACCGCCAGAAACAGCGCCAGAATAATTTCCCATGTAATCACCAACGCTGAGGCGAGAACCACGACCACAATCAAAGTTGTAATCGTGTGAGCCAGGGTATGCGAAGAATCGGTTTGCAAATTCTTCACCATGTCGGCATCAGCTCGCGCTCTCGTCTCAGCTTGATTATGAACGGACAGATTTTCTTCTCCTGTCTGGTGCATGCGGGTGCCTGTTATTTATCCTGAAAGGCAGGATTCTCGACGACTTCCCATTCATCCCCGGTATTCCAGGGACCTTCGTAGTCATCACCCAGATCGCCTGAGCCAGTCGAGTCATTGAAATATTGATCAACCCACTTTTCATCCGGTTTCAGGTTTCCGATTTCCAGCGGCTTTTTATCCATGCTTTCCAGCGCCTGTCCGAAGGCTTTCAAGTGGGTAATTTCCCGAGTCATAAGAAATTTCAACGCATCTTTAGTACCTGGGTCGTCGGTATAATCAATCAGTCGTTCATACACGATCTTGGCCCGGGCTTCCGCCGCCATATTGGACCGCAGATCCACTTCCAGCTGACCGGTGATAGCGATATAAGCCGACGTCCAGGGAACTCCCTGGGAGTTATTGAGTGACACGCCACCTCCCCCCACAACAGCAATGAGAGGATCTTCCAGAGCTGCCTCACCATTTTTGCGGAGAGGTTTCAGGTGCATGCGGGCCAGTGAACCGATCACTTCCAGGTGACTCAATTCTTCTGTGCCGATATCCATCAACAGGTCTTTTCGGGCAGGGTCTTCACAGTTCAGACCCTGAATGGAATATTGCATCGCTGCAGCCAGTTCGCCGTTCGCACCGCCGAACTGCTCCAGCAGCATTTTTCCGAAACGGGGATCAGGATCACTGACATCGACTGTATACATGAGCTTCTTAACGTGATGGTACATATTAAACCCTTTTGGATTCCATGGTGAGTAATAACCGAAAATGAACCGCGGCGCGCAACCTGCATTGCCACTGAAAATAATAGCTGAGAGTCAATCTGACTTCTGGGATTTGATTCGCAAACGATGTGCCAATGTGAGCAAATACCTTGTCTCTCGAGTTAGCTTCGGTTTTCTTCATTTAAGCACACCGGTAATGTCCATTTTCCGAATGGAGAGCGAATGGAACGGTGCCTGAGCGGTCAGCGTGCGCGGTGGGCTGTCATTATTTTTCGGGAGACGGATGTTTTTCCCGGGCAGACTGAACGGCCTCTGCAGCGTCCTGCTGGTCTCCTGCATCCAGGCTCGGTCCTTCCTGTGTGACCTCCGCTTCGGGCTCGTAACTCAGCTCCACAAGCAGCGGGAAATGATCCGAACCGATGTAAGGCAATGTGCGGATTTCCGTCAGGCGGAAGTCATCGGAGACAAACAGATAGTCCAGCGGATAGCGCCAGATCCAGGAGGTGGCGTCGTATGTCGCGAACAGGCCCCGTCCTTTTCTCGGGTCGAGCAGCCCACTGACTTCCTGAAACAGATTGGTCGTACGCGACCAGCCGACATCATTCAGATCACCCAGCACGATCGCACTTCGGTTTTTACTGACTTCGCGTCCGACGAGTACCAGTTCCGCATCCCGCTTGGTAGTGTCTTCTCCCGGTCGGGGAGGATTGGGATGTACGGCAAACAGCCGGACCTCTTTTCCGGAACGCAGCAGAATGGTGGCATCAATCGACGGAATTTCCTCTTTCACCAGACCTCTCACTTCTGCAGTCTTGACCCGCAGGTTGCTGTAGAACGCGATCCCATAAGTGTTATCGAGCGGATGTGTGAGATGATAAGAATAGGTTCTTTCCAGCGGCGACAAATCAGAGATCCAGCGCTGATTGACTTCGCACAGCACCACGATGTCCGGCTGTTCGCGATCAATCAGCTCCAGCACCGCCGCCGCATTCGTATTCTTCTGCAGTACATTGGCCGTCAGAATCCGCAGCCGTTTCTCTGAATCCTGCGACTGGGCGGTTTCGACTTCATTGGACGCAATCGTCAGGTAAGGAAAGATCCAGAACAGCTGAATTCCAATGCCCGCGCACAACGCGACAGCAGCAAATTTCGCCGTCAATCGCTTACGAAACGGGATAATTGCCAGCAAGACAACAATATAAGCGACCAATAATTGCAGCCTTGGAAAATCGCCGATCCGCACCCACCACCAGTCGACTAACAGCAAAGGCAGAAAAGCGGTGATCGAGAGGATAACGCACGCCAGCAGAAGTCCGTACCACATCCAGCGTTGCCAGCCAGGTTCGTTTGAAACCGACTCTGTTTTTTCCGGTGTATTTATCGAGCTGTTCAATGTTGTGGTCCGGTCTGAAATAATGATTCAGGAAACGCTGGTGCCGGCAAACGACCCAGATGGATGTTCGCGGTTTTCAAACAGCTGCTCGGCACCAGTAACATTCCGAAAAAAGTCTGGTTCCAGTTTTACATCCGGGTCCGCTGAATGCAAAACCGAAATATCGCCTGTCGTCTCAAACACGACCGCCAGCACCTGGTCGGCATTCAATGCGTTCGCTTCGCGCAGTTTACCATACACGTCGTCTCGAGTGATATTCGCTTTTTTAAGATTCTCATCGAGCATCTCGGATCCTCGCATCAGCAGTAGGGGCTCATTGTCAACCAGTTTACTGAACCAGACAAGCTTCTGCCGCAGCATTGCCAGCACCCACTGTCCTAAAAACAGACTGGCGAGCGCCGTCAAACCGATGATGAGTGTCGGCGTGGAACCAGAAATTGTCGAAGCAAAGACAGAACCGACGGCAACAGTCATCGCGAAGTCGGCAGCGGACATCTTGGAAAAACTTCGTAGACCGGTGAGCCGTGTATAGATCAGAATCACCGCATAAGTCAGCAGGCACGACAGCAGCACCATCGGCATTTCAGTCCATTGGTCCGTGATCCACTTCTCAAACATCGCACAGCCTTTCTGGTTGGGGCGCAGGGAGTTTACCGTTTATCGCATGCCAGCAGGTATTCGCACATCCCATGCCAATTCCTAAAAATCGCTGTTGCGCTGAATGAACTTACAGGCTGAGCCACTCTAAACGCTGATAGAATTTCCCGATCAAGAGCTTTTCTCACCATAAGTCACACGATAAGCCCAGTCGATCTGATCTTCCCGGCCCTGCAGTCGATACAGTTGTTTGTCGAATGAACTACCCGGTCGCCGAAGCATGCCCTGCGGCCCCCGTTCGCCGATACGACATTCCAGCCAGTTGACGCGTTCGATGGCAGAATCAATCTGCAGTTGAAGATACGCAGGCACAATAGTCTGATCCCGGATCAACCAGCTCAGACCAATGAAAACGGCTTCTCGTTCCCCGGTGCGATCTGCAACCAGCGGAATCACATCATCCAGCGCGTCCGATGTCCATTCAGGATAAAGTTCGGCCAGGACTTCGGGAATAAAATAGTTGAACGCACTCATGAGTCGCCTGAAATCATTGGTTTCCTCAAAAGACGCACCCACAGCAGTCTGATTCAGGAGTGCGCGCAGTGATCGAGCGACAATGATCTCTGCTTTCGAAAGTTCACGGTTGCTTTGTTCGTTATTGCTGAATGAACTATCTCCTGTTACGGATCGGTCAGTGAGTCTGGTGCATTCGCCAAAACCTCGCGGACAATTCTTGTTTCATCTTCTTTCAGCGAGCCTAATATTTCGTTTGCTTTGGTGATGACCCGACGAAGTACTTCGCGCTTGTCGGTGTGCAGATTCCAGAATGACTCCGGGACGCCTAACACAGCGTTCAGTAAATCACCGGGATAGCAGTGGCCTTCCGCCAGTGGATTTTCTTCGAGAGTTTCCAAGGCAAGAGGAATAATAAAAAACAAGCTGATCTGTTGACCGATCATAATTCGCAGATCTTCTGTTGAGAAGTCATTCAGAGGAACCCGTCGCAAACGATGACAGGTTTTTACAAGGGATGAATCGAAGTCTGGTTCTCCCCAGTCCTCTTTTTCCAGTTCCTGCAAAGTATTTCGACGGTCGAAATTGGTTTTCAATTTTAATCTCCAGATCGCTTCACCAGAATTTGTTTCCACAGTTCCAGATACAGCTTACCAGCAGACAATGTCTAACTACAACAGGTTCGCGAATTCAACTATCGACGCGTAACCTTGTCGGTTAGAATTGAAAGACTCTGTAGTCAATCATTAATCACCGTCATGCCGGCGAGTTCGGGGAGTTTTCAATGAGTCACAGCCAGCGTTTCTACGGATGCCTCTTCACGCTGATATCCTTTTTTATCGCATCGAATGCGCAGGCCGATGTCAAGGATGTGGAACTCAGGGAACACTTCGGGGAGCAACAATTCGCACCGCAAGGCGGGTTCGTTCTCAAACAAGGCCAGAAACTCCCGGAGCTTGTCTGGGAACATCCTCAGCAGGTGGCCCGGGTCGTCGATCAAACTGCGATCCCCACGCGCTGGTTCAACGAGCAATTTGAAGAAGTCCAGACCGCACAGGAAACAGGTCGCTACTACGTGTATGGCACAGCACCCGTGCCCGCGGGACCTGTGCTGCGTCGTGCGATGACCTGCTGTTGTGTGGGCAGCGATATCGCTCTGGAAGAACTGGCTCAAAAATGGTTGCAGTCCTCAATTCCCGCATCGAAAACTGTTTCCCCGCCGGACAATGTCGCTGCCCTGGTACGTCAATGGCAACACTCAGAAGTGGGGGCCGTTGAACTGGCAGCGCTGCTGGAAGCGGATTTCAAACCAGACCCTGTTCGACGGGGTCAATGGCAGATGGAGAACGCTACCCGGCATGTGCAGTTGAAACGCAAGCTGATGGGGCTCGACCCCAGGCCCCTTTTGAAGCCCACCCCCAGGCTGCTGGAAGGAGAGCCGGCTCCGGTATTGCGAAACGCACCGCTGCAGCAGGCAGGAATCACCGCCGCGCAACAGCAGAAAATCGAAGAGAAACTCGGCACCTGGTACTCCGCCTCTTCCGAACCAATGGCGATTGTCATTGCCCGGAACGGAGTCATCATCACCGCGAAAGGTTATGGGAGTGTCGACGGGCAGCCTGTCACGGTCGACACGCCGATGAAACTGGACTCAGCCATGAAACCTTTAATCGGTCTGCAACTGGCGACCTACCTTGACCGCGGGTTCCTGCGTCTGGACCAGCCGATCGGCGAGATAATTCCCGACTTTGATACGCCCCGCGATCGCAGTCTTACCTTCCGGGCGGCTCATGTCCACGCGACCGGCATTCACTTCCCCTGGTCCCTCGCATTCGAGCGGCTGTTCTACTTTCATACCTGGCATGAAGCCCTGATCGCCCACTGCAAACGCGATTGGGAACCCGGTAGCAAATACCGCTACGGCGTGGTCGGCGTGATTCTCTCTGTCCGCGCACTGGAGCTGCTGCGCGGCAGGAATTACTGGGACGCCATGGAACGGGATCTGTTTCAACCACTGGGAATCAAAAACGTCCTGCCGGGGGGGACCGGCTTTTCCGCCGAAAGTCTCGCACGGATTGGTGTGTTGCTCGACAATCGTGGCCGCTACGGCAAGTGGGAAATCATTTCCCCAGAGACGCACGCGGCGATCCTGCCAACGCCGCTCAAACTCTACCTGCCCGAGTTAAACATGAAATACGGCATCGGCCTGCAGGACGAATCGCATTATCTGGGACCAGGCAGTTACGGACACGGCGGCGGCTGCGGCACACTGCTGGTCATCAATCCGAAACAGCATCTCGTGTTTGCAATGGTCCGTAACGGACAGGGAAAAGAGTACAAAAAATACCGCACCGAAGTGATGGCCTTATTAAAAGAGTGGGTTGACGATTGAATGAAGCCCCGATTCATTGTCGTTAATGAACACAGAGGCAGTGATATGCATCGCGTTCCCCAAACACATTATGTCACACACTATCATTTACCTTATCAGGCGCCATATCAGGTCCATCAACAGGGGACTCATGTTGATTAAAAATCTCATACAATATTGAGTCTATACGATATGAAACAAATTGTTCCGTTGTATCTATTGGGTGTGAAATTACTTTTTTCATAATAAGGGTCGTTTTACATACAGGACGACCAGATTCTTTTCTACAACTTACAAAACGATCAACCCCAATCTTGATTGCTTCAAGCCAGCGATCGTCTGTAGGATCTTCCCACTCTGCCACAACATTTATTCCGTCATGATTACACGATGGGATGAATTTAAGTTTAAAGTTAGCAAATTGAGGCATGCCGCCACTATTGATGTGATTACGAGTTCGCATTTCTGCTTCTGTCAAGATTGCCCAATACTGAACCATCAGTTTAATTCACTCCCCAATCATTTTCACCAAAATCCGCTTGGGCCTACGGCCATCGAAAAACACAACATCTGAGTACCAACCCGAATGCAAGAATATCAAACCTGACATATTCAGGCATCGCAGTTTCGATTATTACTTTTGTAATCCAGCCAGATGTAATGAGATACTGGCAGCGTCCCCTTCAAATTCTAAACCAGTTAGAATGCCAGCGACTTGTTTTGAGAAACGATTGAGTTCTACTTCAGCAACGTCGATTGCATCCTGAAGTTCTTTGGGTTTTACAGCCCAGCGTGCAATCGGGTCTTCAGACTCGTGTAGATCACTCAGTAACAGCCATATCTTTTGGAATTTCACAGACAACCAGGGATGTCCGATCCACAACATTTCCCAATTTTTTCCTTCATAAGACGCTGCTGCTTTCCAGTTTTCAATGTCGCCGAGATCACTACAACAGGTTGGCTCAACTAAGATGTCTTTTTGATTTGAAAGCAAAGCCAGACCACCATTCAACACAGGTCTTGAATCAGGATCATTCAAGCTCGAAATCCCACCCCATTCATCGAAAGTTACTCTCAGGTATTGCTCCAATTGAGACTCCTCAAACTCAGAGGTTGCTACAAACCAAGACCCGGTCCTGATTGGTGACAGATCAGTGATGCCGGAATCTGCCAGGCTCAATTCCCAGTAAGTCTGCCAGTCATCAGGTACATACTCTCCTGAACCTTGAGGAGATTCTCTTTCGACGGTCGCAAAGGTACCGGGTTCGAGTTCCACCACAGGCAGCAACTGAAAACCAGAGAGATGGATGAGTTCTGACATAGGGACGATGTTTCCTGCTCGAGAAGGTTCTGGTACCAGGTCGAAGGGCATACAAACGCTGCGGATTAATTGATCAGACAGATGTTAATAGAAATAAGTTCATTTTGCTGTTATTCATTCCCCAATAATCTTTACCAGAATCCGTTTCCGTCTATGGCCATCGAACTCGTAATAAAAAATATGTTCCCATGGTCCCAGGTGGAGCCGCCCATCAGTGATGGCGACGACGACTTCGCGGCCCATGATCTGGCGTTTGTGGTGTGCGTCGGCGTTGTCTTCGCCCGTCCGGTTGTGCAAATACCCGCCGCTGTTGGGATCACTGCCCGCATCGAAGGGAGCCAACTGTTCCAGCCAGCGATCATAGTCTGCATGCAAGCCCGATTCGTTGTCGTTAATGAAGACCGAAGCGGTGATATGCATCGCATTGATGAGTGCCAGGCCGTCCTGGACGCCGCTTTCTGTGACCAGTTGTTCCACATCATCGTGGATCGACACGATCTGCCGGCGCTTTGGGATATCCATCCAGAGTTCTTTGGTGAGTGTTTTCATAACGGGGATCAGTTCCACATTAAAAGCAGTTTGGAAAAGGGATCTCATGAATTGCTCTATCGTAACGAAATCACGACGTGGGAACAGGTCAGGATAACCGGGTTTTTGTTCAAGTTCTTTTCCGAAACCACTGACTCTTCTCAGAGGCGATCTTAAGAATCAGAGGAGAAATACTTTTTCAGTTTGCGTTTTGATTTTTGCACAATAACGTAATTTTTTGCTTTTGCACCCAGCCATCGTGCGCCTGGAATATATTTCAGGAAGTTGAACTTCCTGGCTAAGCCATCAATCGATTTCACGGCGTCATGATCGAAGTAACGATAGTCCATCGCCGCATCGTCTGTCCCACCATTGTCTGTGCTCTCTGAAACCAGGTCCGATGCGCTGCGTCTGATGTGGAATGCCACAAAGGACTCGTATGTCTGAATCGACCAGACACGACGATCAGAGGCCGTCGTGTTAAGCTCGCTGAATCTCTGATTCATTTTGTCTATCAAACACTTTACATATTCGATAAAAGAATAACGTCTGGAACCAAAGCCATCCATGTATGAAGTATGGGTGTCTTCTACCACCAGCATTCCCTGATCATTGATGCTGTCGAGCAGCATTTCCGTCGTAATAATCTGCTGTTCATAGGTGTGACCCCCATCATCTAAGACCACATCTACCTTGCCAACCTTTTTTACAAAATCCTGCCAGAACTGTTTGTCAGACTGGCTGCCGATAAAAATATCGAAGCCTTCGGCCTCCCATTTTTTGGCGTTTGGATTCAAATCGATTCCAATAATTCTTGCCTTCGGTCCCAGAAACTCCCGCCACATAAAGAGCGATCCGCCGCCCAGCACACCGATTTCGACAAACGTGATTTCCTTTCCCCGGTAGCGGGCAAACAGATCGTCATAGACTGCGAAGTATGTACTGTGCTTGATGCTTTTATAGGGGCTCTTCAGATAAGCCTGATAGCTTAACGTCTCTTTCATTTTTTTCTTCCTGCAGCAGAAGCCCGAACATACTCCTGCGAATGACAACAGCCACACGAGTCAATTTGTAAAACCTGTATTTTGTATCGACAAAGCGGCCGGTCTGATGAAAACACAAATCAAGCGTCTCTCATACAGTACACAAGCCAGATCACTATTTGAAGTAGACTCCTCCTGGCTACGAGTGATGTGGTTCTGCTGAAAGCTGGTCGATGCGCGCGTTGAAAAAGAGTTGAGAACGCCAGCTGATACCAGACAGATTGATTTTGTTAAAAACCGGCCTTTTCTACGTGGTGTACTAAACAAATCCGGATTTGAGCTTGCGGTGGATCGATACAATCGATCAGTATATTATATGCGGACTCAAAACACAGGCGACGTCCTGCGCTCGCATTTCAACGAGACAATATTAAAAATCGAACACAGACGATAACAGTCTGTGTTTTTAAAGCTGAGAGATCCAATGCAACACAATTCAAGTGATTCTGACCCGTCTCGGCACTTATCCACGGCAAGGGGAAAAATGAAACGCGAACAGATTCTGCAGCTCTCTTGTGTATCTCTCATCATTTTATTTCTGTTGACCTGTCTAATGACAGGCTGTGGAAAAGAGCCCGCTAACGATGCCGGAACTCAGCAGACAGCGAAACAGCAGACAACGGAAGCAAAGCCGGTTGTTGAGACAGAAGAGACAGTCCGTCAGGAAAAGAAACCCGTCGCAGAAGTACAAGAGGTCGCATCTCCCAAGGTACTCAATCGGATGATGAAGGCCCGGGAGAAGATGAATTCGATTCTGCTGGGATTGATAAACTATTACGACCAACACGAGATGTTCTGCCCGGATACCAGCATTCCGGAAAATTATGCTTCCAGCGGACGACCTCACTTAAGCTGGCGAGTGCATATTTTGCCGTTTATGGGAGAGGAAGATCTTTATCAGCAGTTCAAGCTGAATGAACCCTGGGACAGTCCGCATAATCAGCGACTACTGGCGAAGATGCCAGACGTATTTCGTGCTCCCGGTGACCCTGCAGATTCCACCACAACCCGGTTTCGCCATGTAGAATCGGTTCTCGAATCTCCCGATAGCCGTCCTGTGACGATGTTTCCCGTCAGCCCCGGAGGGGCATCCATTGGCTTCCGGGAAATGAAAGACCAGATGAGCGAAACCATTCTGTTTCTCGAAACGGCTCCGGCGCAGGCCACTCCCTGGACCAAACCCGATGGTATCCCATTGATTCCTGATAATCCGGCGAAAGCGATTGGCCTCAGCGACCCCAGCGGAACCATGATCTGCTTCGTAGACGGTCACAGCAGTCTGGTCAAGCCTGGGACTTCCGCCGAAATCTGGTCTCAGCTACTCGATTACGCAGACGGGCATTCCATCTCCGACGAAAATTTTGCCAAGTTCCCCGCTCCCGACCTTGAACCTCGTACCGATCTTCCACTGCATCTGACGTATATGAGAATGCCGTTTTCGGACGCGCTGGTCGTAATGCATCCACGGGCCATGCTGGAGACCGGGCCTGCCAAGGACTTGCTGACCCGCTTAAGCCGGGAGACGGATGTGCCCGATCTCGATCGGCTGCGCGAGTGGGAGACGGTCATTGTCTGGATACGGCGGTTTGCTTCCGGATGGGAAGGGCATTATCTGGTTCAATATTTAGAACCCACTCCACGAGAAACGGTGCTCAAGCAACTCGGCTGTGATCCGGCGCACCTCTTTTTACATGATGATCGAACCTGGCTGATCGCAGAGCCTTCACTGGTAAAAGAGTTCGCGATGACCAGGAATACCCCGCCTGAGGGGCTGTCATTATGGGAGGACATGGATCTCAATAAGAATCTGGCAATGCGGTTTTATCTGTCATCCATGTTTGAGGAATCGAATGTTTTTAAGTATTTGAGTAACAGGTTGGACATCCCTGTCCTGGACCAGATTCATACATTCGATCTGTTGTTGGACTTTTCAGGCGAATCCCTGCTCGAGCTGCAGGTCAATATGAAAACTCCTGAAGCCGCAGAGCAGCTGCGGGATCGGATCCAGCGATTTCAAAAGCAGACAACAGCGGAATTGTCTCCGCACGCATCCGAGGCAGACAGGGAGTTGTCTGAAGCGATGTCAAAGCACTTTTCGATGTCGCTTACTTCGCCTCCATGGGAGCCACAAAGTGATCAGACCATGCTGGATCTGAAGCTGAAACAAATTACCTCCTATCAGCGGTTGATCAGTTCCATTGATAAGAAACTGATTCAACCTGCGGTCGTCAAGACGGTTGAAGAAAAACGCGAGTTCGAACAGAAAGACCAGATCAAGCGTCTGGGAGTTTCCATATATCAGTCTCAGCATGTTTTGCGTATGCAAGAGGCAATGGCGGAACAACAACCGGGCGGCGCTGCTGTGCAGAAAGAAGAAAAAAACCAGTTAAGCTGGCGCGTCAGTCTGCTGCCGATGATGGGGCAATACAAATTATATGAACAGTTTCACTTAGATGAGCCCTGGGACAGTTCGCACAATCTGAAACTGCTGGAAAAGATGCCCGCGTTGTATCAGAGTGCGGGTGTGACTCGACCCGGCTACACATCCATCATGAGATTCAACGGAGAACGAACCCCCTTTCAGGACTTAACGGTTTCCCGTCTCAAGGATGCCCCGGATGGTCTGGAGAATACGATTCTCTGTGTTCAGGCGGGCGCCGATCAGGCGGTCCCGTGGACGAAGCCCGTGGATCTGCCTTTCGATCCTCAAGATCCCTGGCGGGTGGTGGGGAAACTGGAGTACGACCAGTTACTGGCTTTGATGATGGATGGTTCCGCGCGCTGGATCCCTCGTACAATGCCGGCAAGCGAGTTTGCAAAGCTGATTGACCCCGATGACAGTGGACGAAAAAGAGCGACTTCCCTGAAGTGGGCAACCCCCACCGAATGGGCGTTGCAGGTCGCGCGGAATCTAAAAGATCCCTTCGTACGCTGTGTGATTTTAAACCGCATTGCGCAGGCTCAAATCGCAGCGGGCGAAAAAGAACAGGCAATGCAGACTTTAAAGCCGGCATTGGAACTGGTTTATGAAACAGAGCAGGTGGTCATAGAATCCATTAAGATTGAAGAGGCGGTAATTAAAACACTGTTGCAGATGGGAGAACTTGATTTAGCAATTCAAACGGCAAAGAAATTTATGAACCAGATGATCAAGGTAGCAGCTTATAGAGACATTGCTCTGGAGTTGATCAAGGCAGGAAAAATGAAACAGGCGGTTGAAGAAATTCAAAGCCTGGAGAATGTACATGTTGTAAAACATATTTGGGGTAAAGTTGCCGAGTCGCTGGTTCAACAGGGGCAGAAACAACATGCTCTGGAGTTCGTGGAACAGATTTCTCTTTGGGATCATAAAGGGACGGCGCTATGTACCATGGCCTGGGTTTATTATGAGGAAGGCGATCTTGAGCAGGGATTAGAGGTAATCAGGCCAGTAGAAGGTCTATACCAGAAAGTAGAAGACAAAACGGCACGAGATCAGTTACTAAGTCTGTATGCCGGCTCCCTGGCACGAGGAGGTCTGTATCAACGTCCGTTGGAGCTTATTGCATTAATCAAGGATCGTGATTTTGCTGAGTCAGCATACGAATTTGCTGCGGTCACACTGACGGCTGCCGGTGATGCAACACAGGGGATGAAGATCGCCGATCAAATTAACGAGCCGTCTGTCAAAAGATCTGCACTCCAGGGGATTGCGGGGACGATTGCCAATAAATCAGACGATTTTGACGAAGCTCTGAAAGTCGCTGCGATGATAAAAGACACTGGCGCCCGAGATTATGCACTGGAAAACATCGCGCGTCTGGCCGCCAAGGCAGGAAAAGGCAAGCAGACCGAAGAAGTAATGCAGAAGCTTTCGAAGCTCGATCCGAACACGTTTTTTTCGAGGGATGTTGCTTACCATCTCGTAGAAACAGGAAATCTGAAATCGGCCATGCAGATTGCTGAATTGATGCAAACAGAGGAAAGTAAATCAATCTTTCTTTATAGTATTGCCCGGGCAGTGGCCCGTTCGGGAGAGACCAAGGCAGCGCTGGACATCATTCAAAAAATCCAGGTTCCGATGAGAAAGGATCAAGCCCGGTCACGGGTGGCTGCCGGTTTTGCCGAGGCAGGAAAGACTGACGAGGCGATTCAGCTCGTTTCCCGGATAGAAAACGGTGTAGAGCAAACACGGGTGCTTACCGAAATTGCTGCCGCCCTGTTCAAAACGGGAGACGATACACAGGGAGTCAAAGTTCTGAATCAAGCGATCGATTTCGCATCAAAGCACCGGGCGAGAAACTATCTGATGGATGTCATCATGCCCCTGGCCAGTGAGCCACTCACCGCTGTGCAACAGAAAGCGGAAGAGACGAATGTCATAACTCCGCTGAAAAAATCATTTACGTCAGATGAGAGACGGGTGGCCAAACGGCTTTTGAAAATCTTCTACACGATGTCAAACTAGTTTTTCTCCAGGTTCACTTTAACGTCTCTGGAGTAAGTTGGATGGAATAAAATAGAATAAGTCGGCTATTTTAGAGCCTGTCTTGCAGGTGTCATATGAATCTTTCACATCAGTTTCAAAGTCATTTCAACATGGAGTGGAAAATTGCTCTCCGTTTCAGGCAGCATCGTTTCCAGCGCACCCCTGGCTGGGGAGTTTTTATACTGATGTTGATTACAGTGGGAATGTTCCCAGGCTGTAAGGGGAGTCAGGAGTCGGAGGTTGCTCCTGCCACCAGCAATGCGAGTTCGAGAAATGCTGGTGCCGAAGAGGCAGGGGATAACAGGTCGACGGAAAACGCTGCGGAACCTGTTGACTCTCCCAATCCGGGCGCTGCAACTGCTCAGCAGTCCCCCACAGAATGGGCGCTGAAGATGGTACTATACATCGACAATCCGTTCGTGCGCGTCCACATGCTGAACCAGATCGCAGCCGCCCAGCTGGAAGCCGGGATGAATGATCAGGCGCTGGGCACTGTCAATCAGGCTCTCCCGATTGCAGAAGGTCTGAAGGTGGAATCACAAAAGCAGACCTCGCTGGGTCGACTTGCAGAGACACTGATCAAGGCGGGAAAAATTCAGCAGGGCATGGAACTGATTGAGCGGTCGGAGAACGAAATCAGGATCCAATACACATTATTGGGGATCGTTTCTACGTTAGGTAGATTACGGCGGTTTGACCGGGTCCGGTCTATGATTGATCAGATTGAAGATGAATCACTCAAAGAATTCGCCATCAACCGGTTGGCGCGGAGACTGGTCGGAGCAGATCAGACAGCAGAAGCCGTTGAGTACATTGAGGCACTTCCACAACAGGAATCCAGGGCATTTTACCTGATCGGGATTGCCAGTGCGCTCATTGAGGTCGGGAAGAAACAAGAGGCACTCGAGACGATGCAGCGTTCTCTGGATGCATTGCCACTCGTCACTGATCCGGAACGTAAGCAGCAGGTCGAAGCGGGAGCACTGCTGATTCAGGCAAACGTAGGGGAGCTTGAGGAAGTGTTGAAACAGCTCCAAGACATGGAAGATGAAACCGTCCGCAAACTAATGCTCGGCGATATAATTTCCATGTTGACGGAGAACGCCCAACCCGACAAAGCACTGATACTGTTACCGCAACTTACTGAAGAACAGAGCAAAGAAATATTCGCTCGCAAAATCGCCCTCGCATTCGCTGAAGCGGGGCAGGGGACAAAGGCGCTCACACTGATGCAGAATCATCGATTGATACAAGCAAACGATCTTTCCAGCAGAGATGTGATGATTGCACTTGCCAGGGAAGGGCATCTGGAACAGGCTTTGGAAATGATAGAAGAAATAAAAACCGCGCGGGATAAATCCGATGCCTGCAGCGACATTGCCAGAACGCTCGCTGAACAGGGAGACTTTCAGGAGGCCGAGAAAGTGGCTGGAAAAATAACCGAACCTTACACCTATTATTATTGCCTGTGTAAAATTGCTGGAGAAGTGAGAAAAACAGGCGATGTCGCTTATTCAGAAAAATTGTTTCAACTGATTAAAGACAAGAGTCTCTACGATTATTATCAGGGAATTCTTGCCGTCGATCTGGCTAAGGCAGGAAAATTGGAAGAGAGCAGGGTCCTTGTCAATCGAATCATCAATCTGAAAACGAAAAGTGAGGCTTTGATCAAAATCGCATCCACGTTGGCGGTAGCGGGAAATGCAGAGCAGGCGGTAGAGGCACTCAGCCAGGCAATCTCTATGGCTGAGCAGAATCAGGAAAAACCGGATATCAATCTCTTGCTGCTTGTGTTGGCGATGGAACTTGATCAGGATCAAACCAGACAGGCCATTGATGGCGTATTCAGAATGAAAAAAACGTTCACGCCGAAAGAAAACCAGCTTGCCCAACAGGTTCTTAAAGCGCTGCAGTAAGTCGGTACTCAGAGGGTGGTGAGTTTGAGAGGATGTACTTTCATTGAATTGACAGTCGAGGATCAGGATCTCTGATGAAAAGTACAACGCGACTGCTGACAGCTTTAACAAAATCGCAGTATTCTCGCACATTGCGCTACGGAATGATTGCGCTGGCAGGTTTCATCCTGGCGAGTTGCAGTCAGCAGGTGAAGCCGCCGGTAAAAGATGCCGAAAGTGTGTCCGTGGAGAAACCCAAAGCTGATCCCGTGGCGTCAGACGCCCAACAAACAGGGGAGACCTCAACGGTTCCTGCCCCGCAATGGGAGACCCCCGAGGAATGGGCGGCGTTGATGTACCGGACGTTGACTATTTCTCAACTAAAAGAGCAGGATTCCAGCGGATCAGTTAAGCAGACAAAAATCAGGAGGCCATTAACTGTCGGAAGTGTACTTGGCACGGACGCGCAGAAAACGGATAGCAAACCTGAAAAATCTCTCTTCCCTCAGTATTACCAGCTGGTCGCAAATGGAACGATTGACGATTTAAACGCAGCATTAAACAAGGCGGAGCAGATACCCGCTGCGGGCGAGCAGGCGGAAGCGTACTGTGGTATCGCCTGGGCTCTGCTGGCTGAAGAAGCATTCCTGCGGGCGAAACCCTACCTGGTTCAAGGTGAGAAATTACTTCCGCAAGCTCAAGATTCCGAAGGGCATGAGCAACGTCTGCATCTGTATGCGAAAGCGTTCGCGCGATCGGGAGACAGTAACAAGGCTGTCGAAGTGGCACAACAAATCGCGAATCTCGATCTCCGTGAAGAAACGATAATTTCCATTTCAGGGCAAATTGCGAAAACCGGGGATGTTGAGCAGGCCCTGGGCTTTGTGGAGACAATCAAAAATCGAAAATCTCAATCGCAGGCACTCCAGCAGATCACTTTAATATTGGCGAAGTCAAATGCCTGTAATCAGGCGTGTACGATAACTGGGCAGATTACTGATGAGGAAACCAGGTTTAAAGCGCTGGAGGGGATTGCTCTGGAACTTGCAAAAGCAGGTAGAGGAAGTCAGGCTCTGGAAGTGGTTCAACAAATCAATTTTTTACATCGTCGACCCTGGTTTCTGCGGTCGCTTGCAATATTGCTGATTGAGACAGGTTACTTTGAGCAGGCACTGGAAATTGCTCCGTTGATTGATGGTTCCCGAGATCAGTCAACTTACCTGATGGAAGTGGCGATTGCTCTTGCTGAGACAGGGGAATCAAAACAGGCGCAAGAGGTCGTGCAGCAGATTCCCATGCTGGACAGCAGGCGCATTGCAGTCGCGAAGGTGGCTTCCGGTCTCTTGAAAGCAGGTCAAGTCAATGGTGCGCTGAAGATCGCACAGCAAATCGAATATGACGAGATGAAGGAATCGATCTTATATCGGATTGCCTCAGAGCTTGCTGCACAAGGTGAGCGTGTCTTGTCATTGACAGCATTAAAAGAGGCCACGACTTCGACGCAACGTTTGGGACGCCCCATGCCGTTTTCACGCACGATACCGCTGCTGGCTTATCAATGGGTTGCTTCAGAACCAACGTCTGAGGAGAAACCTGAGTTCGTAAGAAACCTGAAACCCGCTTTTACACCAGAAGAAAAGCAACTGGCTGAAAGCTTACTGCAGGCCGCTCAACAGAAAAAGTAACGGCGGATTCCGGTTCTGAACTACTTACGACAGCTTTTCGTGTGCGGTCAGGATCAGGGTTTCGGTTTCTTCCCAGTCGATGCATTCGTCGGTGATGGAGACGCCGTACTGGAGCTGCGATAAATCTTCAGGCAGACTCTGATTGCCGGGAAGCAGATTGCTTTCCAGCATCAGGCCGATAATCGTATCGTTGCCGGCGACGCGCTGGTCGATGACTTCATTCCAGACTTTTCCCTGGTTGCGATAGTCTTTGTTGGAATTCGCATGGCTGCAGTCGACCATGAACCGGGGTGACAGGCCGGCGGCCTGCAGGCTCTTGCTGGCTTCTTCCAGGTGCTCCCGCTGATAGTTCGGACCCGAACGTCCGCCACGCAGAATCAGGTGACCCCAGGGATTGCCTTTGGTGTTGACCACGCAGGTCTGGCCGTCCGCATCGATCCCCAGAAAACTGTGGGGGCTCTGCGCGGCGAGCATCGCATTTAACGCGACGTCGAGGCTGCCGTCTGTACCGTTTTTATAACCGACGGGCATTGAGAGTCCGCTGGCCATCTGGCGGTGTGTCGGCGATTCGGTCGTGCGGGCACCGATCGAAGCAATGGAGATCGCGTCGGCAATGTATTGAGGCGTGATCGGTTCCAGCATTTCGGTTGCGGCGGGTATGCCCAGTTCGCCGATCTGCAGCAACAGCTGGCGGGCGATCTTCAATCCCGAAGAGACATCGAAGGTGCCATCCAGGTGCGGATCGTTGATCAGGCCTTTCCAGCCGACGGTCGTGCGTGGTTTTTCAAAGTAGACCCGCATGATCAGGAACATCCGGTCGTCCACTTTGGAAGAGAGTTCTTTTAAACGGGCGGCATATTCGAGGGCGGCTTTGGGATCATGAATCGAACAGGGCCCGACGACCACGATGAGACGATGGTCTTCTCCCGAGAGAATCCGTTTGATCTGTTCGCGCGATTCGCCAACCGTCTCTGTGACTTTGTCGGTCCGCTTATAAGTGTCTTTCAATTCCTGTGGTGCAACCAGACGGACGGAATCATGAATGTTGACGTTTTGAATGGGTAACATCGGCTTGCAATCGTTCTTCATTACTATAAGTGTGTGATATCAGTTTATGATTGTGATCAGAGATTCAACTGCTGACAGATCTGGGAAACAACTTCCTCTGCCGTCAGCTTTGAAGCCTCAATTTTCAGTTGTGCATACAGTTCATACAGTGGGAATCGACTGTCGTATAAGTCGGCCAACGTTGTTCCCGGTTCAATCAACACACCCCGGTCGAACGCATCGGCAACCCGTTGCTCCAGTACTTCAGGTGACACATCCAGCCAGACTATGGTACCAAGACTGCGAAGATGTTGCATGGCTTCGCGGCTGTAACAGACGCTTCCACCAGTAGAAATTACCGATCCTGCTGATTGGATCGATTGCACATATGTTGCCTCAATTTTTCGGAAACCCTCAGAGGTGTGATGCGAAATGATCTCGGCCAGCCGTTTTGACTCCCCGGCTTCGATTAATGCATCTGTATCCAGGAAGGGAAGACCTGTCTGTTCAGACAGTAGTTTCCCCACGGTCGACTTTCCCGATCCGGGCATGCCAATCAGTACCACAGCCTGATTCTCAGGCGTACTTTCAGACGCCATCCGGTAACTCCTCATTGCTGCGAATTGAGGGGAGACGCGGACTGTTTTTCAGGAAGGCACGATGAGGGGGACACAAAAACATGAAAGCAGTATCTGTTTGATAAATAAAGGCTTACGATAAATGTATGCCGCCGGATTTGGAAAAACATCAAAAATTCGGGGAAAAGCAAAACAAATAATATCGCAAATCAGGTCTAATAGGAACTGTGTGGAAATTCGGGTGAACTGTCATTGTTATTTTTCAGTCCGAACCAACACAAGTATGGAGCTCATGTTTGTGCTAAATTCACACGAAGTTTACTTGTTATTCTAGCCTGGCAGTTCTGTCAGGACATTCTTGCTGTGACTCAGCAGTGAGAATCAGAGTTTTTCTGAAGCTTTGAAGAATTGAATTCCATCGTGGAGCAACTGTCACCAGTCAAATTTGCAGCGCAAATCCGATGTTGTGCCAATGATCTGCACGATCAGGGTGTCGACCGGTTGGGTTCGCTCTACGATTTGACTTCAGAGCGACTGGTGCGTTATGCGGTGACCGTGACCCGGAATATGCCGGATGCGGAAGATGCGATTCAGGCCACCATGGTGCGGATCGCCATGAAGCCGAAAATTCTGGCTTCGGCACAACAACCCTGGGCTTACCTGTTACGGGTGACCCGCAATGAAGCGTTACGGATTCTGCAGAAGCGGAAGCCATTTCAGATATTTGCTCAATGCCGACAGCTCTGGGCGCGAGATGAAGAAATTGTAGAAGAGAACGACCAGGCGCAAGTCATTCGCAAGGCCTTAAAGCGTCTGCCAACCAATCAGTCAGAAGTCGTGGTCTTGAAGATCTGGGAAGACATGACTTTTGCAGAAATCGCCAGTGTGCTGGATGAATCGCCGAATACTGTGGCCAGTCGTTATCGTTATGCACTCCAGAAGTTAGATAATTACCTGCGTCCCGTGACGCATGAGGATATTAATGTTTGAATTCGAAGAGCACAATTCACTGGAAGAACGGTTGCTGCAGGCCGGTGCCGGCGCTGCCGTTCCCCTGCGCGACGGACACCGTCAGCGGGTTCTGGAAGCGGCACAGCAGGCAGGGAATCGCAGGCAACGCCAGCGAAATTGGATTGTCTGCAGCATGTTCTTCGTCTGCTGCAGTCTGTTCTGGTATCTGCGCGATTCCGGTTCCACTTCTATTCAGGCTCCGGGCTGGTCCCAAGCGATCTACAGGAAAGGGAATGAAGTGTTAGGCATTTCCACCGTCGCCCGCCAGTCCATGGAGATCAAGACAGACTGGAACTCGGTGCAGGCCACATTAAAACATTCGGGTGAATGGGGGCTCGTCGATGCCGTTGTTCAGTTTCGCAATGAGCGTGCAGGAACGATAGAGCAGATCTTTCATCGAGGCGATTAATGCAGGAGAGTTTGTCCCAACATTTCCAGGAACACTTGCCTGAGAAACCCGAGAATCATCCGGAGTATGTCACCGAACTGGTTAATCTGATTTTGAATCAGGCCCAGGACTGCAACGCCAGCGACATTCACCTGCTGCCTTCCGAAAGTAAAATGCGGATGGACTGGCGGATTGACGGCGTGCTGCATCATATCGCGAACTTCTCATCCGAGTTGGCTCCGCGAATGACCTCGCGACTGAAAGTGCTGTCACATCTGCTGACCTATCGCACGGATGTCCCTCAAGAAGGCCGTCTGCGACAATCAGGTGAGCAGGCAGTCGAAACACGCATCAGCACCTTTCCCACGCTCTATGGCGAGAAAGTGGTGGTCCGACTGTTCGTCGGTTCTGGACAGTACAAACATCTGGAAAGCCTGAATCTGCCCGGCGAAATCCTGTTTGAACTGCAGCGCCTGCTGACACAGACGGGGGGCGTCATCTTAATGACGGGCCCGGCCGGCAGCGGGAAAACAACCACCATCTATGCCTGCCTGCGCGAGATCATCCACCAGTCTCAAGGATCTCGCAGTCTGGCTTCACTGGAAGACCCGATTGAAGTCGTCGTGCCCACGGTCGCGCAATCACAGGTGAATCCGGCTGCGGGCTTTGATATGGTCCTGGGGCTGCGTTCCCTGCTCAGGCAGGACCCGGAAGTCATTATGGTGGGTGAAATCCGCGACCGTGAAACCGCGGAAACCGTATTCCAGGCATCGCTCTCAGGGCATCTGGTCGTCACCACATTTCATGCCGGCAGCGCGACAGAAGCGGTAAGCCGCCTGTCAGACATGGGGATCGAACCGTATCTGCTGCGCAGCGGATTACTGGCGATTCTCAGCCAGCGATTGCTCAGGCGGCTCTGTTCCTGTGCGGAATTTTCCCAGGCCGACGAAGATCGCATGGGCCTGGATGTCGAACACTGGAAAGTGCCCGTTGGTTGTGTGGAATGCGGTCAGACCGGCTACCAGGGACGCATGGTCCTCACCGAGATGTTGCAGCCTGGCCAGACAGAGGTGGCGAATGCCATCTTAAACGGGGCTGATGCCACGGTCTTGCATCAGCTGGCCATTCAGTCGGGCATGCGAACCCAGTGGGATCGTGCACAGGAGGCCGTAAATCAGGGGCTCACCAGCCCGGCGGAAGTGCGTCGGGTTCTGGGCGTGACGCGAAATAATGGTTAACGGGCGACCGGTTTTTATGCTCTGAAATACGAATGAAAATATCACGCAGTATTAATCGTTTCTGTCAAAAGCAGGTATCAAGATGAATTCAAGAGACGATCCTGAATCGAAGGCGACCAGCAAAACCCGCTTTGAGCTCGATGAGCTGATCGCATTGAACGAAGAAATCATTTCACTCGTGCAAGCCGGGATTCCCCTGGAACTGGGGCTCCGCGAAATGGGAAACGAACTCCCGGATCGGCTCGGGCGAATCACCGCTGACCTGGCAATCAGAATGGAGCGGGGCAGTACGCTGCCAGAGGCGATGGCCGCGGAAGGCGATAGCTTTCCCCTCGTGTATCGGGTGATCGTGGAAGCAGGCATCAAGTCGGGCAAGTTGACAGTTGCGCTGGAAGAAATGTCGAACTATGCCTGGGAACTGTTTCACCTGCGCCGCCAGATCGGCATGGCGATGGTCTACCCGCTGATTGTATTCAGCCTGGCATACGGGCTGTTTATGATTTTTCTGTTTGAAGTGCTGTCGCGGTTCAATGCCGCTTATGATATTTTTCAACTCGGGGAATCAAAGCCTCTACAGCTGTTAAACTCCATGCAGTCCACGGTCGTCTACTGGGGCGTAGTTCCACCGTTGCTGTTATTTCTATTTGCCATCTTATGGATGAGGACGGGCAGTTCGCAGTTGCTGAATTTCAAAGGGACCAGTCGCCTGATCGGCTGGATTCCCGGTGTGCAGAAGATTGCCAACTATTACCGGTACGGCAATTTTTCTGAACTGATGTCATTGTTGATTCAACAGAACATTCCCTTTGCCGAATCGGTGGTTCTGGCTGCGGAAGCGACCGGCGATGACCAGCTGGTGAAATCAGCAAGCCTGATGGCGGAGCGGCATCTGCATGCACAGCCGGAAACAGGCATCACCACGAAAGAATATGGCTGGCCTCCGTTATTAACCTGGTTGCTGACAACGAAGAATCACCAGGGGGAACTCAGTCTGGCCCTCAAAAATGCTGCAGATATGTATCGGAGAAAAGCCACCAGCTATACACGCTGGTTTCGCATTTTGTTTCCGATCTTTACCGGCGCGATCATCGGCGGAGGTACGGTGTTATGCTATTCTCTGGTATTATTTCTTCCGTTCTCGGACATGCTTAAACAATTAGCCCAACCTTGAGGCTCTTAGAGTGAGAGGTCATTGTTCTGGGTCAGGTTTTAACGATTGCAGGGATCAGGGGTGTAGCGGGATGGTTGTCAGATGATTTGGTATCGTTACCAGGGAATCAACTCACAAGGTAAACATGTTTCCGGCCGCATTCATGCCGCAGACAGGGATGAAGTTGCGAGTCGCCTGCAGGACCAGGATCTTAAAATTGAACGGATCGAAGAGGAAGAATCAGAGCTGGCTTTTTCCATGCCTGGCGCGACAGCTTCTACAGGCAGTCAGAAACTGTCATCCCGCGATTACGATGTGATTTCCGATCACCTGTCTGACCTGACCCGTGCGCGGCTGCCTTTGTCGACCGGACTGGAAGCGGTTTCGCATGAAATCGAAAATCCGCGCCTTCGCACTGCTGTCCAGAACCTGGCTTCACAGCTGGATGCCGGCAACGATCTGGAAACGGTGCTCGCTACCTCCCGGGCGCCCCGCGAATTGTGCGCACTGGTGAATGCCGGCACACGTTCCGGGAAGATGAGCGAGATCCTGGCGGACTATGTCGCCCATACCCGACAGCTCTCCGAGATGAAAAGCCAGTTGCTGATGGCGCTTAGCTATCCATTAATCCTGATGGTGTTTGCCATGCTGATGCTCCTGAGCATCATGCTCTGGATCCTGCCTGCCTTCGAATCAATTTATTTTGATTTTGGAATCGAGTTGCCATGGGTGACTCTCCGACTGTTTGAACTTTCGATTTTTCTGCGGACACAGTGGTGGTGGTATCTGCCTGCCGGACTGATGCTCGCCGGCTCCTATCTGATGTTGATGAAAACAGAACGCGGCCAGATGTGGTCGCAGAAAATAATATATCGTCTCCCATTAATTGGCGGATTGCTCCGCGGACTGTCTGTCTCACGTTTTTCCCATCTGCTGGCTTTGCTGGTCGATAACCAAGTCCCGTTTCTCGAAGCGCTCAAGATGACAGGAGAAAGTTCCAGTAATTATGAAATCCGTAACGCCTGCCGACAGTTTTCGGAATCGGTTTCCAACGGACAGGCAGAGATTGCCTCCCTGGAATCACTAAAAATATTCCCGGCCACGTTTTTGCAGACATTGGCCAGTCAGTCGGGCGCCACTTCCCATCAGGGACCCCGCTATTCAGTGGAAATCCTGAATGCACTGTCCGACATGTTAAACAGTCAGACACGGGTCCGCATTACTTTTTTCTCGTCGGTTGTTGAGCCACTGGTGATCATTTTCTGTGGTATTCTGATGGGCTTTCTGTTCATCGCCATGCTGGCCCCTTTAATTCAATTACTATACTGGCTGAACTGAATCATCCGGCGTCAACAACCTCTTTTTTAGTATTCCTCAACTTAGAGTAACGGCTGTCGCGTTAAAAGACTCATGGATAAGAAACCCCATTTCGAAAATCTGAATCGAATTTATGGCAACGTAAGACGTTCGTCATCACTCGGTTCGATTCTATCCTTCGGGCGTGTTTCTTATTCTCAACAGGTGGCATTACTGCGGATTCTGGCGATCGCCGCCGATAAACAACTTCCATTAATTGATGTCCTGGAAACATTCGGAAAGGACATTCGAGGCCACTGGCGGTACCAGATCATGCGTCTGGTGGACTTGCTGCGCAGTGGCGTTCCGCTGGCAGAGGCACTGGAAAAAATTCCGTATGTGATTCCTGCCAACGCATTCTTTCTCGTCAAAGCGGGAGCCGAATCAGGAACGCTGCCTTCGGCGCTTTCCCTGGCGGCGGAAGTCTGTGCCGAGCAGCGCAATGAACGGGATTACCTGCGTCCCGGAATCGGGGCCTATTTGTGTACCGTTTTTGTCATCATGGCGTTGGTCTTCATGTTTATCTGTTACTGGATCATTCCCAAGTTCAAAAAGATTTTCTATGACTTCAACATGGAATTACCGGATCTGACGCTGTCGATCATCCATACTGCGGATCTGATAGTCACTTACTCTCTGTTAATTATTCCAGTCTTACTGTTTCTTTTGATCCTGTATCTCAGGCTCCGCCATACCGGTTACCTGGAAAATGGCTGGCGTCCGCGGTTTATTTCCGGGCGTTATTATCCCCGTTTAATTGCGCCGGATGTCTTACGGTTTCTACATGTCACTACCGAATCCGGGCGTCCCCTGCTGGGGGCATTTGAGTCCTTGTCACATACCACGAAAAATCCATATTTGTCTGCCCGCTTTGGAGCCATTCTGGATGATATCCATAAAGGAAACGATTGCTGGACGTCACTGCATGACTATAGCCTGCTGACACCCAGTGAAGTGCGTCTGTTACAGTCAGCACAGCGGGCGGGAAATTTAAGCTGGGCACTCAAAGCGATTGCCAAAGGGATTGAGCGGCGCATCAATTATCGCCTGGCGCTGATACGGGAATATCTGGAACCGGCTTTTATACTAAGCGTGGGCTGTTTAGTGGGAATATTCGTCGTCGGATTGTTTTTGCCACTGGTAACGATCATGGATGCCCTGTCTTAAACTCAGATTACGGTTGAAACGTGAGAAATCAAATTCAGAACAACAGAGCCTGTTCAAGTCGTGTTGCATCACCGGGATGTCGGCGCCGCGGATTTACTCTGGTGGAGATGATGGTGGCGGGCGTGCTGTTGATGACCGTTTCCATGATTGTAGTACCAGCGATCTATTGGGTACATCGCGAACGCAGGGAGACCGAACGCAGACAGATAGCGATTGTGGAAGTGGAAAATCTGATGGAACGCGTGGTCTCTTTACCATTTGATGAAGTACAGCAGTCGACTGTGGATAAGTTTGCTTTATCGGAAACTGCAATCAGACAGCTGCCTGATGCCAGCTTGCAAATCACAGTCAGAGATGCGGCTGATGTAAAACAGATGAAAAAAATTCGGATCCAGCTGGGCTGGAAAAACCAGCAGGAAATCAAAGCGATGCCGGTGAGGCTTACTTCCTGGGTCTCTCCGAAGGAACAAGAGTAATGCAGCAACGCGGGTTTACTATTTCGATCAGACAATATGGCTGCCCTCCGGGAGTTTCACTGGTGGAAGTCGTGGTGGCCATGGGCATCGCCTCGGTGCTGATGGGCATCAGTATGACGACCATACATACCGTGCTCCGCGCCGAACGCGAAACCAGCAAAGCTGCCTGGCTGGGGTCTTCGTTCCAGCGCTTTTCCCATCTGTTTCGGGCAGATATTCATGCCGCCGTTGATGCCCGGTTTCCTGGAGCGGGGGGGACAGAAATCATACTTCAAAAGGCGGACAATCAGAGTGTGCAATATCGTATCGAGCAACATCAGATTTTCAGAGTCGTCACCAGCCAGGGTGAAGTCGCGCACCGTGATGTTTTTTATCTGCCTGAGGGGAGCCACGCTCTTTTTTTTGAACAGCAGCGACTGCATCGAGCAGGAATATCCATTGAAGAACCCGATCCTTTACGACGGATATTAAGCAAAAACAAGGGTAACTCAGGTCAATCCGGGAGACCAGCCGTCCAGGAATTATCCATCATTTCCACCATCGGGTATGATTACCGTTTGGCGAATCTTAAGCTGAAACAACCAGAAAAAGAAACAAATAAAACCGAGTGACAGGGTCAATCTTATGCGTCTCCACTACAAAGCATTTACAGGATCTCAGGCCGAGAAAACACGCCGGGGAGCGGTGTTAGTGATTGTGATGGTCTGTCTGCTATTAATTTCACTGGTGATGGCTTCACTGCTGAAATCGACATTGCTGCAGAGGCGACAAATGCTGAAGGAGCAGTTGCTGGTCCAGGCAGACTGGCTGGTCGAGTCGGCTCTGGAGCGCGCTGCACAGCAACGTTTGACGAATCCCGAATACCGGGGAGAAGTCTGGCAGATTGATCCGGAAGAACTGGGAACCCGTTATGCTGCTTCCGCAGAAATAGTATTGAAACCGGAGGGGGAAGCAGATCGTCGACTGTCGATCCAGGCACGAATAAAATATCCTGACAACCAGACCGAGACGATTACCAGAACGAAAAAAATTATTTTATGACCACGTTGAATCGGTCAGTATTCCGTACTTATAAATTAACTGCTATTAAAGTGATATGGTATTATTCTTTCAGGAATTACAGAAGATGAATAAGGTTGCTTCCCCTTGTCGCCAGAGTCAGCAGCGTAGTGGTTTCACACTGATTGAACTACTGGTCGTGATTGCGATCATCGCGATTCTGATTGCACTCCTGCTGCCTGCAGTACAGCAGGCGCGCGAGGCGGCCCGACGTACGCAGTGCAAAAACAATCTGATGCAGATCAACCTCGCGCTGCAGAACTATGAAATGGCGTTCGAAGTCCTGCCTGCGGGTGTTTATAACCAGACCGGGCCGATCAAAAACGAACCCAAAGGTTATGACATGGGCTGGTTCGGCGGACTCACGCCGTTTGTGGATCAGGCGATTGTTTATCGGCATATTGACTTTAAACAAAGCGTATATGCCGAAGCCAATTATGAAGTGCGCAAAAGACCGATTTCGTTTCTAAGCTGCCCTTCTGATCCCAAAGAGGCTGTTCTAATGGTGCCCATCGACAATAATCTCTCCTTGTTTCAGACAAACTACGCGGCCTGTTATAACGCCAATGAAGCGCCGATTGACGCCAATAATTCCGGGGTCATGTTTTTAAACAGCAGTATCAGCTACGATCAAATCACAGATGGCAGCAGCAATACAATTTTTATCGGCGAGCATCTCTACGACGATACGAACCTGGGCTGGCTGTCTGGTACCCGCGCCACTTTGCGGAATACCGGTTCCATTAACCGAGATCTTCCAAAATTTACAGGTTCCTGGGGAAGCAATAATAATCCCGACCCTGTAGAAGAGCATCCCGTCGACCCGCTGTTAAACGTCGGCGGGTTTGGCAGCTACCATGTCGGAGGTGCCCACATCGGACTGGGCGATGGTTCCGTTCGCTTCCTTTCCGAGAATATCGATCCCGGCTTGCTTGAGCAATTGGGGAATCGCAGCGATGGCAAGCTGATGGACCCGTATTAATCAGCCACGCGGATGATACATCTGATGCACGGCTTTCAGGCGGCTGTGATCGACGTGCGTGTAAATTTGAGTCGTGCGGATATTTGCATGCCCCAGCAGTTCCTGCAACGCTCTGATCTCAGCTCCACCAGCCATCATGTGGGTCGCAAAGCTGTGACGCAGCGTATGCGGACTGACCTCTTTACTGCAGCCCACGCGGGCCGCATTTTTCTTGACGATGTTCCAGACCATGACCCGCGATAACTGCTTGCCTCCCCGGTTCAGAAATAACGCCTGTTCTGCGGTATTACGTCGCGTCATGTCGGGCCGTTCGTGTCGCAGGTAGGCTTCCACCGCGGCGACCGCGACCGGATTCAATGACACCATGCGTTCCTTGTTCCCTTTACCCACACAACGGGCATAGCCTTCCGTCAGCTTCACCGCATTCAAAGGCAGGGTCACAATCTCTGTCACGCGGCAGCCCGTCGCGTACATCATTGCCAGAATCGCCCGATCGCGGAGCGGATAACGATCCTGGCGGCAGGGAGCGGAGAGCAACTGGTTGACTTTTTCCGGGCTGAGGACTTTCGGTAGATATTTCCAGAGCTTGGGCGAATTCAACAGGTCGGCGATACTTTCTGCGAGCACGCCTTCCAGTACCAGGTAGCGGAAGAAGAGCTTGATCGTGACCAGATGCCGCGAAACAGTCGTCGCCGCCAGTTTGCGCCGATTGAGATGCTGCAGGTAGCCGGAGAGAAAAGCGAGATCCACTTCACTCAATGGAACCGGTTTCTGTGCGCGGTACCAGTCCAGAAACTGCACGATATCCGAGCGATACGCGGAAACGGTATTCGCTGCCATCCCGCATTCTGCTTCCAGATAATGCAGGAATGGCTCCAGATGCACACCAGGGTCCGCCGGTTTGCGGACCTGGAATCTGGAATTCGCCGGTGGTCGTTTACGTGGCGGCATGAGAGAACCCGAAGTCGGTTAAGTGAATCAGACCTGCTGAAAGACTGCGATACTACCAGTTTATTCTTCAGTAGAATTAATGGCAGGCGCCAATCAGTTTTATCGGCATGCAGCCATGATCCCCTTGAACCAGCGTCGGGTTATCGCAGTCCTAGCGGTTGCAGGGGGCAGTGCGCGGCGACAAAGGTTTGCGGTTCGTCTGCATCGTCAAACAGGACATTCACCATCCGTTTGCGGGCATAACCGCTGATACTCATCACCGTTCCTACGCCATAGCGCGGATGTCTGACCCGCATGCCGACCGAGAAACCCTGCGGAATCTCAGCGGCCTGTGGTGAATCCTTGAGGAGGTCCGCGCCGGTCATCAACAGAGGACGCTTTGGATTGGCTGCCTTCAAAGCGGCGGTGTCAATCTCGCCTCGCTTGACGGATTCCACAAATTCATCAAAGTGCGAGCGGGATTCAAACAGTTCATCAGTCGTCTGATCGTTGAGCTTTACATCGATTTCTTTGAGGAAGTCACTGGTGATGGTTCTCCACGGACGACCGCGCATTGAACGTTCACGTGTCTGGGTCAGATACAGGCACTGTTCCGCCCGGGTGATTCCCACAAAAAACAGGCGGCGTTCTTCTTCCAGTCCGTCGCGCAGTTCTTCACGCAGCACCCGTTCGTGCGGAATCAGGTTCTGTTCGACACCGATAATAAACACCACCGGATATTCCAGTCCTTTCGCCGCATGCAGCGTCATCAGGGTCACACGCCCCGCGTCCGCATCCAGCTGGTCCGTCGCGCTGGCCAGCGTACTGACTTCCAGAAAACCTTCCAGTGTCGTTTCTTCACCGTAGATGTCATCATACTTTTTGGCAGTGGAGAGCAGTTCGTTGACGTTCGCAATCCGTTGCTGATCATCTTCGTCCGGACTTTCTTTCCAGCTGTCGACCAACCGCGTACTATCGATGATATTTTCCATCAGATGCGCGACGGCTCCCGAATCGGCCATCGAAAATCCGTTGATCATCTTGGCAAACCGCGCCAGCATGGTCGCTGCCCGTTTGGAAAGTTTCGGGCAGTCTGCTGCCTGATGGGCGGCTTCCAGCAGACTGATCCCGCGCTCGTCGGCCCAGCGAATCAGTTTATTCTGCGTTGTTTTGCCGATGCCTCGGAGGGGCTTATTGACAATACGTGAGAACGCGATGCGATCGTCGGGGTTGTTGACCAGTTTCAAGTAGGAGAGCAGGTCTTTGACTTCCGTGCGTTCATAAAAGGCGACACTGCCCGCCAGCTGGTAGGGTATTTTATGCCGGGCCAGCGCCAGCTCCAGTTCACGCGAAAGCGAGTTGACCCGGTAAAAAATGGCGAAATCTGTGTATGCATGGTCTCCCTGATCGATGGCATTGCGAATGCGTCTCGCGATATCGTCTGCTTCGTGCCTTTCATCCTGAAAACAGAGCAGCTCGACCGGAGAACCGTCCTGGTTTTCCGTAAACAGCGACTTGGCTTTGCGGCGTTGATTGTGAGAAATCAGATCGTCGGCGACGCGGAGAATTTCTTTCGTACTGCGAAAATTCTGTTCGAGTCGAATCGTTTTACAGTCGGGAAAATCCCGTTCGAACTGTAGAATGTTTTCAATTTTCGCACCGCGCCAGCCATAAATTGACTGGTCCGGGTCACCAGTGACGCACAGGTTGCGCGTGTTGAGCGAGAGTCCCATTACGATCTGATACTGGGCCAGGTTCGTATCCTGATATTCATCTACGAGAATATATTGATAACGTTCATCGAGTGTCGCCCGTAACTCGGGGGAGCCTTTGAGCAGGCTGGCGACATGCAGTAATAAGTCGTCAAAGTCAACGGCATTGGATTCGAGCAGCAGTTTCTGATACATCGGATATACGCGGGCCGCGACGGCCTGCAGGTGATCGCCCACCGATTCCTGATAGATTTCGACGAATCGCTCAACGGTGATCAGGTCATTTTTGGCACGGCTGATCATTGATGCGATGGTCGATGGATTATAGGCCACGGTATCGATGTCTAATTCATTCAGTACGAAACGAATTAACTGATGTTGATCGGTCGTGTCAAAAATCGAGAAGTTACTGTCCAACCCCACGCCGCGTCCGTAACGTCTCAAGATTTTGACGCAGAACTTATGAAAGGTGGAAATCTCCACGCGCGAATCGGGAATCAGCTGCCTGACCCGTTCGCCCATTTCATCCGCCGCCTTGTTGGTGAAAGTAATTCCCAGAATCTGATGAGCGGGTACGTGCGCATGAATCAGCGAGGCGATCCGGTGGGTAATCACACGGGTTTTTCCTGAGCCCGGTCCCGCCAGGACCAGTAATGGTCCCTGGTGATGCGAGACGGCAGCGAATTGAGGTGGAGTCAGGACCTGCTGAAAATCCAAGTGAAAATCCTTTTAAACTGTGTCCAGTTTTACTGTAGCGGCTCCAGAGCCATTTGGACCGAGTATCATAGATTGAGTGACGCTATGGTTAAATGTGATGCGCTCTAAACATTGAAATGGATTTATTGTCTGAAACCACCAATGTACGTTCCCGCTCCCCAAATTCCAAATCGAACCCCGCGATTATTCAGCCCGAATCTGTATCTGAATCACTTAACAGAAACCAGCAGGGGATATCACAGGCAGCAACAGGGCGAAAAGCAGACTCAGGGCACTGTAATAGTGAACATTCGCATGTTTTGGTAATGTTGCGAATCCAAGCCGCTTTGGTTGATTGCACAATATTTGTGGGTCCACTAAACTGCGCAGAGATGATGTGATGATGTGCTTGAGAAATTGGCTGCCCGACTTTAACGATTTCGGGGCATGGGATGCCTGGCCAGAATCTCCAGCCCTGATTTTCGCCATCAAAAACAGTGGGAATTCTGCAATCTTAAAATATTGTTTTTGAAAGATCCCTGTGGACAGGGTTTTGCAGATATTGATGCTTGAATAGTTGATTGGGAGCAGGGATGTATGAATTCAACACACATTTCCTGCTGCTAAATGACGATAAATTATTTTACAACGGTAGTTTCCACCCCTACTACCATTAATGAGGGCCTTGGTGTCCCGCGTTCTTGTGAATGGTGGCGACCGTTATTCGAATCCCTTTGTCGACGGAGTGAGATCAGATATGCTTCTCAAGGAATCAAACCGAACCAGAAAGAACCAAAAATATTTTGGTGTGCTCGGCGTGGCAGTTTTAGGATTAGCCAGCCTGGCATTGGTTGTCACAACCACAATGGCTGTGGAAGACAAGAAGCCGGAAAAAGCAGACGTGGGTCTGCAGGGCATTTTACCACCCGAAGTTCCAGAAGATCTTTCCGAAGCACCGGAAGGACTTGAAGGCAAGTGGGCAACATGGGATCAGCAGGTGAGTGATCTGCTGGCCAAGCTCTACGAATCAGACCTGACTCTGAAACAGCAGAAGCAGACACTGGCAGCATTACAGACGAAGATCCAGGATGCACAAGGCCAGGCAGTTCTCGCTGATTACACCGGTCGTTTACAGCGTCGCGTGGAAATTGCGGATGCCGTTTTGAAAACACTGCAGGTCGATGTTGCTGCCGTCAAAGCAGCCCAGTTGAAAGCCCAGCAGAATAAATTGGCGAAGGCCACTGCTGCTCTTAAAAAATACCTGGCTACCATGGATAATGGAAACGGCTGGGTCGACTACCTGCAGTTGAATTCATTGCAGAAAGAATTGAAAAACAGCTATTCCGAAGTGGAACTGATGGATCTGCTGAAATCGCTCCAAAAGAAATTTGAAGAGCGGGGTGCTTTAACCGATGCAGAACAGCGAAAATTCTTCAACCGTCCTCAGTTCAAGAACCTGGAAAAATCAGTACGGGCGTTCCTGGCTGATTCGAAGCCAGGTGCGACCAAGATTGATGCTGGTAAAGTTCGCAAGCAGCTGACGACTCTGGTCAGTAACCTTGAAGAATATGAAGCATCAGAAAGCAACAAGAACTCATTTGAAGCACGTAAAGCATATGCTTTGTTGCGTCAGGAACTTTCAGGCGGCCTGGAACCACTGACCACAGCTCTGCGAAACAATTATTTCAACTATAACCTGCGTGTGATGGTTGCTGAAGACTTCATCAACCGTTTGATCAATGACAGTACCTGTGAAACCGGACCTGTCGTCGACTGCATCCTGGGTGCATATGTGACCGGAAATCAGGCCACCACTACAGAAATTGGCGTCGATTTCAAACCCAGCGATTCAACCCTGCGATTTGATTTAACCCTGAACGGTTTCACTAACAGCGAAACTTCCGGTACAACCAGCCAGGCCACGATTTACACATCAGGCCATCATCAGATCTGGGGTACCAAAGAAATTAACTTTGATGGCGATCTGTTCGAAACTCAGCCTGCCTGGGTCGAAGTCGCCGCCAATAACACCACCGTCGGTGCCAGCACCAAACTGGATCGTATTCCTCTGCTGGCTGGCATTGGTCGCAACATGGCTTACCGTCGCACTGCAGAACTGAAAGGCGAAGCAGAAGCGATCGCCGCACAACGCGTGCGAGATCGGGTTCGTCCCCGTTTCGATGAAGAAGTTGACGAACGCATCGGCCGCGCCAATGAAGAAGTCGATGGCAAGTTGAATAAGCGTCTGCGTGATAATGGTCTGTTTCCATCCGCCCGCAGCTACGCTTCGACTGATACCCATCTTTACATTCGAACCCGGTTGATGGATACCGGTGAACTGGCTGCCAATTCGCCACCACTGACCATCTCTGCCGACGAAAGCGTTGTCCTGCAGCTGCATGAATCGGTTATGAATAACAGCCTCTCCCGGATGAACCTGGAAGGCCGTAAAATTACCGATCAGGACCTGATCACCGAATTTGAAAAATCGATTGAAGATGTTCTGGGACGTAAATTTAAACTGGAACGACCTCCCGTTGATCCAGATAAAGGACCCAATATCCTGGCCTTCGATGATCACGATCCCATTCGCGTACAGATTACAGACAATACACTGAATCTGATCCTGCGTTGTGGATTTGAACAGCAGGGCGAAACCGCTGTGCCGACTCAGGTCATCACAGTTCCTCTGCACTTCAATGTCGACGGTGATAAAATTCATATCACCCGCGGAGATGTTAAATCATCGCCCGTCGTTCGACCAGAACGGATTGCTTCTCAGATTGCTCGTGCCGGCGTGGTTCGCAACAAAATGGAAAAAGCATTTCCAGATCGTGTTGAAGATTCACAGGTCAAAGCCAAACTGGAAAACCGCACCGTCTATCTGGACATCACTGGCATCAAAGCCAACGATGGCTGGTTGACGATCACCGTCGGTAACGACACGACAGTCGAAAAGAATGAAAGCAAGCTGCCTCTGCCACCCGAACCGGCAGAAACCGCTTCGGTGAAATAGTCAGACATTCCAGATCTGACCAGAAATAAAAAGAGGCGAATCGAATAGATTCGCCTCTTTTTTTACATAGACTGGGCTGTGGACGATATCAATAATCGATGTCGTCTGCTTCAATCGCTTCCTGCATGATCAGGTCGTAACGCAGGCTGGCATCTTTGCCGAACAGTTGTGCGAATGTGGCGTCCGCATCCAGTTGGCTGTCGATATCCACTTTCAGCAAGACGCGGTGTTTGGGGTCCAGCGTAGTCTCTTTGAGTTCGCTGGCCGTCATTTCACCCAGGCCTTTAAAGCGACCAATCTCGAACTTGCGGTTGGCCCCCAGCGATTCGACGATCTCTTCCTTCTGGACATCATCCTGAGCATAATGCTTCTCGCTGCCCACTTTGATGCAGTACAGAGGCGGCTGTGCCAGAAACAGCTTGCCCTGACGAATCAGTTCCCGCATATGCCGGAAGAAAAATGTCAGCAGCAGCGTGCTGATATGGTAACCATCGCTGTCGGCATCCATCAGCAGGATGATGCGGTTGTAGCGCAGATTCATAATCTCAAAGTTCGGGCCAATCCCGGTTCCCAGTGTTTCCACCAGATCCTTGATTTCCTGGTTCCCCATGATTTTGGAGATGGCCAGCGATTCGGTATTCAACACTTTACCTCGCAGTGGCAGCACAGCCTGAATGCGACTGTCGCGCCCCATCGCCGCGGTCCCACCCGCTGACAGACCTTCGACCAGAAACAGTTCTGATTCTTCCGGTTTATTGGAGCGGCAGTCCAGCAATTTGCCGGGCAGCGTCGATTTGCGGTTCGTGACCGATTTCCGCCGTACTTCTTTCTGGGCATCGCGACTGGCCATCCGCGCCCGTGCTGCCAGCACGATGCGACCTACGACGGCATCCGCAATGCTCGGGTTCTGATTCAACCAGGTTTCCAGCAACGGACGGACGATCCCTTCGACAAAGCCAGCGACTTCAGGGTTATTCAGCTTTTCTTTCGTCTGACCCTGAAACATCGGATCATTATGGAACACCGAAATCAGACAGAGCACGCCTTCGCGAATGTCATCGGTGGTAATCGCCAATCCTTTGTGCTTGATATTGTGCACGTCCATATAATTCTTGACCGCTTTGGCAATCCCCGAGCGCAGTCCGCTTTCGTGCGTTCCACCGGCATGAGTGCGGATCCCGTTCACATAACTGCGGATCTGCTCATCCGTGGCATCGGTCCATCTTAAGACGACTTCCACGCGGATGTTCTTATCTTCTTTCTCCGCGAAGAACAGCTGTTCGTGCACCGGTTTTTTCTGTTGTTCCTGGGTCAGTTTTTCCAGGTAGCCACGAATTCCTTCCGGATGCGAGAGTTCATGCGTCTCTTTTTTGACTTCATCGCGGAAGGTGATTTTCAAGCCGCCATGAATAAAGGCGACGTCTTCCAGGTGCTGGCGGATCGTGTCGGCGTTGAAATGCACGCGGCGGAAAATATCATCATCCGGTCGAAAATAAATTTCGGTTCCATGACCGCGGAATGGTTTCACTTTTTTAACGGGTGTCGTCGGTTTTCCTTTTTTATACCGTTGCATGTATTGGTGGCCATCGCGTACGACTGTCGCAATCATCTCGGAAGACAAAGCATTCACCACGGACGAGCCGACGCCGTGCAAACCACCGCTGCGGGCGTAGTTTTTATCGGAAAACTTACCGCCGGCATGCAGCGTGGTCAGAATCAGTTCCAGAGCAGACTTTTTGGTTTTGGAATGCTTGTCGACGGGAATTCCACGACCATTGTCTTTCACACTGCAGGATGCACCATCTTTATGCAGGGTGACAATGATGGTATCGGCTTCTTTGGCCAGATATTCGTCGACCGAGTTGTCAACAATTTCCCAGAGCAGATGATGCAGCCCTCGGATATCAACGCCACCGATATACATTGAAGGACGACGCCGGACCGCCTCCAGCCCTTCCAGGACTTCAATGTCATCAGCCGAATATTTTTTTGCGCCAGTTGTTTTTGCTGCAGTTGCCATAATACTTTTACTGATATTTCTCTATTGAAAATACGAACGAAAACGAGATTATAGGTGTTGTTCCAGAGATCCGTAAGTCGAGATACGATCAGTTTATGCTTCGTCGTCTCCCAGTTCGTCCCAGTCAACTACTTCGATGGGGGGATAGAGGATTTCTGCAAACCCGCTCCGCTGGCTGGTTTTCACACCTTTACCACCGCGTGAAGTCACACCATATTTCATTTGCCCAAAGGTCATTTTTTTGCCTGCCGTATTGACCACTCGCAGACAGTCGCTTGGACGGTTCAGCTGCAGAGCACCCATGACCTGGTCCCCTTTTTCCAGTCTGATGCCCTTAACCCCTTTGCCTGCATTGGAGAGCAGGGCGGCTTCTTCGATTTCACAATGCAGGACGCGGGCGTCTTTGGTGGCGATGAACATGGTTTCTGCTTCTTCTACCAGACCCGCATACACCACACGGTCATCCTTCCCCAGGCGACAGTATTTGCGGCCTGCTTTGGTCGAAGCCGTCCGGAACAGACTGAAAGAAATCCGCATGATCTGACCCTTTTCGGTGACGATCAATACGTGAGGTGTGGGAATGGGTTGCTTTTTGGTCGCTTTGTCCTCCGGCGTGAAGCGACTGTCTGTCGTTAAAGCCGCCACCAGAAATGCGCCATCGCTCATCCTGGCATGCTTCGACAGTGGCTCACCATAGCCGGAAGAAACAGGCACCTGTTCGATTGGCAGCGTGTAAGCCACACCATCGCTCGAGAAGAATACGACATGGTCCAGCGTGCTTCCCGGAGCGACTGCCAGTACACTGTCCCCTTCGCGGGTTCGGGTTTTGGCCAACTCCTGTGTGCCTTCTTTTGTCTTCAGGCGTCCCACGCGTTTAATCCAGCCTTCCCGCGAGACGACCACGTTCGTATTTTCGCGAACAATATAGGCCTGCGGATCGAATTCGGTAATCTCTTCCGAGGAGCCCAGTTTGGTCTGGCGTTTTTCCGGAAATTCGTCCGCCAGTTCCTTCAACTCATTTTCCACAACTTTCCAGAGTCGTTTATCCGATGCCAGAATCTTACGAATCTTTTCCGCTTCGGCTTCCTTCTCGGCCAGTTCTTCGCGAATCGTATTGATTTCCAGCTTCGAAATACGATAAAGCTGCAATTCAAGGATGGCCATCGTCTGGATCTCATCCAGAGGAAAATTGTCCATCAGCTTTTTGGCCGCATCCTGTTTTCCACTACTGGCACGGATCAGCTTGAGGGCTTTATCCAGATCATTAAAGATGATCTCAAAACCCTTCAGGATATGAATCCGCCGTTCGAGTAGCAGCAGCTGATATTCAAACCGCTTTCGGACCGAGACAAACCGGAAATCCAGAAAGTACTGCAGCATCTCCTTTAAATCACAACGGCGGGGCACGAGCACTTCCGATTCATCGGGTACCAGGCAGGTCATGTTGACCGAGAAGTTCTGCTCCAGATTCGTGTGTTTATACAAAAAGGCCATCACGGTTTCCGGGTCCGCGTCGGGCTTGATTTCCAGCACGACTTTCAAACCATTTTTATCATCGGTTTCATCAGCCACATCTACCAGTTGAGGGAGTTTTCTGGATTCAACAATTCCGCCGATCTCCGACAGCAGTGAACCCGTTTCCACACCATAGGGAACGGAATACACCACCAGCCGCTGCACGCCTTTCGTACTTGTGCCGGGTTCAGGTTTCCATTCACCACGCACTTTGACAGGGCCACGGCCTTCTTTATAGACCGCCGTGAGAGACTTTTTGTCTGTCACAATGCGGCCTCCCATCGGAAAGTCGGGACCTTTGATATGCTTCATTAACTGGGGAATGGTCGCATCGTCATGCTGGATCAGATGCACGCAGGCTTTGATGACTTCACCCAGATTATGAGGTGGAATACTGGTTGCCATCCCCACTGCGATCCCGTGAACTCCGTTGACCAGCAGGTTGGGAAACCGTGCCGGCAGTACGACCGGTTCGTCGCGTGTTCCATCATAATTGGGACGCATTTCCACGGTCTGATAACGCAGTTCGTTCATCAGATGTTCGGCGATTCCCGTTAACCGTGCTTCTGTATACCGGGCAGCCGCAGCGGGCAGGCCCATGATCGAACCGAAATTTCCCTGCCCATTGATCAACGGGCTTCTCAGGTTGAAATCCTGCGCCAGTCTGACCAGCGCATCATAGACTGAGGCATCGCCGTGCGGGTGATAATTGCCCGTCGTGTCCCCGCAGATCTTCGCACACTTACGTGGCTTCGCATTGGCCATCAGTCTTAAGTCGTGATACATCACATACAAAATACGACGTTGTACCGGCTTCAATCCGTCCCGCACATCGGGCAGCGCACGCGAGGTAATCACGGACATAGCATAGTTCAGATAACGACGACGCGTCACATCGCTGATCGGGACATATTCAATGCGGTCTGATTCGGTGCTCGGTTTTCCGTTACCTGCTGTGCCGTTATTGGCTGATTTTCGCTTAGCCAAGGGTCTCTCCAATTAATCTACTAAATGCCCTGAAAAAAACAGTCTGTCTTGGACTGTTTCCTGTCTTCTGAAGGCGGGGGCCATATTCAGAATTCGGGTCAATTCGCGTGGTAGCTTAAGAAAAATATGTCAAATTTATTGTTTATGAAAACATTGAGGATTGTATCTGTTAAAACGATTATTGAACAGATGAGGCCACTCGTAACCCGTTAAATAGACAATAATTCGGGAAAATAGGACGAATCGTCATTGTGCTTACAAAATGACTCATTCCGACGATTCCTGCCAGCCGAAATTTGGACTAGTGGCTTTCTTTTTGAGAGGGTCGCTATCTGGCGATTGAAACATACAAAAAGTACCGGATCTCTGAAAAGTGAAATTCCCAGAATTTCTACCTTTGCTTCGGTCTTTGTAGAGTGGCTTTGCCTCGTTGATGAACCACGACTGGTTCTGACAGAAGACAATTGATCATTATAATTGACTGACGGGGGTTGGACGAGCCTCTGACCTAGTCTCATTGGTGGAAACCCCACAATAAAAATCCAGGGAGGGATTGTTATGGCTCAGGCGAGTCTGAAGGTAACCCTGCTAACCGGACTGTTACCGGCCTTTTTACTGATGGCGCCGGCATTACAGGCTGCTGAACCGGGTGCGGTCAATAATGCGGTTGTCCGGCAGGAATCCGTTTCTAAGTCATCAAAGTATAATCCAATCAGCTGGTTCAAACGTAAGTTTACCAGTGCTGCTGACAAGCAGGACCGGATACAGCAGATCGGTCATACTCAGGAAACGGCTCAAGTGAGAGGCAGGCAGGTTCCTGTTCCCAGAAGGCCCACACTGGGACGTCGCAGTAGCGCTGCTCCTTACTACATCCACCAGGTTAGTAATCAGCCGAATATCATTACATCGACGCCCGCTCCCTTTGAAAACGCTCAGCAGGCACGCCCTATCAGCTATGCTCACGGGCACTTCAAAGATCACAAACAATACAAGGCGGCTCAGCCACTACCCGTGATGGACGGCATGAATGTTCTGCCTGGATATCCTCAGCTGCAGGCACCGCTGTACCCCAGTCCCAAACCGGGAATTCCCGACTATGTAGGACGGACGATTATCACCAACCAGGCACTGGCTCCTCAAGAAATGTTGTATGCCCATGAATACAACGCCATGTATGGTCCTTACTACTACAACGTCAAAGGGGGCTGGATCTGGACACCTTTCGGAATGCGATCTCACGAACGCTGGAAGCTCGAAGGGACACGGGTCAATGTGAAGTATAAAACAGACTTCGGATTCATCCCACGATTCATTCCGCCCCTGGTCAGATAATTAAAATCCAGAGAAACACTGTCTCAAACCCGAACACGTTTATCACACTGAGTCAGGTACTCAGAGAAACGATCAGGAAATATCAAAATGCAGAACTTCACTTATAAATTAGCAGGCCTCGTGGCAGTTGCCGGGATCATGACAGTCCTGTCTGCTTCACAACTGCAGGCTGGCGAACCGGGTAGTCTGAAACTGATTCAGAAACAAGCTTCTCCGATTCAGCAGACAGGATACATCCACGATAAATGTAACTGTAAACAGAATCATGTTTACTCATACTCGGATGGCGCTTCCTATGCCGGAGGAAATTGCCCCCACTGTCGTGCCGGTGGTGCAGGTGGCGGACACAGAACCTCAGCCGGAATCGGAAAACGGGGCTCGTTGCGAGACTTTTTCCGCTGCAAGTTTGGCTACTTCATCCCCACCGGATGTGGTGGAAAAGGTTGTGCTCCCATCGGACACTACAACATGACTTATGCCGTCGATCCTTATCAGTTCGATGCACGCGATGGTCGTCTGTATGGTGCTCAGGGTTATGGTGTTCCCATTGCAGTTCCCCTGGCTCCCAATGTGCGGCATACCTACAACTATGGTTGGGGCGTACCTTCAAGCCGTTTGACTCCGGTCTCTCGCATCGTTCAATAATCTAAAACACTAAAATCCTCAATCGGGTCCAGGAAGATTGATATGAGAATCTTAAACGTGCATATGCTGGCCATTCTCGCAGTGACCGGCGTCATGGCTCACACTGCTCTGATCGCCAGCGCAGATGAGAAAACGGTTGCCAGTGACGGTCAGATCCAGCAGGTCGGTCATCACGTGCGGGGCGGCGGCTACGAATACAACTGCCCTCCCGGATATTCCAACCGCTTTGACGGCGATGGCGTCTATCGCAATTATACATCACGTGAAGGAAGAGCTTTCTTACGAAAGTGTCACACTTCACCCGGACATGGCTGGTGCCCTCCTTCCGCACAGAGGATCCAAAGAACTCCCGTGCAGTACCAGCGGTACTACTCCAGTCAGTATATGGGACAGGCCGGACCTGCGGGACCTGCAAACTACCCGCAGGTTTATATGCCCACCGATACCACTCAACTGGGCTTTTACTACCAGGCGGTACCAACCTGGCAACCACGGGCAGGCATGCTGCCTCCTGCACCCGATCCAAGCATGTATCACACGCGTGACTGCAGTGCCTGCCGTGGACATGGCTGCAAACACTGCCGGGGCGGTCAGCAGTTCAGTGGACCTGTTTACTATTCTACCGGAAGTCCTGTCACGCCGGAGCCGGCAGTCGCACCACAGCCAGAAGAAGCAACACCCGCCGTGCCACCCGCTCCTTCCAAGCTGAACCAGGCTTCCTACGAAAAATAATTCGACTACTCCTCGATAAGATCGTTTCGCAATAACGATTGGTAATCTGACAGGGCCACCTCTGATCAAAGGGTGGCTCTGTTTTTTTATACCCGCTGCAAACGCACCCACCCGTCATTTGCTCTGTACTTTTCACTGATGATCCGCGACCGGTTCGGATTGTTCATCTTGACAAGCCAGCGCCCCTCGCGAAACTCCGTGTTATGCGTCGCGCGCGTGGGGAGAAATTAAGAGGGAACACTTCTCCTCCCCCTGTGAACAAGAGCACTACAAAAGGCTCTGGTTTCAAAGCGTTTTTCCAAAATGGGCCTCTTTGCCGTGTGTTAAGTCGACCTGTTTTGCACCGCATTGCACCCATAACCGCGCCTGTTTGCGCTCTGAATGAGACAACGGCAGGACAGTCTCGCGCTACACTGGAAAACACCCGTGGCGGGTTCCCTCTGAGCAAAACGAGCAGGAAGCCGATAAAATCAGTCATCAAAACCATCATATTGATAGATCACCTCCTCCAGAAAACCATGCCGGTTTTCCCCATGCCAGCACGAATTTTCATTTCAAAACAGAAAAAGTTTGAACCCCTGTATTCTATCCGATATGATCAACAGTGCCGGAGATGAACAGCAGGAAGTGTTTTCAATCACATCCCGATACTGCTCATTCCTCTCTGCAAACAGTTCTCCCAGGACAAGGCACACCTGGAGTCCGTCATCTGAGAAACACTCTTCATTTTTCTCGAAAGCACAGATTCCATGAACCAGCAACAATTCAAATCAAATCATCCGTCTGTCCATGGCAGGAAATGTGCTCGCAGATATTTTGATTACTTCTGTTTCAGCCTGTTGGCACTGAGTGCATTCGCTGTTACAAAAAATGTGCGTGCCGAAGATCCAGAGAAAAAAGAACAGATCACTCTCCAGGGCACGGTCGTCGATGAACAGGACCAACCGGCGCAAGGAGTGAAGGTGTTTGTCGAATGGCAGCATCCGAAACAGGATCGGGCCGAAACCAAAACCGATCAGGAGGGACGATTCACATTACGTGTACCAGCTCAAAGTGTACGGCATCAGGCGATCCTGGCTGTGGGAGATTCACCACAGCAAATGGCGCAGTACACACTCCCCTGGGTCATCAAGGATGAAGATCTGCCTCTGGATAAATTACGATTGCAGTTACAGCCTGCGCAGCGCGTGGAATTGCACGCGGTTGACGGTGCTGGCAAACCAATTGCTAATGCAAAAACCGGCATCATGGGCGATTACCGTGTCTGGGGAACCGACACCACCGATAAAAAAGGCCAGGTCGTCTATCACGTGCCTCACGATGTGAAAGTTCAATACGTGTTTGCAATCAGCGACGGGCATGGTGCAGACTATAAAGCCTTTACACTCTCACGCGAGCAGGTCGGTGACCAACTGGTTAAGCCTCCTGTTGTACCCGAGAGTCCCATTCGCCTGACTCTTGACGGAACGCAGCCGCTGAAGGTCAAAGTCGAAGAGGCCGATGGCACACCGCTGACCGGGTTCCATGTCGTACCCTGGTATCTCAAAAAAGAAGGTGAGCCCCGCGATCTGAATCTTTCTTACTTCTATAGCCTGGTTCAATCCCAAACGGACAAATCGGGAACAGCCAGTTTTGACTGGATTCCGCACTGGCAAAAAACAGCCCTCACCATCTGGCCTCACAATCAGGAATACGAGCATCAGCGTAGCACGTATGATCCGCAAAAGGGCCAGGGCACGCTGACAATGAAACTCGAAAAACTCGTTCCTGTGTCCGGCAAAGTC
Source organism: Gimesia algae (assembly GCF_007746795.1). Classification (NCBI taxonomy): domain Bacteria; kingdom Pseudomonadati; phylum Planctomycetota; class Planctomycetia; order Planctomycetales; family Planctomycetaceae; genus Gimesia; species Gimesia algae. Next base: position 131,588 of record NZ_CP036343.1, read on the forward strand.
ACCCTGCCCGATGGTTCACCCGCTAAAGGGATCCCGGTTGCCGCGGACGGGGCTGGCTATCAGTTCGATTCCTTTCATAAAACAGTTCAGACAGACGACCAGGGACGCTATTCGTTCAACGCGGAACCCAATCAGGTTTACCTGGTGATTGCCGGAAATGAGAAATGGAGCGCTGCGCCCCACACCGGCTTTGCCGTCTGGCCTGGCAAGCCGATTCAGAATCTGGATTTCAAACTTCAGCCTGCCACACGCATTCACGGTCGTATGACCGTCGGCTCACAAAATGAGCCTGTCGCCGACCAACGGATCATGGCTTTTATCAGAGGCCAGGATGCACATAATCAGAAGGATTTCAAACTGCCGAATCCGACCCACAGCAATCGCTGGGTGCAGCCGCAAATGGTATTTCGAGCTCAGACAGACAAGCAGGGTCACTATGAACTCTTCCTGGGACCCGGCACCTATTCGATTCGGGGCCCCTCCCAGACTCAGCCGCAAAAGTTTGAAATCACCAATGAAACGGAAAAGGAAATCAATTTCCACGCCAGTCGACCAGAAACAGGGGAGTTAACAGGCTCCGTGGTCGCGGGAGATCCACCAAAGCCTGTTCCCGCAGCGAAGATCTCAGGTATCTATCGCAAATCGCTTTCCGTCGGCGATTTAGCAGCCACAGCCGGAAAGCATGGTCAGTTTAAAGTCGAACGCCAGCGCCATCCCGTGGTGCTTTACGCCGAAAGCAAAGACAAAAAAATGGCGGGCGTCGTGGAGATTGGCCCCGATGCCAAAACCGTCACCATTCCTGTTCAACCCTTCGGCTCTGCCCGGGGACAGTTGATTGATGAAGTCACCGAGTCCCCTGTCGAAAATCGGGAACTCAGGTATGGCGTAAAAGTGCATATTGGCGATGACAACGCCCCCTGGCGCACCAGCTTTGGCGGGACCGCGTTTACCGATAAAACGGGTCACTTTGAAATGAAGAATCTGGTCGTGGGTCTGGAGTACGGCCTCTCTCTCGTTAATCGGCCTGAAGAAGGCAAACCCGGCCGTCTCTCCTGGCGCAATGTCAAAAAATTCACGCCGGAAAACAGCCAGCCGGTCGACCTGGGGCAAGTAGAAGCCCCGCGCCCTTCTAAGCCTTATGTCCCGCCCACCATTGATGAACGCATCGCAGCCGCGTTTGCCGTGAAAGGGACTCCCCTGGAACGGTTCGCCAAAGCACAGCAGATCGCCCGTCTGACGGTCCAGTATCCAACGATCCTCTTCGGCGATCCGAAATCTGATGCCGTGCGGGAACTGATGACATTCCGCTTTCAGGACAGCGATGTGCGCAAAGAATTGCCCTCTTTCCTGATCATGGCTATCGACAGTACGGAAGACAATCGCGCGGCTGCGCAGGCATTGGCGAAACAGTTGGGACTGGACTGGAATCCGAAAGAGGGCGCACTAGATCTGTTCGTTTTGGACACCACCGGAAAACAGCGCGCTCATGCTGATCTCGCGGCGCTCTCTAAGAGCGGCTCTGTTAATAAACAGTCATTGACCAAGTTCCTTAAGGCCAATCAGATTCCCCCCAAAGACGCCCGCGAACTGCTGGACGCCGCCCTCAAGCAGGCGAAGGAACAGCACAAACGAGTGATCGTGCAGGAAACGGCAACCTGGTGTGGCCCCTGTCGTTTGCTCTCTCAGTTTCTTGATCGGGAACGCGAACAATGGCAGCGCGATTATATCTGGATCAAAATGGATCATCGCTGGACTGGTGCCGACGAGATCATGAAAACGATGCGCGGCGGAGCACAAGGCGGCATTCCCTGGTGGGCCATTTTAGATCAGGATGGCAAAGTGATGGCCACTTCCAACAATGACGAAGGCGACAACATCGGCTTCCCCAGTACCCGCAGCGATCTCGCCCATGTCCGCAACATGCTGGAAAAAACCGCCATCCGCCTCAATCCGATGGAAATCAACACTCTGGTGGAAGCGTTGAAACAGAAGGAGTAAGACACCAGATACGCTTGATACCCGATCCGGGTGGCCTGGGAGATGCTACAGTCACTCCGGGAACAGGTTAAGTTTCAGGTGTCGACTGATTCTCTTTCAAAGCTTCCCTCCGTGTTACATTTTCGTGACGCTTCAGTAGAAAAAAGATGATGCCGAGAAAGAGAAACGTCGCGATGTGATACGTGCTCATCACCTCACTGTAAAACTTGCCGATAAACGTGCGGTTTAAAATCAGGATCAGAAACACAAACAGCCCGATCCCGAGTTTCAAAGGCTGTGTAAAGTTCTGACGACTGGTGGCACAACGGATCAGCAGGTACACACCCGGAAAAATTCCGACACAATGCTGTCCCCAGGTGACGGGAGAATACAGCAGAATCATAATCGAGATGATGGCGCACTCCCATAGAATGCGTTCGTCGTCACGGTCTTCGTAATGCCTGCGAAATTTCCACCCTATAAAGATCAGGAAACAGAGCAGCATAACTTTAATGACTCGACCTGTGGTTTGTGGCGAAAGATCCAGGAAATCAATATACAGGGGAGAATCCAGACGGGCTTCGTGCCCCTCGGGAAAATGCATCAGATAACGGGACAGTGAGGGTTTGAACGACATGTTGGCCAGTGGAATCTCTCCCCCCATCCAGCGGGAAGGATCGGATTCTTCCATGCTTTTCGCGACGGTATTCCCCCAGTACTCAAATGATTTACGAAACTCTGTATAACCCAGTTTGAACATGGGGGAGAGTGTGAAAAAAGCAGCCGCCAGAAAGGTGTAGCTGGCCATCTTCCATTCCCGTTTGAGAATGAAATAGACCCAGAACAGGCTAGGCGTGCACTTGAGCGCCATGGCAAAGCCCAGTGGGAGACTGCCCCACAATTCTTTTTTCCTGCTCCAGAAGTAAACACCCAGCCACGAGAGCGCGACTAAGGCCAGGTTCACCCCACATTCCAGCATGTCCCTGATCAGGTAGCGGCTACACAGAAAAATTGCCGCGGTGACGACCCAGAACAGGTGGTTCCGCATTAGAGGAAAATGAGTTTCGCTCAAGCGATTTAACACCCAGATCAACAGAAACAAAGAGATAAAAAAAATCGGGTAGATCAGCAGATAAGCCGTCTGCATCGAGAAGCTGGCCAGCGGCGCATGCACGAATCCCCAGAAGGGAGGGTAGGGATAATTGTGATTATTGAGATAGACAAACTGCTCTGTCGCAATCAGTTCACCCGAGCGCCAGTGTAAATGAAAATCACCCGGATTTTTTTTCGCAATCTGGACAAACTGAATGATCGCAATGACGACTCCCAGCGTAATCACCACGCTTTGCCAGAAGCGATTCTTATCAGCCAGCAGCGATTTCAGCACGACGACTCCATTCCGTCACGATCAAACGGTCCATGAAAAGGGAACAGCCAAATCTCCCCGGGCCGCCAATTGTAGCAGAATCCCTTCAAAATACAGTATCTATTTAACATGACGTCATAACTGAATCTCGAATTTTCGATCGTTTTCCGTAATTGATCTGAGCGAGCTTTTCAAATTTTTTCAGATTTCTGAAATATTGGTATAAATTTACCGTGATATATTCTGCATCGCGACGCCTCTCAGTCAGGTAAGCCGTTTTTCTCACTCCTGAAGATAGAAAGTCAGCGCCATGCACGAGACATCTACGACCGTTACGGAAGCCGCTAAAACCACATCGGACCGGAAAACGCTGATTCTGCCTCTGCTCATTATTGGTATTGGTGCAGGCTGGCTGTTGACGACACTCGGCATCGTGCCCGGTATCAACTGGATCTGGACGCTGGGTCTGGCAGTCATTGGGATTCTGTCATTTGCCGTCTCTGGCATTGATAAATCAACGGTCTTGATTGGTCCCTTTTTCATCATCGCCAGTTGTCTGTCTGTCCTGCGTCAGACGGGGCGTATTACGCTGGATATCGAAGTGCCGATTCTGGTGATCGTGATTGGCATCCTGTTACTGGTCGCCCGCAGCAAAGCGATTCCGCTGCCCGACTGGATGGTTCTGGAAGAAAAGCAGCAACCTGCGGAACAAAAACGCTGATCACCTTCAGAGTAGATCGGCGAAGCGCAAAGCATGCAGGAACGTCATGGCGGCAGCAAAGTTGGCCGCATAAACGAAAAAACAGAGCCACGACTCTCCCACGGGGTATTGATGTGTGCCAAACAGCAGCAGAAACGCCACGCCAAAACAGACCGAGATCACCGGCGCCAGGGACAGAAACTGCACCCAGTAATACATGGCCTGATGAGTCTGCAGAACAGGAATGAGGGTTCGAAAACCGACGTGCACCAGGCTAAATAACAGGACGGTAAACAGACACTGCGCGTAAATCACGAGGCGTAACTGCGTCGCCGGACGTGAGAAAAAAGCCTTTGCCGTCCTGAGAACAACCGGCAGGTCGATCTCAAAAAAACGCCTGCGTGTCAGGTTAGTTTGCATAGAATTATCCAGATGAAGTGAAGCCCGCTCTATAATATTCTAACACGGTTATCCGGATGTTCCAATCCTGGTTTTCAAACACGACTGATGTAGTTGCGGATCTCATTCTTTCTGGCTGAATGATCTCAACTTCGCCAGCCATATCGCCTTCACGGTGTCTCTCTGAACGCTATCAGCTTGGTGATTATCAAAATATTATTCTGAAATCTGAAATGCAATTTCTCTTAAAACTTTCACTGATGCTATAATAACAGTATCTACCATTCAAGTTGGTGCTAAGTTCAAGGAGGGACGATGTCTCATATATTCACACGATTATTTGGCTCAATAGTCCTTCCAATCCTCTATTTCACCAGCCCCGTTCTGGGAGAAGTAATTCACAGAGATAACAGTTTTGTTATTGATGGAATCAGGATTCCAATCAGCAGCGAAATCGAAATTGTCGGTCCATTAATTTCTTCAGGCAGCAGACTCAGAATGAGTTCCGGTCTGGCGGCGGTCCATGGTTTATGGATTGAAGGCAGGGTGAATGAGGATAAAATTTTCTTTCATCTTTGCTCAGATATTCTAACGGGAAAACCTGCATTTAAAGAATTCAAGGCACTCGAGCGAGGAGAATATTATAGAGTGCAGGGCCGGATCATTGATGGTCGGATTTGCGAGTCTGAAAAGGCCATTACACTGGTGGTTAATAAAATAGAGCTTGTTCCCGATCGGGCGATTCAGTTTTCAGATCTGGTCGATCGAATTTCAACATTCTCTGGGACTGCTGCTCCACAAGGCATGCTCCTGACAGATCAGCAGCAGCGTGCCTTTGTCGAAGGGATCTCTAAATGGCCAGAGTCGGTTGCCGGTAAACCGATTGTTGTGCGTGGGACTTTCCGCCAGCGATCTGATGGTTTTCGAATTGAGCAGGCGACCTGGCATCCATTGGAACTGAAAGCAATGCTGGGACAGAGAGTCTCTCTCGAAGGTGTGCTGTGGGGTGACAAAAATATCAGATTTATGGAATACGAGAAGCAGTTTCTGTATCTGGCATATCCAGCAACGAGAGAGACCATGTTTCTGCAGAAATATGAGGGAAAGCGTGTGCCTGTACGCGTCACCGGGACGCTGGTGCGCGAAGAACGTCCTGTGCTCAAATGGAGCGGACCAGACCTCGAAGTTCCTTTTCAAAGCTGTTATGTCATTCGGGATGCGAGTCTGGAATATCTGCTTCCTGTTGATTTTCATTACGATCGGTACAAGCCAATTTATTCCAGTCTGCCTCGTGTTAGTGAAGGCGTACCGGAACTCATCGCAGAATATCCTCCTCCTGCTAATCAGCAATTCAACCCTGCCCCTGCGAGGATGTATGCGAGGCGTAATGAGGGCACGATCAAGTCAATCATTGCAGAGGCAACTCCTGATGTCTGTAACATACTGGCAAAACGGATGCAGGATTCCAGGCAAAATTCAGCAATATGTAAAATCTATGCCGCAATGCTGGCTCATCTGAATGACCAACGTGGAAGATCATATCTGATTGATAGTTTACAGAATTCTGGCCAGGACCAGTTTCCTGACACTCTGTTTTGTCTGGGAGAATTTCCGTTTATGGGAACTGAAAAGACCGGGAAACAGACAGATGTGAACTGGGTAGAAGACACACTGATTCAGTTGATGAAAAGTGAGGCGCATGTCGATGTTTCAAGATTCTATGGAGCTCCTGCCGGAAAGTATCATGTCACAAAAGCAGATGCTGCAATGTTATATTCTCGTATTTATTTACTTTTGATTCAGATCAATTCTCGAGCGACTCACAAGATCTTGATGGATTATGTACTGACTCAGTCTCCTGCTTTTAAACACTCTTTTTGTGGTAACATCCTCGTCAGTGAGTGGCTTGATTCGAATGCAACATTTTCGGTAGATGATCTTTTACTGCTGGAGACCATACCTGACATGTCGCTGGATAAGACAGCCGAACGGCGCAAGCTTTACGCCAAATATTTACAGGAAAAGCATTATCAGGTAGTGGAAAGAATTCTCCAGCAGAAAGATCCCTATCAGTTTTACTCCGTACTGCGAAATAATCTGACTCCTGAAGTGGTTGAAGAGTTACGAAATCAGATCAAAAGTCTACAGGGGGACGCCAAAGATATGGTGGAGCAGCTCCTGATATTGAGTGATCCTGATCCAGTTCCTTTGCTCATCAAGAAACTGGAAACCTCAGCCTGGAAGAAAAATCATATCGCGTTGTACGAGCTGAAACAATCAGGGGACCGTCGTGCTGTGAAACCAGTGATTCAATTGCTGCGAACAGCACCGCGCGAATTCTTTGATTTGGGACCGGGATATATTTGTGATCTGCCATTACAACGTGCCTTAGAAGTCATCGAAATTGCTGATCGCCCACAACAGGTCCACGAATACATCGAATTGTTATCTGTTGATCTTGCCCGATCAGATTCATGCCTTTCACGTGAGTACTATCAAAGAGAGATCGCCCTGCGTTTAATTTTGCTGACGGGTGAATCCTATGGTGTAGACCAGACTGCCTGGCGCGCCTGGGAGCAGTCTCCCGGTAATTGAAAGAGACTCTGTTTTCAGGCGGATTCGATTTCATGTTACGGATCCAATTAATGCTCACGATCCGAAGACAATTTTGAGAATACGGTCTGTCGATTAATGCAGCAGAGAATACCAGACGATATTCAGGCCCAGGCGAATCGCGTCGGCTTGTGTGTAGCCTTCGCAGGCGATTTTGTCGCCATGTTCAATCACACAGCTCAGATCGTGTGGGCTGTAGAGGATTACATAGCGGTCATCGACTTTGATTCCTTCGACCACAGGCTCTGTGAGCTGTACGCGTTCCTTAGTCGAGCGGGTTTGCAGATCAAGCGGTTTTCGAAAATGAACCTGTCGCAGGTCGTAACCGGTTTTCGTGGAAAACAGTTCATGGTCAGCGGGAATCCGTTCCAGCTTTTGAGTCGGGAACAGTTGCTCTGTCAGTCGGCGAAAGCTGGCATCAAAATCGTCAGCACCACAGCAGGCATCCGCGAACAGCACCCCTCCCTGCAGCAGGTGGGTTTTTAATACTCGTTGATCTTCCGGACTGAGCACGAACCCAGAGCGACCATGCAGATACAGCAGCGGATGTTTGAACAGCCGGGGATCGGAAAGCAGGACATTGCTGGGGTTCGTCGCGAATTGACCGCCGGAAACTTTGTTCATGGCACGTAGCAGTTTTCGTAAGGCATGCGGGGCGGCATCCCATTCTGCCGAAGCACGAATTTTAGCGATATTTAACAGCCGATGCTCAACCTGCTCTGCAGTCGATGCTGTCTCTGCTGAGTTTTCTGGTCCCAGTTCCTTAATCAGCACGCGTCCCGTCGCGAGCGCTACGACATTTACACCCACGTGCAGTGCACGGGTAATGCGGGCATCCAGTTCTGACGAACGGTCAGGCAGGGTCAGCGTCGTCCATTGATCCCACAGGCAGCTCAGATCGTCGGGCGAAAACAGAATCGAGGTGCGACAACCGGTCTCAGCTCCCCACAGTTCTACCAGCGGATCACCGGTTTTCAAGTCCAGTAGCCGAAACTCGCTGCGGTAGACCGGATGAGTTCGCTCCAGTTTACGGAGTTTGACTTCGCCTGCGGGATACAGTTTTGAAATCAATTGTTGCATGGCCACATCAGGCGAGGCACTCTGGCAGCCTCCCAACGCAAACAGGCAGCCGCCATCCTGCAGATACGTTTTCAGGAGCGCAGTCTGATCGGGTGTAAAACGTCGGACGTCAGCCACATCCAGAATCAGCACTGGGCATAGATTGAGATCAGCGGCATCCGCGCGATTCATATCGACTGCTTGCCAGCTGAGTTGTCGCGGCCAGTCTTTCAGTCGGCTGGTATAGCGCGACAGGTTCCAGACATCCTGCGGCGTATAGTCGACCGAATGATTTGCCGCATCAGGACCACCATTCCACTGCAGCTTGCCGGCCAACACAGGTGTCAGTCCCCGAGACAGAAAATGCAAAGCATAGTCGGTGGCGAGAACCGGACAGTCTTCCAGCAATGCCGGTGCGCCGACCCAGGCACCCGTAATGGGATTCTGATGCGCGATCAGATACTGCGCGCCTTCGCGATACCAGTCGAATCGTTTGCCGGACTGACTGGTGAAGTAACGCCGTCCTGTCAATCGCCCGACGCGCTCCAGACAATACAGATAATAAAGGTAACCGATCGATCCATCGGAATTGGCATCGGTGCTCGGGTTGTGTGTGACCGTGAAGTGATTTCCCAGCCAGCGACATCCTGCAGCGACCGCTTCGTCTTCGAACGCATTACCACAACAACGGGGTGAACCATCTGCGTTCACGTCGATTCGTTGGCTGCGGAGCAGGTTTTCGGTTGTGACCAGGTAAGCGATTCCCGCCGCCGTGATACCACCCCGGCTGAAGCCCGTTCCCTGCGATCCCCAGCCTCCATCCCGGTTCTGTCGGCCCAGCCAGTGAGTCCGCGCCCGCTGCCAGGTCTCTGTTTGAACGGGCACTCCCTGTTGGGCGACTTCGTAAAGTCCTAACGCTGCAAAATGAGCATAATTGGGGACGTCGTCTGCGCCAAAACTCCAGGCACCGTCATTGGTCCCGCTGGACTTTCCTGCTTCCAGCTTCTGCGTCAATCGTTTCATCAACGGAATGTCTCGCTCCCCATCGCGGGCGGCTGCCAGCGTTTCGAGCATCAATGAAATTTCGTGGGTCTTGTCCGGATCCTGTTTACGGAGCCACAGTAGCCCGTTTTGTATTTCTGCATCATTCGCCGTCATGCCTGCATGGAGCAGGGTGTGCAGCGTGAAGCTGGTCAGCACGACCGTCTGTTCGGGATGACCGGCCAGCTGCCAGGTTCCATCGGGCTGCTGTTGTTTCAAAAGAAAGTGCTTTGCTTTTTCGATCGAGGACAGTACATCCGCACGCGTGATGTGCTCCGCCTGCAGCGTCGGTGAGAATACGATGATTCCCGCCGCCACCGTCCAGCAGAACAATACGCTGCGAAAAAATCGGGCTGTCGGACTTCGATTCTGCATGCTCACACCGTTTCAAAATGCTGCCTCGGTTGATGCGTCCCGTTCCAGCAATTCACGCTCTGGTCAGTCTGCTCCGTTGATCGAGAAGTACCGCATCCTAATTTTGCCGTCAAACTACGTCAATGTGCGTTTAAATCATGTGAATCCAGTGAAACGCCCTCGTAGTAAGTGATGAGTCTGGTTGGCTTTATTGTTTAAGAAATGATCAGTTCGAATAAAAAACGCGGCGGGAATCTCAGTGTACTCCGCCGCGTGTATTGAATCCGCTTCAATTGGAAAGTACTCCCCTCAGTCTCCGCAGCAGGGGCAGATTTCCGGCACAAAGACCGTCAGCGTGGCGGCATACGCCGTCTCCTGGTAATCGGCCGACGATTCGTCTTCCGCCAGATGATGGGCGACCACCAGATACTGATTGCCTGTCTTAGGTGTGAACGAAACGAAGCCTGCGGCATCAGTCTTGCGCTCGTATCGTTCATCAAAGCCTTCTTTCAGTGTTTCACCCTGTGGAACAAACGAGACAACCGTGTTCGCCAGTGGTTTGCCTTTGAAATCCAAGCGGACTTTCAGCGGCTTACCCGGACCCATGGGAGTCACAGGATTCAGCACGGGCACCAGTTCCAGCGGATGTCCCAGCGCGCGGTCAAAGCCGGGATTTTCTAAAGGCGTCTGATCCAGACGGGCGCTGACGACGAAGCAGGTTTTTGCACTTTTAATCGCCCGGACTGGTTTACCATGATTGACCACCCGGTCCAGTGAATGCGACACCGTGTAGAGCCCCGGCTTCACAGGTACAAACTTGCCTCGCCAGAAACCTTCCTTGGGGGCATAGCCGGTATCCGTCAGTTCGCTGATCAGATCGTAGGTTTTTCCTGCAGGATCGATGACATTCAGACTGCAGCCTTCCAGGTCAATCTTGCTGGCGATTTTAAAATCACGGTGGTGATTTCCATGGTTCCCCAGCTTCAGGTTGATGTAAACCGCGTCCCGCGCCCGGATCAGATTCGTATTCGTTTCCACCCACGTATCATGGGCTGCCGCGGAAGTGACTGTCAGACAGACTGTCAGCAGCGAGTAAAGTAATATTTTCATGATGAATTCCTCAAAGAAAAGTCATCCGGGCCAACCCGTGGTCGACCCGGATGAACTGAGACCGTTTAATATTCGCCAATGATTTCACCGCCGGCACGGGTTGCCAGCGCACGCCAGAGATCGGTATTGATATTCTCACCAACAAAACGACAGCTGCCATCCACCAGTGCCACCTGCACACCGCCGACATGGGCACTGCGGGCGCTGACCAGCGCATAGTTGTGATAGCCGTTCTGGCAGTCGGGGTTTGAAGAGTTCGGACCGTACCAGTGGTTATACATCGTGTCTGCCAGATGGCCGTTCACCCACTTGGCACCCCGTTGACCGGACCAGGCCGGCGCGGAAGCGGCAGTACAGGCGGCAGGTGTGGTCTGTGTTCCCGCCGAGAGCTCCACCACGCGGAAGCGATAATTTCCGGTGGGAGGCGCACTGTTTTGCCCGTCTCCCATTAACTGTTCGCCAAATGCAACCGTATTGCTGGCTCCGTCAGTCACATCGCGGAACCGGATCTGAGACTGTGAAAATACGACGCCGTCCGCATTGCTGATCGACCCATCATCGGTCGTTCCCGAGCCATTCAGACCCGAGCCGGCACAGGCAGGATAGCTGATACCGGAATAGTCCGAGCCGGGGACGGCATCTTTATCGCTGGGGCAGACCATCAGTGACAGCCGCACGCGTGCAGCAGCGTCATTATTCCCAACCTCAGTCGCATCAAAACTCCCCGAGTTGAATGCGTTGAGTGGGGGGACATCGTAGTTAAACTGGTTCTGCAGATTCGCCTGATCCACAAAAGGGAGCAGGTGGGCATGAGCCGACCAGACATACGGATATCCCAGACCGCCGGGCGGGAAAACCCGATGTGTCGATTCATAGTTATGCAGTGCCAGACCCAGCTGTTTAAGGTTATTCTTACACTGACTCCGCCGTGCTGCTTCGCGCGCCTGTTGAACGGCAGGCAGCAGTAGAGCAATCAGAATGGCGATGATGGCGATGACCACCAAAAGTTCGATCAAGGTGAAGCCGCGCACGCGTTTTGCGCAGCACTCTTTGGTTGGTTTCATTTTGAAACTCCGGAAAATAAATGGAAATGTGCGCAGGCTGACCTAAGGTCGGTCTGCAGAATGCATCTGGAATGAAGATTCAGAGGCAGCACATCTCCGGAGGGGGAGTTTCAGGCGCGAGACAATCTTCGGGAAGAACACGGGAAACCTGTGGACAGCAGAATTCCAGGGGAGTGGAACTGAGAATCAAAGTCGGCTGAGCGGGGAGGCGAGGATCATCATTGACCAGCAAACCAGGTACCGGGCCGTGACTACAACCACAGGCCGAAACCAGGGCCGTTTTGGATGCTTGATCTGTTTCTTGTTTTGATTTTCCCGTGCAGCATGATCTGGTCTGCTTTTTCGCACAACAGGAGCGCGGTTGACTTTCGCATTTTGGGGAAGTCTGCGCGAGAGAACAGCAGCAGCCTCCTGAACTTTGCAGTTCGTGACCACACTGACAGCCCGCTTGCGGCGTTCCCACCGGTTCCAGCGGAAATCCCACTGAAGTCGTGAAAAAACAGAATACCGTCACCAGACCGGTCAGAGACTGTCGGCTACAAATCTGTTTCACGGGGGGGAATACGGGTGGGAACATCAATGATGTCACTATAAAAAGGCACTCAGCGGGCGTTCCGGCGGTGCCGAAACCTTCAAAGTTACCTGATTATAAGGATCATCATGACGAAAACGCCACTCAATTCGGCAGAAAATCCAGACCAGACAGCCAAGCTTCCGCCAGGCAATGAGTTCTATTTATTAACATTATTTGGTCAGCTCGAAATCAATCGTGTTGTCGCCTTCGGTGACGTTCGCTTCCAGCGTCGTTTTCTTATTATATTTGTCGGGAACGGTTTCACTCCCCTGATCGCCGAAAGGATCGTTCTCTTCGTCGAGTGTGGAAATTTTGACGGTGTGTTTTCCCAGAACCGCCCCCATTTCATCCCGGATAAAGACCAGTTCGTATTTCCCTTCCTCGTCCGTTTTTGCTGCAGAAGCGCGGCCTGAAGTGGGATAGAACCGCACAAAAGCGTCTGCCAGCGGGGCGTCATCCATTGTGACCGTACCACTGACTGGTGCCAGTTTAGGTTGATCATCGGGAGTACCACCACAGGCGGTTAGCATGCAAGAAAGGACAAGACAGAACAATAAAGTGAAGCAGCGTTTGGTCATCATACTGGTTATTCTCTGGACTATGGAATTTAAAGAAATGATTCGCTGACTCGTTCTGAATTGACGACAGCGGAAAAGTATTCACTGAATTGAAACACACAACAGCCATGAATCAGGCTGCTGTGCAGTTTCAAGTATCGATTATCCCGGTTTGTTGCCAGGAATACGCAGGCAGCGGTATTAGAATTCGCCCAGTACCTTACCGTCGTTTTCATCGTTCAACCATTTGTAAGTGTTGACGTCGATGTTTTCGGAAAGGAATCGGACGGAACCATCGGCGAGGAGTACGTGAACTCCGCCCACATGCATACTGGAAAGCGCGAAGCGGTCTGCGACGGTTCGCGCACCACCATTGATGAAGTCATCAGGGACATTGTAACCAATGAAGTAGACGTCTTCTGCCTGCAGTCCACGTTCCCAACTCCAGGAAGCGGTGCGGGCTCCAATCCACAGTTTGCCGGTGAATTCATCACAGGGAGCGCCGCCACAGCTGCCGGTCGTTCCGGTTTCATCTCCCGTTCGCACTTCGCCAACCAGAATCGTATTGGTAGTTCCATCTGTGATATCACGCATTCGCAGCGCTTTGTTGACACCCAACACGAGGCGTTCGGTGGCGTAGTTGGATTTTCCGAAGCTCCCCTTATCAGTATTAATGCCCCCCATGGGATCGGAAGGACAATTGAAAATGGGGATGATGGTCTTAGATGAAGGAATGAAGGTTGAACCCGTATAGCCAAGCTGCCAGTTCATGGTGAAGTTATTGGTTTCGGTACCGACCTGATTGTAAAGATTGGCTTGATCGATGTAAGGCAGGATCATGGTTCCCCAACCCAGACCGTTTTTGTTGGCTTCCTCGGTGGCAACGCCATAAGCCTGGTCGCCGTCAATCCAGCCGGGAGGGAAGGCACGGGCGGTATCGTGATAATTATGAAAGGCAACGCCGATCTGTTTCAAGCTGTTTTTGCAGGTGCTGCGTCGGGCCGCTTCACGGGCCTGCTGGACTGCCGGTAACAGCAATGCGATCAGAATCGCGATGATGGCAATCACCACCAGAAGTTCGATTAACGTAAATCCTCGGAACAGATTTGTTTCCGTGTTGCGCTTTGTCATTTTCATCTTTTACGCCATCCCAAATAATTTAAAAGTAAATATTCTTAATATACGAATCAATGAACGCTTCTTTATTAAATAATAGTATCTTATGAATATTTAGATAATCAATAATAAAGTTGAGATAAGGTTCTATTTAGCTGGGAATACGAGAATATGCTTCGCTAATTCCGCATAAAACCAGTGAGGTTATGGTCATATGTCGTCAATGTGTCGGAGTGACAGCTGGCAGACGTTTCATTGGGACACAAAAGAGTGGTCAGGAGTCGGGATGCTCAACTGCCAGTTTCTGACGGGCGCGACCATGCAGGGGGGCGCGTTTGAGACATTCCTGGAAGTCAGATATGGATGCTTTTACCTCACCACTGGCTTCCTGAATCAGGCCGCGATCATACCAGCACTGGGGATCAGCGGGGTTGAGTTTGATCGCGCGTTCGATCTTGTTGAGCGCTTCTGCCAGTTGGTCAGCGCGATAATATTCCATCGCTTCCAGCCGGTATGTGAGTGCCTGTTCCAATCGGCTTTCGTCAGTTTGTCCTGCCTGCTGCAAAATATCTGCCAGCCGCTGATGCAGGTCTGCAGCTTTCGACATTGATCCGGCACGCTGTCCCAGAACCGCCGCCTGATTCCAGTCTCCCAGGATCCCTGTCGCTTCAGCCCGATACATCAACACGTCCGCATTGTTGATTCCCATGTTGTTTAATTTCAGAATGGTCTCCAGCATTTTGCGCGGCAGTTGCTGCTGGTGCTGCACTTCCAGTAACCGCATTAGAAAGATCTGGCGATGCGTCGACGGATAACCTTCCAGCCGGTCGATCAGTTTGACCAGTTTCGCCTCTAATTCCGGCAGCGGAACTTTTCCAATTTGAGTATTGAATTCTTCCACGTGTCGGTCAATGCCGTACTGCAGCCGGAACGGTTCTATGAAACTCGATCCCGGATGCAGGGGGACTGTATGCTGTGCGCGTTCCAGCAGCTGTGCGGTCTGCTCAGCCTGTTTCAGATCGCCGGTCTGCAGAAAGGCGCGGTGTTGCAATTCCAGAAATTTCAGTGAACCGGGGATCTGCTGTAGCGATTCGTTTATTACAGGCAACGCTTCCTGCGCGCGTTTGGTTCTGATCAGCAGTTTGGCCAGCTGATAGCGGGCCGGTAGAAAGCCCAGGTTCTGGCGAAACAGTTTCTCTGACTCCTCCATTTGTTCTTCGCGGAGTGCATTCCGGCCGATCTCATACAGGGCCTGCATCTGCTCTCGTTTTGCTTCGCGTGAAAGGTCCGCGCTGCGATTCAGTTCCCGATAGAGTTCGCTACTTTGTTCTGTCCGCCCCGTCCGCTCCAGGCAATACGCGATGCGGCTCTCCGCCAGTCTGCTGTCAGGTATCAGGTCTGCAACCTGCCGAAAACAGAGTTCCGCATGACTGTAATATCCCTGTCCCAGCAACGCTTCGCCCAGTCGCATCCAGTCGTATGCGTTGTTGGTCTGCGTCACCTGCTCTACGAGGGGCTGGATGTCCTCTGCAAACAAGGGATTCATCAGAGTTTTATCAGGCAGCATTGGCGCAGGGCGGGCCGCCCGTTGTATGAACAGGTAGGCACACGCGAACAGTTCCATCACCAGGATCAAGGCGATCGCGCGCAAGATCATTGCGGTGCTCCTTTCTTCGCTCTTTGAATCCAGAACGGAACGGCCTGAATTCGGTCAAAAGGTTTCCGCATGTTGAGCGAACCGGCGGCGATATCGGGCAAGCCATCCTGATTCAAATCTCCCACCGCGACAGTCACCAGGTGAATCGGCTGATTGTCGATCTGCCAGGTTTTGAAGTTCTGCTGACCGTCATTCTCCAGCCAGACCAGGCTGGCATGCTCGGGCGCGTACCAGTCGTTGGTCATACTCGCCAGTACAACATCCAGATCGCTGTCTCCGTCCAGATCGGCGATTGCGGCGGCATAAGTGCCTCCCAGATCAGAAATTCGCTGCTTCTCGAAATTCCAGTCACCCTTGTTTTCAAACCACAGGCAGCCATGATAAGGCTGCGGGTAGGCGTCGAAGTCTTCCAGGTTGTCGCCGGCGGGCAGAATCAGATCTTCGTCACCATCCTGATCCAGGTCGGCGTGAATCAAACCGGCACTTCCCAGATCCATATTCGGCGTCAACCAGAGCGACCGCGTCTTGAATTTGCCACCTCCCAGATTTTCAAAGGCGACCAGTTCTTCTTCTTCCTGGGAAATGATGGTGGCGATATCCAGATCGCCGTCCCCGTCAAAGTCAGCCACAGGAACATGAATCGCGCCGGGTGCATGATACAGGTGATGATCCAGAAACTGAAATTGACCGCGATTCTCCAGCCAGAGGACTTCTCCCCGGTTGTATCCAAACACGGCGACCGCCAGATCGAGATCGCCGTCTCCATCGAAGTCACCGGGTTGCACATCCGCCACGCGCCGTACATCATCCAGGATCACATGCTTCACAAAACCTTCAGGAGTTTGTTCATACAGTTCGACCCGACCGACCACGCCATCGTCTGGTTGTATATTGCCCAGCACGGAAACCACAATATCCAGATCGCCATCGTCGTCGATATCCACGGGCGTCGCATGCGCCGGTGCCGCGACATCTGCGATCAGAGTCTGATCAGTCTCACGATCATTCTCATTTAACTTACGCAGCACGACCCGATTGTGGCCCGCATCGCAGTACAGGATGTCGTTTTTGCCGTCGCCGTCAAAATCCAGTATTTGCACGTTGGTAATCAGGGGCAGTTCGACTCCTGTCTGCAGCGCGCCTTCGCGCACGAACAGAAGTTTCGAAGCCGGGTACGATGTACCTCCCGAGTAGAGTTGATGCAGTCGGCCCAGCGCGGGAATGGAGGGCAGAAAGAACCAGGTGGCCAGAGGCAGTAGAATGACTGCGACGAGCAGAATAATCGTCAGCCACGGTGTTCGAGGAGGGAGAGGTCCCGTAGTTTGAGGACTTTCAGTTAACGACATTGCAGGTGAGCACTCCCGGTGGTGGGCAGGTATCAAATTAGAAGTTCATTTCGGCAGGATGACGGTTTCAGAGAAACACCCCAAGTGTTGTGGTTTCGCGCAATTCAGCGCGACAACCGCAGCCCACACTCGACCCACACAGCGCTTTTACTCGAGACGCGCCCCAGAGAGCAAGGGGAGACGCCTTGTTTTCATCCTATACCTCGCTGGAAATCGTGTCAACTACGGACAGGGCTCTCCGATCACAGCCATATTCTCTGGACGCAGGTAAATCTGGAGTGCGCGGATAGAATAGACTCGCGTATCGTGTGGACTTGTGTATTATAAAGTAAGGTCCTGTCTGTTTTCACTTCTGCGGAGTCGTTCGCCATGCCGGTTCGAATTATTCTGATCTGTCCGTTGATGCTCTGTTTATTCAGCAGTGTTGCAGAGGCGGGTATGCCTGGTGCGTCAATCGACCTGACGGAAATTGCGCAACTGCGACTGCAATCAATCTCGTTTTTCCTGCTGCTGTTTCTGCTGAGTGCCTGGGGGCTGAAAAAGCTCTGGAACATGCTGGCCCGTGATTTTCCGAAACTGCCAGTGATCACCTTCAAGGCGGCGCTGGCGGGAACCTTTCTCTGGGGATTGATGTTTCTGTTTGTGCTGACGATGATCTCCGGTGCGCGGGAACTGCTGACCCCCGGTGCCTGGGAAAAGGACGGACGCACTTATCGCCTGACGGACAGTGAGTCGGAACAGGAAACCAAAGCGGCCGCGGCCGCGTTGCTCAAAGAGCGTCGCTCGAAACTGGCGGAACTGCGTTCGGCCCTGTTCATGCATGTCGCCACGCATGATGGAAGCTATCCAGCAAAAATAGAAGACGCTTCTTTCGCCGACGAATTCTGGATGCAGCCCGGCGATGTGAATGTGAAGTACGGCTATGTGCCCGGCGAAAAGAAAAGCGACGAGGTTCGGCCTCTCGCGTTTGAACAGGCGGTCTACGGCGATGAGCAGCAGTTGATTCTGTTCACCGACGGGGCGATCAAGCAGGTTTCCCTCACAGCAGCACGGGAGACGCTCAATGAAAAATGAAACGGTAGAACCGACAAGAAAACGCAGAGTTAGCTATCTCGTGTTGTTTGTGATTGGTGTCAGCATTTTTATTTATCTGGTAGATTCCAGAATCTTTTTTCCCTTGCAAAGTCTGTTTTATCTCGTCGCGGGGTGGATTCTGTTTTTACGACGTGTCATCCCACAAGTCACTGTGCCCGTCTCCGGTCTGGTGACAGCCCTGGTCGTCGCTGCGATCATGGCGTTACTGATTCAACTGCTGGGCGGCATTATTCTGCGTCGTCTGCAGCAGCAAAATTCGATCCCGGTTCCGAACAAGTGGAAAATACGCTGGACGTTCGCTTTGATTGTCTTCCTGGTGATCTCTTTTACCGGCGGCTTTGCCGTGGTGGGATTGACGCATCAGGGGCTCTGGCTGGCAGCCAGTGAAAAAATAGTCGATTACAATATTTCAGCTATATCGAAACGCAGTCAATCAAAAAATAATCTCAAGCAGATTGGTCTGGCACTCTACAATTATCAAGAGGCAACGCAGGTCCTGCCCGGCGGAGGTTACTTCAACAGCGCGGGGAAACCCCAGCATGGCTGGGTAGCACAACTGTTGCCTTATCTGGATCAGCAGGCTTTGTATCAGACCATTGATTTTCATGAGCCTTGGACTGCAGACATCAACCGGGAACCTTATCAGACGGCACTTCCTTTGCTGATTAATCCGGGTCTCAGACGACAAGACCACCCCACAGGTTACCAGCCCGTCGACTACGCGGCCAATAATCACATATTCAATGTGAATACCAGTATGAAGCTGGATATGATGAAAGAGGGGGCTTCGAATACAATTCTGGCAGGTGAAGTCAATACGGGGATCAAAGCCTGGGGTGATCCCACCAACTTTCGTGATCCCAATTTGGGAATCAACGCCAGCCCGCAGGGCTTTGGCAGCCCTTATTTCGGGGGGGCCCATTTTCTGCTGGGCGACGGTAGCGTCAGGTTTATTTCGGAAAACATCGATCCGCGAACTTTGAAAGCTCTGGCCACTCCCGATGGAAACGAACCAGTCGGCGAATATTAAATCGCCTGGAGACAGACAGGAACCAGTCATGGAGTCCGAACAGAACGATAAAGCAGAGGTAACTCCGGCCGAGCGCTGGATTGCGATCAGCATTTCCATATTGTTCGTATCGTTCTTCTTGATCCTGATGGGATTGATCTCTCCGTTTCGAATTGTTTTTCTGCTGTGTGTGGGCTGGACTTCATTCATTCTGCGAACGTTGTCCCGGCTGACGATTTCACCGTCTCTGACACTCATGTTTCTGTCATCCCTGCTGCTGTTTGCCGTTGGCTTTCATTTCTATTGTCGCCGCATCAAAGGCAAGGTGACTGCTGAGTCGGCTGGAGTCACGTCGTGGCAGAAACGCTGGAGCTTCTCGCTGGTGACGATGTTTCTGCTGCTGGCCGTCAGTGGCATTTGTGTGATCAGCGTCACGCATCAGCTGTTCTGGATGGCAACAACACAAGACAGGATCTTTATAAGGTTACACATGGGAGGCGCAGGCGAAGCCGCCAGGCGGAGTACGTCCAAAAATAATCTCAAGCAGATCGGTCTGGCGATGCATAATTACCACGAATCTGCTCGCCGGTTTCCTATGGGTGGCACCTTCGATAAGACAGGGCAGCCGCAACACAGCTGGATCACACAGCTGTTACCTTATCTGGATCATAAATCTCTGTATGATCAGATTGACTTTAATCAGAGTTGGACGGCCGCCGATAACAGAGAGCCGTTTGAAACCAATTTCATCCTGCTGCAAAGCCCGGGGATGCCTTATGATTTTACCGAAGAAGAGGGGGATGCGGCAGGATACAAACCCGCGCACTATGCTGCCAACAGCCGTGTCTTATCCGCTAATTCAGGCATGGATTTACGTAAAATAAAAGATGGCAGTTCCAATACGATTCTGGCTGGCGAAGTCAGATCGGGCATCAAAGCCTGGGGCGATCCCACCAACTTTCGCGATCCGACAGAGGGCATCAATCGCAGTCCGCGTGGCTTCGGCAGTAAGTTTAAAGGGGGTACTCACGTACTGCTGAGTGACGGCATGGTACGCTTCGTTTCTGAAGACATCGACCCCAGTGTCTTGAAAGCCCTCAGCACACCCAACGGCGGCGAACCGGTGGGCGAGTTTTAACGGGCCGTGATTTCACTGGATGCCGGTTTGAAATTGCGCAGTTGATCCCGGCGATAGCGAAAGATGCGTGCAACATCTTTCTGTACGAACAGCCGATTGACCAGTGCGCCTCCCAGTACAGCATAGCGGACATCGTCTGTGACCAGCGTACCCTCTTCACATTCGGCGAAAGTGTGCTCATGCCGCCAGAGTCGATACGGGCCTTTCAACTGTCGATCAACAAACCGGTAAGGGGGTTCCCAGTCGCTGATTTCCGTTTTCCATTTGACGGGAATGCCGTGCAGTTTGAGCCGATATTCAATGAGTGTACCAGGACGCATTTCGATGGGACCTGGAGTCGTGATTTGAAAGTTCAGCCAGGGCGGGGTCAGCGCTTCGAGATTTTCCGGTTCGGCAAAAAATGCAAAGACTTCCTCCAACGCACAGGGAATCACGGTCTCGGTGTGCAGATGATAAATGCCATCAGGCGCGCGTTTGATCTGGACTGTTTCTTCCTGGATGTGTGTCGTCGACATCTGTTTCTGTTCCATCAAATTTGAAAAGTCGTGGTTGAAATCGGGGTGCTGTCGTCTATGAATCTTCAGGAACCGATCACAGGATTCCGGGAGATTATGGTCGTGAGCTGCGAAATGGGAATTACTTTTTCGTACAGATTTTGAAAATCGATTTGGTAGAAGAGCAGTAAGATGACTCACAGTGTTGCAGAAACAAATGCATGTAAACTGGTTGTTCTGGGCGCCACCGGCGCGGTTGGTTCGTCTCTAAGCCGACGTCTCAAGGCAGCAGGGCATGAAGTGTTTCTGGCAGGCCGCAATCCACAGGTGCTGCGCGATCTGTCTGATGAACTGGCTGCACCCTCGCTGAGTCTGGACGTCCTTGAGCCGGGCTCCATTGAACGAACGATCCAGTCTGCCCGTGAGACTTACGATCACATTGATGGTGTCGTGAATTGCATCGGGTCGGTCCTTTTAAAGCCGGCTCACCTGACTTCGGATGAAGAATGGTCCGAGGTACTGGCCGTCAATCTGACCTCTGCCTTTGAGACGGTTCGCAGTGCCGCAAAAGTGATGGGCAAACAGGGGGGCTCGGTGGTTTTGATTTCATCTGCAGCGGCACGGGTGGGGCTGGCCAATCACGAGGCAATTGCGGCAGCCAAAGCAGGGGTGATCGGCCTGACACTCTCGGCGGCGGCTTCGTACGCCGGACGCGGAATTCGCGTGAATGCAGTGGCCCCCGGTCTGGTCAAATCCAACATGACCCGGCATCTGTGGGAGTCAGAGGCAGCCGAGTCGATGTCCAGCAGCATGCACGCTTTGAATCGTCTGGGTGAACCCGAACAGGTCGCCTCGATGATCGAATGGCTGTTGCAACCTGCCAATGACTGGGTCACCGGTCAGGTGTTCGGCGTTGATGGCGGTCTGGCGACGATCGTTCCCCGACCGCGACAGAAAAGCCGTTGAAAGTTTATTCCCGGTCTGAATCATCCAATAATTCATATACAGAATGGACGGCTGGCTGTCCGGTGAAATTGGGTCCCGCCTGATCAGAGGCACCCAGATAGCGACAGGGAAATTCGATTGTTTGATATCCCTGACAAGTCAGTGTGTGCCGACGTGGATTATAATCCAGTTGGTATCGTTGCAGGAATACGCGTTTCTCGCGGTCACTCCAGTTGCTGGTGCTGCTTTGGAGATTAGCCAGATCCAGATGAGTAATGCACGTTCCATCGGCTTTCAACCAGCTGGCTGCGTCAGCGATCAACTTCAGTTTGTCACCGACATAATGGAGTCCGTGCACGCAGGTAATCAGATCGTATTTCTTGCTGGTGGTCCAGTCATGCAGGGAAGCCGTCTCCAGTTTTAGGGTGGATGTTGAGTCTTCGACAGGTTGAAACAGATCGACGAGATCAATGCCCAGGATTTGAATAGACTGCTGTTGTGCGCGAAAATATTCATCCGCCTGAATCAGTGCCCGACCAGATCCGCAGCACAAATCGAGCCAGCGGACGGTGGAATGTGTTCTGGCACGTGTCATTAAAAAATCGAGCGGGTTGAGTTTCAGGTCAGCGGTATAGCTGTTCGTACCTGTGATTTCCCGCTCGCGATTCATGCGAGAGTTCGCTGCCACGTCCGACCATTCCAGTTCTGAGTTTGTCAGGAGAGGGTGTTTCATTTCTTAATGATCATGTATCTGAAAGTAGTGGAGATTGAGATATTTAAGCGATCACCTTCACAACGACGGATGTTGCTATGATAGACAGACTGCAGGAATCCGCATTGTTTATAAAGACATATTCCTGATAGGGATGTGTTGTGGGGACGCTTTCATACATGTTGTTGAGCGCGGAAGCCAGTAAATCTGTCTGGGTAGTTTCCACACAAACATCTGCGATATCACCGATCCCTTGATCTAACAGTTGGATGACATCCTGAAAGACAAGCTCAATCTTCATATGATTCCAAGCGACGATGATGACCTTCAGTTGGGAATACTCTTTGACATACTGATCAAATTCGGCGTCTGCAAAGCCGACATCACATGACAAAGATCTAAGGCTCATACTTTATTTCCTGCCTCTGAATTTCTTGTGCAACCACTAACGAGAGCGGAAAAACAGTCTGTGTTGAATCGCCCATAATAAGCCGTATTTCAAGAGTCCCAGCAGTCCGCCGATCCCGCCGACCACCAGACTGTTGGTGAGACTGAGGCTCATTAAATGAATTCCAATCAAGATGCCAGTTGCTAAGCTGACACCCAGACAAAGCAGTAATGTGGCAAAACTAAACAGGTACTGCTTTGCAGACAACAGCTGGCCTCCTGCAGGGGCAAACAGGAAGCACCCTGTTATGGTACTGATTCCACGGCCTATACTGTCAGTGATTACAAGGCAACCAATGAACCACGTGAATAGCAGGGCTATTGTGCCAGCACAGAAAAACATGGTTTTGTTAAATAGAGGGTTCGATTGATTCATGATTCACCAATGGAACAGAAATCGATATTACTACTGAATGCGTTGTTGCAGTTCCTGGAATCGTTGTTTTAATTCTGCATTGCCCAGATCGGGGTAGAGCAGCTTCGTTACGCCAAGCAGTTTTTTGGCTTCGGCTTCATTGCCGGAACCGAAGGTGGTCTGAATGAGATGCAGGCGGGCGTCAAGCCAGGGAATGCTGCCTGGTTTTTCTGCTGATTCCAGCTGTCGCCATTTCTGGGCTGCTTCCCGCAGACAGGCTTTTGTGCCACAGCGTTCCAGGAGTGTGGCGACCTGTTTGACCAGTGCGCTGTCGCGGGGCGCCTGTTTCAACAGTTCCTGGTAATACTCCAACGCACGGATATGCTGATTCGTTGCCAGGTACGCTTCCGCCAGACAGAGATCCAGTTGCTGTCGTTGCCGGGGAGTTAATTCTTCGCGGCGGCTGATCAGTTTCTCAGCCGATTTCAACTGCAGTAATCCCAGTTCGTAGCGTGTCTCGACGGACAGATCGAGGTTGATCTGCGAGACGCCATTCAGGACTGACAGCAGCTCGTTTGTTCCCGCGTTCTCCAGATTCTCCACCAGCGATCGTGCTGCGGTCGGATTCCCCTGGCCTGCCAGTGTGATGATCTCCAGACGCCGCGCCTGATTGGCGATGTCATTCCAGCGTTGAATCAGTTTCGCCGTCTGTGCGACGCTGGCTTCTGCATGTTCATTATTGCGTTTGAGTTCTGCGATACTACGTGACGCGCTACTGATAATTAATTTCAATAGCCGATCGGCTTTCGTGTAGAGAGGGGGAGCGTCATTCAGATAAATCCGCGTGAGTCGTAATGCGATGTCAGCCTGGGACTGCAGGATCAAGGGATCTGATTCAGTGGGGAAGTGGGCCAGGTATTTTTCCAGGACATCAATGGCTTCCTGTCGCCAGGCTTTAGTGGGCTTGCCCAGAGAAGTCAGCCGTTGCAGGATCTGTTCGTAGCAGCGGGCAATTCCGAGATGCGCGTCAGCCGCCCGGGGATGA
This sequence comes from Gimesia algae, assembly GCF_007746795.1. Classification (NCBI taxonomy): domain Bacteria; kingdom Pseudomonadati; phylum Planctomycetota; class Planctomycetia; order Planctomycetales; family Planctomycetaceae; genus Gimesia; species Gimesia algae. Next base: position 155,761 of record NZ_CP036343.1, read on the forward strand.
TCGTCGGGAACTTCCGCATACAGCACAAGTGCCTTGGAAAATTGCAAACGTGCTTCTTCCAGTCGCGCCAGCATCCAGCCAGCTTCATAGTCATTCTTACTGTCGGGAAACTGCTTCTGTACTTCTTCCAGTGCAGCGGTGTAAGCCAGCCTGCGAGATTTGGTGCGACTTTGTGTATAGAGCTGACCCAGGCACCAGGCAGCCAGCAGGCTGGCGTCGGCAGCGCGGGGGGCGGTACTGTATTTTCGTGACAGCGACTGAAACTGCTCAGCCGCTGCTTTATATTGCTTGGCCTGCAACTGAAGTGAAGCACTGGTGAAGGCGAGTTCAAATGCCAGATCGCCGTTGCCCTGGTCGGTCGCCTGTTGTGCTGTTTTCAGATAGGCTTCGATGGCCTGTTCAATCTTACCTTGCGCGTACAGGAGTTGAGCCTGTTTCAGACTTTGAGAAAGCTGGCTGCCGTACTGATCGATCTGGTGCTGTTGGTCGACGAGCATCCAGGCCCGCTGTGACCAGTAACCCGGCTGTGTCTGTTTGAGAAACTGGGAACGCGTTTCAACCTGCTGCCAGATTTCTTCAGCCAGTGCATCCTGTTTTTTCTCAAGGGCGAATTTTCTGAGCTGGATTAATGCCGCGATTTCCAGGTAGCCCAGTTCGCTGGAAATGCTCCCGTGATCCTGTCGATACTGGATGATCTGTGACGCCGCCTGTTGCGCTTTCCCTTCCTGCAATAGAATGCGCATCGATTCCAAGAAGAGTGGTTCATTCAGATAAGCCGGCGGTTTCTCTTTGAGCAGCGCCTGGATGCCTCGCGCTGCGCCGGCGGTATCCTCGCTGATCCGCTCACATTGAATCAGCGCCAGTTTGCTGAGCCAGGTCAACTTCAGTGTGGTTGCCCGCCGGGACAGTGGTTCCAGCCATTTTTTTGCAGCATCCAGGGCTGCTTTGCGCTGCGGGCTATTCTCGTCATACAAATCCCCGAGTTTCATTCCCGTCGTACCAATCAGGAGTTGAAAGTCAAGCAGGGTGTCGCGGATGGTGGCTGTCTTGAGAACGGTAAATTTCTTGAAGGCACCTGATTTTTTCAATAGTTGGCTGAGGCGGGTTTCCGCCTGAATCAGTTGAGTGACCGCCTGTGTCAACTGCCTGATGGCTGCCTCTCTGAGTGGTCGATTTTGCGGGGCTGCTTTGACCTGCCAATATGCGATTTCGGCTTTGAGAGCCGTTATGTGTGCCCGTTCAGCTTCGAACACGTTTGTATCAGACCAGTCGGAATGCTCGCGGCAGAACTCTGCGATGGTCTCTTCTGCCCGCTTCCAGAGTTCCTCCTGTTCCTGACCCTGCGTGGTCATCGCATGTGCTGCCAGTGTGCGTGCCAGTTCCAGCGTGTAACGTGCCTGATCGGTGTCGGTGAGCCGAGGTTGTGCCAGACGATTTAAACAATAGCCTTCCGCAATTCCGAACAGATGCCGTTGACGCAGTCCTTCAAAATAAGAGTGTGTCGGGTCATCGGCCGAACTGATCGCAGGTGAGAACAGGAACAGAGCCAGAATGCAGACGCGAACCCGCCACGCAGATTGTCCGTAAACGATCGCTGTTGTTGTAAATCCAGAATGGGGAGTGCGACATAACATGAATACAAAATGAGCAGCCGAGAGAAGCAGGAATGACAGTGAGTTCTTACAAAAACAGGCTACGGGCCTCTGCCATCATACACAGTTTTGCAGAGATCAGACAGACCTGATTTCCCGACTCAACCCCTGATTCGAGGAGAAAAGCGGCGTTTATTCGGTTCGGGGTGCTTTAATGACCCGGGGCAGTTCGGGCAGTGTCACCAGGTCGGCGCCGGCATTCGTGCGATCGATGGCTGTGATCGTCGGGCTGCCATCGGTGGGCTGAGTAAACTGCAACTGTGACGGCTGCAGTTCCGAACATAACGCGGTGATCAGTTTCTGGCGGTCTGCGACCCAGGGGATTTCCATCTGGTAACTGTTGACATCGGCAGAAAGCCCCCAGATATCTTTCCAGTCGAGGGCATCCATGGAGAGCGCTCCGGTGGTTCCCTGTTGAGACTGAATGGTCCAGAAGGTTCCGAAGCGATCAAAATAGTTATTGGATCCGCGCCAGGTCAGCAGTTTCTGGCGGAAATCATTTTCGTTGGTGTTGCCCTTCATCATCACAAACGGGGCATTGCTGCGTGAGAAGAACACATTATTGCGTGCCGAGACGTTTAGAGGAATCAGCTCACGCGGAATCGCGCCACTGTCCATCACAGACAGTCCTTTACCCAGAATAAACGTGGAATGATTCAATACCAGTTCCAGATGATCACCCTCCATCGGTTTGTTGTTGCAGCCTGTCAGTTCAATCAGTGACTGGGCAATCATTAAAGCGGAGTTGGTAATTTCCAGGCGTGTGGGGGCGGTTTCACGTATCGAGAACGCATGGCCGTCACAGCGAAGTACGGAGTTGACGATTTCCACAAACGTCGATTCTTTGACCTGACGTTTTCCCATCATGGAGTCGTCATTGAGACCCTGGTTGATGGGCTCGTTCATTTCGAAGATGGAAACCTGCTGGCTGGTTGTATTGGCACAGGTGACGGTCACCTGATGCAGCCGGATGTCGTGTGCATTTTTCAAGGAGAAGATCGCCCAGGAATCCGAGTTGAGATCTTTGACGTCGACGATAATTCCCAATTCGAACAGTTCCAGAGAACCATTGGCAATCTGAATCATATGAGTCTGGAAACCTTCGGCTGGTTCTTCGACCGATTCAAACAGCAGTATCGGTTTTCGATCTTTGGCAGCACGAATCCGGACACGTTTGTTATTGATGTGAATGGGGGCTTCTTTACGAATGCCAGTGAAGCCGAGTTCGATGATACTACCGTCGTCGGCGGCAGCACAGGCGGCATCCAGCGTTTTGAAGTCCTGGCCGGCAGTGCCATCCGGATTGATAATGGTAATCGCGGGGATTTCGATCTTGCGAAACTCGTTTTCACTTTTCTTCGGGAACGGGTCAGGTTCTGTTTCTACCGGAACTTCGGTATCAGGAGCCAGTGGAACCATGGATTTGTTCTGGCTGCTTTCAGACAGGGCCAGCTTCGTATCGGTCTTGTTATCACGCAGCACTTTATTACCTGAATCAGAACTGGTACCGGGCAGGTTTCCGGCGTCCAGGAGTTCGCTGATCGTTCTTTTTGTTGACAGGAGGGGCACGTTGTCGAAAATTTCGTTCAGAGGCTTATTGTCCTCTTCCAGATTCATTTTCGCCAAACGGTTTTCTTCGATGCTCTCGCTGGCAGTAGTACTTTCCTCTGGAGTTACCGTCTTCGTGATCGTTTTTGTACTTTCCTTTTCGGGCGAATCCAGCGAACCGAGTATTTCTTTACTCGCGATGGTCGGCGAAATGGGAGTGTCCGATGTCGCAATGGCGAGATCAGTGTCCTGATTTTTCTGTGGGGTTTTTTGCGATGCTGGTTTGGGAGAGTCCGTCTTCTGACTATTATTTTGGGTCACATTCACCGAGGCAGGGTTGAACGTTGGATAACGGTCCAGCAGCACAACAATGATGAGCAGGACGGCCGCAGTGGCGATCCAGCCGATGTATTTTTCCAGAAAACCAAGTCGGGTGTTTGTGGGGGAAGTCCAGACCAGACCTTCGGGATTCACGCCGCGCAGGTCCAGTTGCCCGGCGACCTGCATCAATTGATACATCAACTCTTCGGGAGTCTGATACCGATCATCCGGATCACTGGCCATCATTTTCTGGACGATGAGTGAAAGTTCTCGTGGCAGTTGTTTATTAATGGTTGCCGGATCGGGAACATTTTTTCCGGAATGATCCAGCAGTTTCTGCAGTACGGTGCCTTCGCCGTAGGGAGGCTCTCCGGTCAGCATGTGATACAGGGTGCAGCCCAGTGAATAGATATCACTACGAACATCTACGTTACGCGGGTCTTTTGCCTGCTCGGGAGAAATATAATCGAACGTTCCCAAAGTGGTGCCGGCTGTCGTCAGGTCGGCGGATGCGTTATCGCTTTCCTTACGGGCCAGTCCCAGGTCAACCAGTTTGGCGCGGCCACCAGGGGTAATAATGATGTTGGATGGTTTGATATCACGGTGCACCACACCCGCTTTGTTGATGTGCTTCAAAGCCGAGGCTATCTGCAAAGCATAGTTGACGGCTTCTGCTGCCGGCAGGATGCCACGCGACTGAATGATCTCGCGAACGTTGGTCCCTTTGACATATTCAAAGGCGATGAAGTTCAGCCCCTGGTCTTCACCGATATAAAATACGCGGGAGATATTTTCGTGATCGAGTCGCGCTGCCGCCTTGGCTTCGTTCTGGAATCGTTTCACCGATCCTACATCACGCGATTGACCGGGGCTTAATACTTTCAGCGCCACAACACGATCCAGGCGGGTATCGATGGCACGGAAGACGGCACCCATGCCTCCTCGGCCGATGCGCTCCCGGATGACAAAGTGTTCCAGCTTCATGCCGGAAGGACTGGTTGTATCTTCCGGAGTTTCCGCATCGTCTGTGGTGGGCGGGAACAGTCGGTTCCAGACGGAGGATCGGGCAAAATTCGCCTGGGCGCTGTCTTTTTCACGATTCGAGTCTGGTGCGGGAATGGGCTCCAGGGGGCTGATGATGGTTTCCGGGCCCTCCGCATCAGGAACGGGCCGCGCAAAAAACTCGGGCAGAGATTCCTGTTCCGTCATCGATCGTTCAGATTTTGACTCGGAGCCCATGGTCTAAAGTTCACTTAAAAGTAGCGATGATTCAATGTGTGAAATGATATCGAACGTTTTATCGGGCAGGCAACACCGCAATACAAATTCACCTGGATTGGTGCAAAGTTATGCCGGGTCGTTGCGTGTCGTAGGCCCTGTGCAAGATTCGCTTGAGCACTTTATCATTATTTATGATCCTAAACCTTTTTGAAGTGACTGTTTAGGAGTTTCCTGTTGCCTTGGAATTCAAGCGGTCTGAATCAGGTTGAAGATGTGATAAATGATCTCAGACTGGAATTCGTTTATATAAATAAGGAACTACTACTATAATACGTCTTTTGGTCGTAGTTCGTTCTGAGAAAATTTCAATTTCAGCGAATATTCATCCAATTAATCCGCTACCGGAACTGCTGATTTGTCACTGTTTCTGCCGTTGAGTCCTGGAATATTCGAGAGATCTGGAACAGCAACATCACGAAGCAGATGAGTCCCGGAGCCGTTACGCACAAGTTTAAAACTCGATGATCTTGGGTTCGTACTCTTTTTTGAAACCGACGTGATCAATTTTCAACCCAAAGTTTTCACCGATCTTGACTGCTTCTCCCTGACAATAAACCTGATTGTTGATATACAGTTCCAGGGGATCTTCACAGGGTTTATCAAAGGTGATCAGAGAACCGGGACAGATGGAAAGTAACTGGTTCATTTCAATTTTTTTGGATGCCAGTTTCACGATTGCCTGCACCGGCAGTTTATTGAGCCGATTCAGCGGATTGAGCGGGTTCTGGTTAGCAGGAATTGCCTGGGCCATCTGTGGCGTCGCTTGAGAAGCAGAGGAAGAGGACGGCTGCGGTGCTGGATCTGCTTCGGGTTCTTCAGCAGATTCTGTAACTGGCAGTTTCGTCAGTGGCCAAATTACAGGGATCACAGCACTCGGGCTCTGGCCGTCGCTCTCTTCTTCTGAGGAAAATAAATTGATACGCAATAATGCCGCCCATTCACTGGGAGCACATGCTGACACTTCGCTTGCTAAATTGTCTACGTAATAGGTTTTGAATTCGTCAACGTCACCCAGATCCATCGGGATCAGATTCATTGACCATTCCAAAGCCAGTGTCTGCAGACGCGATGTCTGTGAGTCACCCGGTTCTGAGTACCAGTCAGGTAAAGGCAGATCCGCAGGGAACAGACCAACCATTGCCTCGTCACCAAATCGAAACAGGGCAACCAGACCAGGACCCTGGAAAGATTCCCCCAGTTCTTCAGGCGACCAGACACCAGACTCCCCCATTTCCAGTCGATATTGATAATCGAAACACTGGTTGAAAGATTCTGTAATTGCAGGCATACTCTCACCCGCCTGGGTGAAAATGGATTCTACATTTTCCTGGCTGAAGCCCGACATTTCTTGTTAATTAGATCCTTAAAATGTTTTTTTGTTCATTATCTCAGAGACTGTCGTTGTCGTCTGAAATGCAGAAACCTTAATTCATACAATCGACCAGTTGAAATTTAGTTCTTCACATAAAATCGGCAATCTTCGCTTATTCGGAAAAGATTGACATTATTTGAGGGCTACACCTGCATTATTTTAAACCATGCTAACGGTCAGACCGTTCTGATTCAGAGAGGGACCATCAAGCGGGACTGTGTCCAGTTTTACTGTAGCGTCTCCAGGGCCATTTAGACCGAGTATATTAGATTGAGAGACGTTATAGTTATCTGTGATGCGTTCTAGCTTAGCACCTGAAGGAAGAGGAGAATCTGATGCGCTGTCATGAAGTGGACTACGAAATATTTGGTTCGGATCTGCAGATTGTGGAGATCATTCTGGATCCGGGAGAATCGGTGGTTGCTGAAGCCGGCTCCATGAACTACATGGAAGAGGGAATCCGTTTTGAAGCACGGATGGGGGATGGGTCTCAACCCAATGACGGCTTTTTTGGAAAAATATTCAAAGCGGGAAAACGCATGCTGTCGGGTGAGTCACTGTTTATGACACACTTTACGAACGAGGGATCGCGGCAGCAGCGCGTGGCGTTTGCGGCTCCCTACCCGGGAAAAATAATCGCCATCGATATGGATAAAGTGGGCGGTGCCATTACCTGCCAGAAAGATTCGTTTCTGTGTGCCGCTTTAGGCACGGAAGTCACCATGGCGTTTAACAAACGACTGGGATCAGGGTTCTTTGGCGGAGAGGGTTTTATTCTCCAGGAACTGCGGGGTGACGGGATGGCGTTTGTCCATGCGGGGGGAACCGTCATCAAAAAGAAACTCAACGGAGAAACGCTCCGTGTGGATACAGGCTGTATTGTCGCGTTTACCGGAGACATCGACTACAGCATCGAAAAAGCCGGCAATTTGAAGTCGATGGTTCTGGGAGGAGAAGGTCTGTTTCTGGCAACCCTGCGCGGACACGGGACCGTGCTGTTGCAGAGTCTGCCTTTTTCCCGGCTGGCTGATCGCGTTCTGGCACACGCGCCGGCTGCCGGCGGATCTTCCGCAGGGGAAGGCTCCGTGCTGGGAGGACTGGGAGACATGTTTGGCGACCGCTGAGCTGCGATTCAACCGGAATGAATGTCAAAACCACACTGGAGCGAGAGGAGCCTGGAAATGATTGTCAAACGGGACCGCATGCAAAAAGTCGGGCGCAGGCTGATCATGTTTCTGGGATTCATTTTTCTGCTGGTCGGCTATGTGATGGCTTATCAAAAAGGGCTACCCCTCATCGAACAGGCCCGCGCCAGCACAGGCTGGCCTGTAACGACCGGTGAGGTCCTCGAATCAGATGTGAAATCGCATCGCAGCAGTAATTCGAAATCCTCTACCTATTCTGCGCACGTCGTTTATCGCTACCAGATCGAAGACAAAAACTATGAAGCGCAAACGGTCTGGTTTGGCAGCGATATTTCGACTTCTGACAAATCACTGGCAGAGAACACCGTCAAAAAATATCCCGTCAATCAGAGTGTGACCGTGTATTACGATCCTCAGCATCCGGTAGCAGCAGTGCTGGAGCCAGGCGTCTTCATGACCACCTGGTTTTACTACCTGTTTGGCTGGGCATTTCTGGGAGCGGGCATCCTGATGACGGGGATTCCACTGTTTAGATCATTTTTTCGACTGTTTATCAGCAGGGGATCGCAGAATTCGGCAAATATTGCTGAATGAATACCTGAAATTGCGCCATCCAGAAATCGGGCTTGTTTCAAAAAGCAACCTTTGATACAGAACACCCACCTCTCTCACAAACTCCATTTCCGGGCTGTCTTATCATGTTTTTTTTACGGCGAAATTCTGCGCAAAAAGCCTTCTGGCTGATGCTCAGTGTCTGTCTGCTTTGTGCTTCGATCTCAGGCTGCGCTACCACTCCTTATGTCTATCAGCCTGCTTTGATCGAATCTCCCGAGCCTTTACTCGCAGCAGGAGAGCCCCAGATTGTGCGAGGCAAACGCAGACCTGTCATCGATGGCATCGGCTGGGTCGTCGGGGTTCCCGGTAAAGTGCTGCTCTGGAACCGGCGGGTTGATAACCACAATGTTTCTCCGGAAACCGAAGCAGCGATCGCTGCCTACCTGGAAAAGAACGGGCTGGAACAGGTGAAGGTGCGCGTCAATGAATACGATCCCCTGGGAGAATGGAAGCGACTGCGAAAAAATAAAGCCGTTGGCTGGGGCTGGCGCTATACTGCAGGAACCTTGACGGCTCTGTCCTACACGCTGCTGCCCGGACGAATTATTGGGGGCGACAACTACAATCCGTTTACCAATACGATCAGCCTCTATTCTGATCTTCCCGCAGTGGCTTTGCATGAAGGGGGGCACGCGAAAGATTTTGGTACCCGCAAATATAAAGGCACCTATGCGGTCGCCGGCGCACTGCCCGTTGTGTCACTCTGGCCGGAAGCGATTGCCACCAATGACGCATTAGGTTATTTACGCGCGGAAGAAGATTTTGAGACGGAGGAAGAAGCGTATCGGGTACTTTATCCCGCCTACGCGACCTATATCGCAGGGGCGGCAACTCCTTTCCTGCCTTATGCTGATCTGGCTGTGAAAGCAGGAACGGTGATCCCGGCCCATCTGGTGGGGCGCTGGAAAGCACGCGAGGTAAAACAGGAACAGCTCGCGCGATATGCCAGATCAGAACTGCAGCAGGTTTCTGCGACTCAGACGGAGCAGCTTCCAGAACAGGAGGACCAGAAGCATCAGCAAATTCAGCAGGCCTACTTCGAACAGGCAGCATCCACTGACGAACCGAAGGGGCAGACGGACCAGTTTGTAAAACCTGTGAATTTCAATCAGGCGGATGAGTGATCAGAATCAGCTGGCAGGAGAGGTCGTAGTGCCGCCCAACTGGGGCAACCGCTCGTGAGGTTCATTGCATAGAGGGTAGCTGCTGGTAGAAGACGAGAGGATCTGTGCCAGCGTGGTTTCTGCAAAAGCGGTTTCTGTTTCACGCATGGCATCGTCGAGTTTGCGATGCAGCGGACATAAATTGGCACCATGTCCTTTTAAACCCAGTGGGCAGGTTTTGATGCGGCAGATGGGATCGACGGCATTGACCACTTCCAGCAGATTCAGTTCCTCGGGTGTCTTGACCAGAGAGATGCCGCCACCAATTCCCCGCTGAGAATGCACAATGCTTGACTGCCGTAAACTCTGGAGCACTTTCGAAAGATAGGCCTGAGGTACTTTGGTGGCTTTTGCGATTTGCTCAGTGGTACAGGGGTTGGGAGCCTGATCCGCCAAATGAACAATTGCTCGAAGTGCGTATTCAACAGTCTGGGAAAACATAGGAAAGTCCTTGAAAACGATAATTGGACATCGATGTCAATTATTGCGTTTGTTATACTTCAATTCAACTTAAAAGATTATAGTCGCTCAAGTCGGGGAGAAATCAAAAATGAGGCAGATTGATGAAGAAAAACTGGAATCCGATCTGACCTATCGATTTCAGTATCTGGTTGATTTTATTGGAATTACGGCAGACGACTTAGAGACGATTCATGCAACTGCAGCCGCGCTTGCCCCCCTGGTTCCTTCCCTGGTCGATGCGGTGTATGATCAATTGTTCCGATATGATTGCACGAAACGCCATTTTGTGCCACGCCAACATGGTTACGAAGGCGAAACTCCTGAAAGTATCGAGACCCTGACTCTGGATCATGAAATGATTCAGTTTCGCAAACAGCATCTGGGCCGTTATCTGGAAGCGCTGGTCACCCGAGACTATGACGAAAAAATGGTGCAGTATCTGGATCTGGTGGGTAAAATTCATACTCCCCAAGCAGGTAGTCCGACTCTGGACGTGCCTCTCGTACAGATGAACGCCTTGATGGGATTTGTCTCAACCGCGTTGATTAATACAATCCTTGGTCTGAACCTGGATCGCGCAACAGAAATCAAAACATTAACGGCGTTCAACAAACTGCTCTGGGTTCAGAATGATTTGATCAACCGTCACTACCAGGCTTGACTACTGATCCGGCGCTGGCTGGCGGACATCTACGCAGGCGATATTCCCAGAGGAGTCGCGGCAGTAGATGCGCCCGCCACAGAGCAGGGGAACTGTCCAGCATTGATCATCGAGTACCTTGAAACGGGAAATTTCCTGATAGGCTTCAGGAGACGCTTTCGCGGTGACGAGGGTTCCTTCATCAGAGAGGATGATCAGCTTACCATCTGAAATCAAGACCGAGCCGCAGCCAAAACCCGCTTCACGCCATTTGATTTTACCCGTCTGCTGGTCCAGGCAGTTCAGTCGCACGATGCGGCCCAGATTGGAATTCCCATCCATGCCATAATAGTGCTTCTGAAACAGCACGCTATTGTTGAAGTGGTTCTTCATGTCTTTATTCGTGTAGCGGGCGGTGAGTTTCTTATTATCAAATTCGAGTAGAGCACAACCCTTATGGTAACCCGATGAGATAAAAATCGTATTGCCGTCGATGATCGGTGTGGTGGAATTCGTATCAAAGGGGGAAGGCCAGTTGAAGGTGGTGACTTCGACACCATCCGAGGCGCGGGCAATTGTGAGGCAGTCGTTATTCAGCAGGGCCAGATACTTTTTTCCATCCAGTTCGAAGGGAGCCGGCGTTCCATAGCCGGGCATGTGAGGCGTGGATTTCCAGAGTTCTTTTCCCGTACGTTTCTCCAGCGCGACCAGGCGTCCGGCTTCGATCAGCAGTTTTTCACCCTGAATCAGTGGCGAACAGGTAAAGCCCCACTCGGGGACCTCCATCTCATAGGCTTCGGTTAATTTCTTCTCCCAGACGATCTTGCCCGTTTTGATTTCAAAGCAGATCAACCTGCCGTCGCGGCTGTTGGTAAACAGAAATTCGCCATCAATGGTCGGCGTGGCTCCGGGGCCTCCCGCATTCAGATGATTGACCAGCTCTGCCGGATAACTCTGCTCCCAGATAATTTCGCCGGTCTCTGCATCCAGACAGTACACACTTTCATTGCCTTCGTTGTGGCCCATCGTATACAGGCGACCGTCGGCAGCAGAAATCGAACTGTAACCGGTTCCCACATTCCTGCGCCAGCTGACCTGTGGTGGTTTGTCGGTCCAGTCTGATCGCCAGGTGGTTTCGCTCGAAATACCATCGTAGTTCGGACCCAGCCAGTGTGGCCAGAAACCCGGCTGTGGAACAGGTGCAGACTTTGTACGGGCATTTTTGAATGAGACTTCTGCAATCACAGGCGGCAGCGACTTCGGTGGCGCAGTGGATTCGCCGGCTGCAACGGTTTCAGGTGACGCTTCACTGCAGGCCATCAGGAGCAGGCAGGCAAGCGAACACAGAAACGGGGTGACAAATTTCATTCCGTTCTCCTTAAGGGGTGTCACCTTATTATGCCCGCAGATCCCTTACTTGGGAATGTCAACTTTGATCCGTAGATCGCGGAGCTGGTGTGGATCGACTTCTGAGGGAGCACCACTCAGCAGGTCGGCTGCTTTCTGAGTTTTGGGGAACGCGATGACGTCACGGATATTATCGTTTCCGCAGAGCAGCATCACCAGGCGATCCAGGCCCAGGGCAGCGCCGGCGTGTGGTGGCGCGCCATACCGCAGCGCCTGCAGCAGGAAGCCGAACCGTTCTTCTGCTTCTTCAGCCGAGATCCCCAGTAAATCAAAGATCGTCTGCTGCACTTTCTGATCGTGCACACGAACACTGCCACTGGCTAATTCATAACCGTTCATTACCAGGTCGTAAGATTGTGCCCGCACTTTAGCCGGGTCACTTTCAAAGTACTGCACATCTTCCTCGACGGGCTGGCAGAAGGGATGATGCTCGGCGTCCCAGCGTTTTTCATCTTCGTTGTAGGAGAGCAAGGGGAAATTGACGACCCAGCAGCACTCGAAGTCATCTACGCCGTATAGTTCCAGCTCTTTACCCAGGCGGTTTCTCAAAGCAGCCAGAGCCGCTGAAGTCACAGAGCACTGGTCGGCCACGAAGAACAGCAGGTCGCCTACTTCCGCCTGCATGGCTTCCATGATCTTCTGCTTGTCTTCATCGGAGAAGAATTTCGCAATCGGGGAGTGCAGTCCCTCCTCGGTGACTTTGAAGAAGGCCAGCCCTTTGGCCCCGTATTCGCCGACAAAAGCGGTCAGACCGTCAATGTCTTTACGGCTGTAGCGGTCGGCGGCGGCTTTGGCATTCAAACCTCTGACACGGCCGCCGGTCTCCATGGTTTTCTTGAAGACGGCGAAGTCACAGCTGGCTGCAATCTCACCCACGTCGATCAGTTCCAGGCCAAATCGCAGATCCGGTTTATCGGAACCGTATTTTTCCATGACATCATGATAGTCAAAACGGGGGAGTGGCTCTGTGATTTCGATGTTCCGCAAATCTTTGAGAATGCGGGCGATCAGGCCATCGACTAAAGTCAGGATGTCTTCCTGTTCGACAAATGCCATCTCGATGTCGATCTGGGTGAATTCCGGCTGACGATCGGCTCGCAGGTCTTCATCACGGAAGCAGCGTGCAATCTGCATGTAGCGGTCATAGCCGCCAATCATCAGGATCTGTTTGTAAATTTGTGGCGATTGAGGCAATGCATAAAAGCTGCCTTCATGGACGCGACTGGGAACCAGGTAGTCGCGGGCGCCTTCCGGTGTGCTGCGTCCCAAAATCGGTGTTTCGATTTCCAGGAACTGATGCTCGTCGAAATAGTCGCGGGTCAGTTTGGTCAGACGATGTCGAACGATTAACGCTTCCTGCAGACGTTCGCTGCGCAGATCCAGGAAACGATAGGTCAACCGCAGTTCTTCGTTCGGTAGTTCGCTTGTGCCCGGTTCAAACGGAGGCGTTTTACTTTTGTTGAGTACTTTGAGTTCGTGGGCGCGGATCTCAATTTTTCCGGTCGCCAGTTTTTCGTTTTCCCGGTCATCCCGCAGCACCACTTCGCCGGAGACCTGAATCACATCTTCCGCACGCAGTGAGCGGGCCAGCTCGTGCATATCAGCGTCACGATCGGGGTTGAACACAATCTGAGTCACTCCGTAGCGATCGCGCAGGTCGATGAATGCCAGGCCGCCATGGTCGCGACCGCGGATCACCCAGCCCGCCAGTGTGACTGTCTGCCCGACATGATCTGTTCTTAATTCGCCACAGGTATGTGTTCGTAACACCTTAGTATGTCCTTGGTTAAGAAAGCTGCAGTACCGAAATAACGTTTGTGTGGATCCCGCGCGGCCAGGAGTAGATTCGGTCCACTTGAGCCAGACTCAACAGACCGGACGAGAGCCGCTGACTGCTCATCGATCCTGACGTATCCTGCAGGGTATGATCCGCGCTAAGGAGCCGGGGTTCGCCTGAATGCTCCTCAAGGCAAAAACAATGAAGCTGATCTTATTCAAGCAGGCTACTGCCCGCAATGAATAGCACGCGCTTAGCCAGACACAGACTGTGATCTTTTAACGGAATCTCCGATTATTCAGACCACAGACGGATCTGGCTGGCTGCTGTGTGTTCCGGTGTACACCTTTAGCGGTTGCGTCGCAGTCGAAACAGTCCACGACGTCGCTGCACGGGAGCGGGAGCCGGACAGCAGTTGCAGTCCGGATTGGAAATGGCTTCTGTCTCGGGGATCGGTTTTACCGGGGCGCTCTTTTCTTCATAGGGAGCCGCAGCGACCTTCTTAGCAGGAGCCGCTGGTTTTTTCGGGGCAGCTGAGACTTTCTTTGCTTTGGGCTGTGGTTTGGCTGTCTGTTTTTTATTCGCTGGTTTGGTGCCGGTCACTTTCAGAAACTGCTGATAGGCGGCAGCGACTTTACCCTGCTGGGTATTGCCTTCATGAATATACAGACCGTACTTCAGATTGAACGTTTCCCCTGCTTTCAGGTGTTTGGGGTCAGCCGGTGATTTCTTGTTCGTGTAAGAGTGATCGCCAAAGGGGCTGATGGTAAACAGGCCGTAGTTGCGAACGTGGTAACGTGATTTTTTGAAGTTCTGGGGAGAGTCCATCAGGGTTACACCATACAGTTTGCCGTGTAGTGGACCGTAGTAGTCGATCCATTCGGTTGGTTTGCCCCAGTTGTCTTTGGTGCCTTTGATTCCCGTGTTATTCTCAACGCTGCCCTCTTCTTTTTCCCGCATACCGTTGGGGAGACGAATTCCAAACAAGCCTTCTTTGGTGTCTTCAAAGACGACCGGTTTGTCACCCGCTTTGAAGGTAATGTCATAAGTTAAGAGCCGGTTGGCGTAGATTGAGATCACTGTGGTTTCGGTGACGATTGGTTTTCCATCTGCGCCCAGCCACTGATTAGTCACCTGCATGACGGCGGGATTGCCGGCGGCTTTGGTGACTTTCACTTTGCTGTTTTTGATCTTGCCTTTTTCTGCCCAGAAGTCGACTTCATTGACTTCATCGACGGCCACCCAGATGCCTTTGTGGTGCGGGTGATCTTCAGGATCGACCAGCGAGCGTGTGATAATTGTGCCATCCGCGGCACGTACGGGAGAGAAAAACGGCTTAGGCAGATCGCTGCCCGTGTGATAAGTGGCGAATGGTTTTCCAGCGATGTTCACATTCACTTTCGTACCGTTTTTGGTGATTTGAACGGGCGCATCTTTCGCATCGGCAACGGAGCTGAAGCCAACAAACAGGCAGAGTATACTTAACAAGATTTTCACAGCGAAAATTCCTCAAAAGGCAGTTGGTCGTAATGGGTTAGTTAATTACTATCGGTTATTGTGTGCTGAACGGCATTGCTGCGCCAAGTCGCACAGGCAATTTCAATGACTTTTTCTGCAACTGAACCGGAACTCAGTTTGCGAAATGACCTTTTATTCTGTTATCCTAAGTAGCTTGAGAAAAATAGATCGCCTGGCTCTTATCTGAAGACATATCTGAAAACAATGAATACGAAACGACGGCCGCGGACTCTGTCCCCTTTAAAATCATATCCCGGGAAATCGTCTGGTTTGCGAAATCAGGGATCACGGGATCGAGAACCGGCGTGGGAGATCGCTTTATCCGGCGATCTGGGTGATAAAGAGTCCGATCTGGTGTCGCGGATTGTTGATTTACCGCGGGGCAGTCGAGGCACCATTTTCTTCGATTCACCCGGCGGTTCCGTCTATGCTGGTCTGACGCTTGCGAGCCTGATACGTTTACGCAAATTAAATGTGGCCGGCGTGGCATTGGGCGAATGCTCGTCTGCAGCAATTCTGCCTTTTGCGGCTTGTAAACATCGATTTGTGACCACTTATACGACGCTGCTGTTTCACCCGATCCGCTGGCAGAGTGAAGATGATGTTCGCTTTGAAGAAGCAGCCGAATGGGCGCGGCACTTCAAAATCATGGAGTCCGATTTCGACAGGTTGCAGGCACAGCTTTTTGGCTGTGAACAGAGTGTGCTGGATCAATGGACGCGGCCCGGCAAGTTCGTCTCTGGTCAGGAACTGGTTGACGCCGGCCTGGCACACCTGATCGATCCCTTCGCGGAGGAAGATCAGTGGCAGATGATTGAGGCAAGATAGAGAGCTTATCAGGGACTGTCGGCCTGGCATTACGGCTCAATGTCGATTTCCCGGAACTGATGCGTCTTCAAATGAGTCTTGAATACAGTCAGGCAGCATGCGCTGGTACCTGACATAGAAATCATGTGTCTTAACACTATCTAAGGGTGTCCCATGAATGAGTTCAAACAGAGCGTCTGTGCTTTACTGATTTTGATTCTGGCAAACTGTTATCTCAACTCCCTATACGCTGCTAACCCCCCGGCGGAACCAGAGACCGTCAAAAAGATTAAGCAGGTGGCTATCCAGGTCCTGGCAACGAATCCCCCCCAGTTGTTTGTTGCGGTGAGCGGAGAAGTTCCCAGTGGCGGGTTTACCGATGTGACACTGACACGCGTGAGCTACAGCAAACCGCCCGAAGATGGCATTCAGGACTATTATCTGAAAGCGCTGCCACCCACGCAGCCCGCTATTGCCGTCATCTCTGAAGTCAAGGCCAGAGACCGCTGGATAGGGATGCCATCCTGGGTCAAGGGGATTCGTGTGCATGGCGTGGAGGAGGGTGTGAAAGAGAAGCTCTTCAAAGACGTACAGCAGAGAGCCCGCCCGCGCGTGCGAAGATTTAAAGGGATATCCAACAGCGGATCATATGATGAAGCCATTAAAGCAGCGCTCGCGAAACTGAATAAAGCATTAGCCGATGACGGTGTTCGCGATGCGACGGCAACGTGGAAAGTGAGCTCGGTTCAAGGCGAAGTCGGAGGCATCACCGGATTAAATCAACTCAGCGTGATCATTATCGCGAACCGTCAGCCTGCCTGGAAGACGCAGCCAGATTCTGCAAAGACTCCGCCGACAGCAGAGCAGAAACAGGAAAAGTCTGAATAGCAGTTGAGCAGCGATTGACTGTCACTTGGGGGCGATCACGCCGGTTTCCGGACTGGAAGCAGTCGCATACAGTTTCTTCGGGATGCGACCGGCGAGATAGGCGTCGCGCCCTGCTTCGATGCCGTGTTTCATCGCCCGCGCCATGCGGACCGGATCCTGAGCACCGGCGATGCCTGTATTGAGCAGCACGCCATCGCAGCCCAGTTCCATGGCGATGGTCACATCGCTGGCAGTCCCGACACCGGCATCGACGATCACCGGATAATCGGGGTCGTCTTCTTTCAGGTATTCCAGACAGATGCGAATGTTGTTCGGGTTCAGAATTCCCTGGCCACTGCCAATCGGACTGCCTGCGGGCATCACCGATGTGGCACCCGCCTCTTTGAGACGCTTCGCGGTAATGGGATCGTCGGTTGAATAACAGAGTACGGAAAAGCCTTCGTCGACCAGTTGCTTTGTGGCTTCCAGTGTGGCGACCGGATCGGGGAGCAGGGTTTTGGTATCGCCGAGCACTTCAATCTTGACCCAGTCCGCACCAGGATTTTCCAGTCCTCTTAGAATTTCGCGGCCCATGCGTGCGACACGGACGGCATCTTCTGCAGAGAAACAGCCGGCAGTGTTGGGGAGAATCGTGTATTTATCCAGATCGATAAAGTCGAGAATATTGCGCCCGTCTGAATCGATCAGGCGTTCGCGGCGGACGGCCACGGTAATCACATCGGCGCCACTGACTTCCAGGCTCTCCTGCATCAATTCGTAGGTTGAGTATTTACCCGTACCTACGATCAGACGGGAATTCAGATGATGTGTTCCCAGAATCAGAGACGATTCTGTACTGCCAATTGTTGCCATAATAATCACCCACCGCCTACCAGCGTTACAATTTCCAGACGATCGCCTTCCTGCAGTGCGCAGGCAGCATGTTCTTCGCGTGGAATTAAAATTAAATTTCGTTCTACGGCCAGATATTTTGGCTGCAGTGCCAGTTCCACCAGCAGATCGGCGACTGTGAATTCAGCCGGGACCTCGCGGGTTTCACCGTTCACCTGAATTTTCACCAACCAGGCTCCTTGGAAATGTGCATTAAGCGACCCTGCAAACATCAGAGTACACCGATTGAACTGCTGTCACAGGTGATCTGTGGGACTCTGTCATTTGCAAAAATCGAGTTTAGAAGTGATACTGCCAGTCGTCAAGCAATGGCCGGAAAGCGACGGGACTATTTCCAGCGGTGTTCTCAGATTGTATTCTGAACAGAAGTTGCTACAGGCTTCCCGTGACGCCGATTGACAAATTTCATCGATTCTTTACAAGTCTTTAATATCATTCGATATAACTGACGGATTGATCGATCGGGAAATCAGTGACTTGTCACAGAAAACAGATAGCATTTATCGAGGATGGAATAGAATGTGGGGCAGACGATTTTCGCAGTTTCTTTTTTTGGGGACAATTCTCCTGATCATGATAGCAACCTCTTCGCTTTCCGCCGTCGAAATCATCGGGCATCGCGGGGCCTCTTATGATGCTCCTGAAAATACGCTCGCTTCCGTCAATCTGGCCTGGGAGCGGAACGCGGATGCCGTCGAGATCGATATTTACCTGTCCAAAGACGGGAAAATTGTCGCCTTTCATGACAAAACCACCAAACGCATCGGCGGTCGGGATCAGGAAGTCAAAAACCAGACTTTTGACGAATTACAGACCCTGGATGTGGGTGCCTGGAAAAATGCGAAATTTAAAGCAGAACGCATCCCCACGTTGACCCAGATTCTGGAAACCATTCCAGATCAGAAACGATTGTTTATTGAAATCAAATGCGGCCCCGAAGTTCTGCCTCAACTGAAACAGGACCTGGCTGCCTCGGGAAAAACGGCTGCCCAGACTGCCATCATTGGCTTCGATTACGAGACAATGCAGCAGGCCAAGCAGCTAATGCCCGAACTGGAAGTCATCTGGGTGTTCAAAGTCAAGCAGAACAAAATTACCCGTAAATGGGAACACAAATCCGGTTACTATATTCAGAAAGCCAAAGAGGCCAACCTGGATGGTCTGGACCTGGGCTATAACGGTTTCGTCAACAAGACATTCGTCGAACAGGCAAAAGCAGCCGGGCTGCCCGTTTATGTCTGGACGGTCAACAAGGTGGGTGATGCAAAAAAACTGGCCGAAATGGGTGTCACGGGCATCACCACAGATCGGCCTGGGCTCTTAAATTCTGCATTAAAACAGGAAAAATAGCGTGCTTTCCTCCGTTCCCTGTGGTGTCTCGTATTGATTTACACCCGGGTTTGTTCGAAAATAGAACCATGTCGCTCTGATTCGACAGGATTTTATGAGAGGTACAAACCCGATGAGAACCCGCTTGATTTTGCTGACCGGTTTTGCGCTGTGCATGGCGTCCCTCTTCTGCATCACAGAGGTTAGTGCCAAGGACGAAGCGCAGCCGCTGCCTCAGCAGGCCATCGACTACATTCTGGACCTCGAAAGTGATGACTTCCAGGCCCGTCAGCAGGCCACAAAAAAACTACCCGAATATGGTGCGCAAATTATCGACCCCCTGCTGAAAGTAACCCAGGGAGACAGCCTGGAGGCGGCAGTCCGTGCGATTCTGGTGATCGAACAGGTTTATATTCAGGGGAAGGAGAAATCCGTAAGTCGGGCAGAAGACGCGCTGGAACAGTTGGCCAATGCCAAAAATCCATCGGTAGCCATCCGTGCGGAAGAGGCCATCGATCGCCACGCTGATATTCGCGAGAAACGTGCGGTGCGTGAAATTACAAAAATGGGCGGCAAAGTCACTTTCTGGACGGCTGAAGACATTGCCAGAACACCAGGTGCGAATACGCGGGAACCAGGTCAGGTCCGTTATATTGTGCTGGGTGAGAAGTGGTGGTCGGAGACTGAAAAAACAACAGGAATCACCGCAACAGGCGGAGATAAAAAAGCAGGTGGCGGGGATGAGCAAACAGGTGGAAAAGAAAAAGGAAGTGAAAAGGAAGGCGGAAGGGAACGCGGCCTGCGGTTTATTAAACGGATCAGAAATCTGGATACGCTCTACATGATCAAAGGAAATACGATCCCGGAAGTGGCCATGGATGATTTAATGAGAGCACTTCCCGCGACCCGCTTCCAGACGCGTGACAGTGATGCCATGCTGGGCATCTCTTCGCAGGCGGGAGGAAACGAAAACGGTGGATGTCTGGTCGGAGACGTCAGTGAAGGGCTGGCTGCCGCGAATGCGGGCATCCACTCTGGTGATCTGAT
Source organism: Gimesia algae (assembly GCF_007746795.1). Classification (NCBI taxonomy): domain Bacteria; kingdom Pseudomonadati; phylum Planctomycetota; class Planctomycetia; order Planctomycetales; family Planctomycetaceae; genus Gimesia; species Gimesia algae. The sequence continues at coordinate 175,624 of NZ_CP036343.1, forward strand.
CATCAAATTTGGCGAGGATAAAGTGGAAAACTTTAACAGCCTGGTGGATCTTATCGGTAAAAAAGAAGCGGGTAACAAAGTTGAGGTCCTGCTGATTCGAAACGGGAAACCGAAATCAGTCAAGGTCACACTCAGCAGCTGGCTGGATCGATAACAGTTCGAGCGTTCTCAATCATGTAGCTGGTTGAGCAGTTTCAATGCGGTCTGGCGAATGTGAGTTTCCGCATCGATTTCCAGGTAACTGCTGCGGGCCGGCCAGGTTTCATAGCCTCCCAATGCATGCTGCCGGGGAGTCGGCAAATAGCCGCTGGAGCCATTCGCCAGTTCCATGGAGAAGGTTGCCTGGAATGGGCTCTGATCTTTGATGGCCAGTCCGGTTTCCGTAAAGACTTCGCAAGGCAGCCCCACGATCCCCAGCTCACCAATGCGAATCGCCTGGATTTTAATCTTTTCTGTCGGTGGATACTTACTGAGTTCAACCGCTTCGGTTGCGTAAATCTTCGCCCAGCGATGAGCGGTTTTCTGCTGGGGATGCTCCAGAATCTCCCGGGCCCAGGCCAGCCGTGCAGGATCGGGACGACGAATTCCCAGCTCAAGTTCCTGTTCGAGCATTTCAATATTCAGGTCTGATTTGTAATTCAGCTGATTTATGACTTTCAGCGACTGTTCTGCAAACTGTTTGCCTGACTCTTCGATCCACTCAAACGCGGCGTACTTCTTTTTGTCCTGTTTCATCACCGCACCCACATTGCCACTTGTACCGTTAGAGAGCATGCCCACAAACGGGGGGTCGGATTTTTCCGTCGTCAGTTTTTTCGCGAGTTGTCGAGCGTAAGCGCCAAAATAGTCGGCACTGATCTGTCCTTTCTGATAACCGCCGCAATAGTGAATGCTCATGTTACCCAGGACCGCCAGAGGCGTCCCATCTCGATGCTGAACCGAGAGCAGGGAACACTGCGGGTCAATCGGAGCCGCGGGCTGAATGATCGATTTGCTCTGACCGGCGACCGACTTGATCTGTTCTCCCGCTACTCCGAATGGGTTTAAAGAGACACTCCCTTTCTCTGCCAGAAACCGGCGACAGGCTGCGTACTTGCCGGCATCGAAGGAGCCCCAGGCAATTTGCGCGGGAGCCAGGTTCTGTTCGGCCTGGATGATGGCGGCCGCCATCTGCTTGATCAGTTGTTCGTAATAGGCGTCGTCTTGATCACTCGCACGGCCATACGGCACACGTGGTGCGGCATGCGTGTGTGTGCTGGTCATCAGGATGCGATCCACGGGCAGGCCGGTTTTTTCAAAGACGATCTTCTTGGCCCGATCGAAGTAACTCCGCTCGACCATGCACAGATCATTCACGCAAATGGCAATCCGAGTCTTCCCGTCATCGAGCACCAGCGCCCGCGAAAAGATCCGATCATGCACCCCGGTGACCGGACCATTTTTAGAGATGACCCCATCCAGTGAAGTGCCCACAGCCGGTGTGATGTCGACAGCAGCGGCACCTGCCCGCAGTTTTGTGGTCTCCGCTTGTGTTTCGCTGGAAGTCACGGTTTGAAACAGAAAACAGGCAGGCAGGATCAGTGTCAATAATATGCGAGATGACATGCGGGACCTCTCAAAGAATTCAAACATGAAAAGAGCGTCGCTTCCAGCATAACCGATGTAGAAGCAGTTTTTCCAGAATCGAGTCCGGATTTGTTTCTGTCGGGCGGAATTTCAGAGTGGTTTAATCCAGCTTCTGCTGGGCGGCATTGTCACGTTCATTCTGCCACTGTGCCATTTCGTTGGAGACGAGAAACGCCATCGCACCGCCTCGGGTATCGGTACCCAGAATCGCCGTGCGATCCAGATAACCGCGGAGGTCTTTCTGCTTACCGGTTCCCGTACAGACATCAACGAGGGTGCCATCAAAGGCGACGCGGGTTTTGATGGCATACCAGGCGCGTTCGATGATCGGCGTATAGATCTTGGCGTCCAGCCAGCCTGCCCGCACGCCACGAATCATCGAAAATGTGATCATGCAGGTGGATGTCATTTCACGGTAACTTCCCGGATGATCAATCACCTGATGCCACATGCCGTTCGGATCCTGATGGCGACTGAGCGCTTCCAGATGTTTCCGATGTCCGGCAATGAACTGTTCCCGCAACGGAGAGTTCAAAGGGAGTTCTGACAGGACTAATGCCAGCCCCAAAGCCGGAAAGCCGTTACCGCGTCCCCAGGCCGCTATGCTGAGAGGTGAATTCTGGTAGATGCCGTCCGGCCGCTGGTCCATGTTCTGAATGAACCGCCAGTGCTTGAGCGCCATGTCGTAATACTTCGTTTCTCCCGTCAGTCGACCAACGGCTGCCAGGATGGGGCAGGACATGAATACCGCATCGCTCATCTCCACATGGTGCGGCATCGATTCACGCATGTTTCCCTGCTTATCAAATCCGAGGTCAGCCGCCTGTTTCGCCAACTGAAGGTACTCGGGGTTTCCAGTCGCTTTCGCCAGTTCGGAAAACAGCAGATGCCCGGCGATTAGACTGCCGCCGCCTCCCTTGGTAAGGGGCTCTGGATTTTTCTTGAGGTAGGCCTGCGTAATTTGTTCTATCGCTGCCAGACGACTCGGGTCAGCCGTCAGTTCGCCCAGTTTGATCTGACTGATCAGGGAGAGCACAGGAAGATACGAGAGCCGCCCCAGGTCGTTGCCGTATACTTTTGACAGTTGCGTCGCGACCTGTATTGGAGTTCGCTGCAGACGTCGCATTAATTCCAGCCGGGCAGGGGAAGGCCCTTGAAAGGAGATCTGTTCCATCGCGGTCAACAGCTCAGGTAGAAACGCGCGAGGGTTGCTCGCATCCAGTTCCACAGCCAAAGCCGGCACACGACCGACGCCCGACGGTGATTTGAAGGCGAGAGCCGAAACCAGTTCCCAACCGAAAACCGGTTTGATCTGTGGTTGTAATTCTTTCCCCAATGTTTTCGTTGTTGGCAGACTGTCGACGGGGACGACCCATTGAAACTGTTTTCCTTCGCGGATATCAAGTACCAGATCCGGGGCATGCATACCAATCCACCGCCACAGATATTCGGCTTCCGGTTTGGTCGGGCTGAGATACGCGTCTCCCATTGGCGGATAACCGTGCGTCGGATTTCCACCCGAAGCATTTTTCGGGCCCTGTTGCAGCACCCAGCCATCCGGGTTGGCGATGGGAACGGCGGAGAGTGAATATTTATCCCGCAGTGGTGCGGCCTCTTTCGCAGTGTAAAACCATTCGACCGCTTCAATCACCGCATTCACAGAGGCCTGTGAACCGTCCAGTCCGCCAATGAGCAGGATCCGGGTTTTCCCCGTGTTCAGATTCAGGTCCTCTTTGGAATACACACAGGGGATGGGTGTTTCTTTGCGGGTGACACCGATGGCGGAATGAATCAATGCAGGCTGTTTCTGCAGCGACTGTAACTTTTGTTTGACCGCCGACTTGAAATCAACGGTTGCTTCCGGTTTATCTGCATGGACGGGATCTGCAAACACGGAGACAGGTGGAGCAGACAGCAGAGTAACGAGGGTCAGGCAGAGCGTCAGCAGAGGAAATTTCATGGCAGGCAGAATCCAGGCAGTGTCATCAGGAAGAAAGTGAATGAAAACAGTGGTTCACAAATATTGTAAAACTGCCGCAGACCAAATGCCAGCAGTATCAGTTACGGTTCTACCCGCACATGCAGGTGTGTTACCGCTTTCACCCCATCTTCGCGGCTGCGTTCGACTTTCACCAGGTAATCGCCCGGATTCTGATAGGTGTGTTTTGTGATCGCGTAGCCAGCTTCATTCAGAGGTTTCACGTTGCCATCTGATTTGACGCTGACGGTTGGGCTGCCGTCACCGAAATCCCAGAGTTCTTCCCCTGTCGTATTTCCGAACGAGCGGACTTTGAATGTAATCGGTTCGCCGACTTTGTTATTAAGGGAAGGCCAGTAAGAAGCGTGAATGCGTGGCACATACTCTTCCATGTTTTGAGGATCGAGCACGTGGACTTCCGCGAAATCATAATCGACGTTGCCGGCTTTGTCGGTGACTTTCAGAATTTCGCTATAGACGCCGGGCTTGTCATAGGTCCGTTTGATTTCCGCTCCGGTTGCCGTCGTGCCATCGGTGAAAGTCCACTCATAGCTTTGGATGCTGTCGTTAACGCTATAGGATTGCGTTCCCTTCAGAGTGGTTGAATCGCCCGCCTTGATAAAGTGTTTGCGGCGGCTGTTGGCAACCAGTTTGGGTTGGTATTGATTCTTGTATGCTTCCCACAGAAACCCATAGCCAGCCTGCGTGCCCCATTTGCCTGACGGTTGTCGGCTTTTGATTTCGAAGTGCAGATGCGACCAGCCGCCGCTGGCCCCTTTTTTGCCGAGGATGCCAATTTCGTCGCCCTGTTTAATGATACGTCCAGGTTTGATGCGGTCATTGATTTCATGCAGGTGGCTATAGCGGTAATACCAGCCTCGGGAATCGAGGAGGTAGACGACATCATACCGTGGTGCGACCGGCGTATCTTTTTTGTGAGCATCGAGCACTTCATTGCCCGATGAAACCACAATCGCATCGGTAGCAGCGATGACGCGCGTCAGCTTCTCGGCACCGCCGATATCGAGACCGCTGTGATAGTAGATTTTCGGCAGGATTTTCGTACCACCATCGACGGGTTCGTTGTCGTACCATGTTCTTGTGGCAAACCAGCGCTGGTCGACGGGATAGATAAACGATCCTGGTTTGATCAGCGGCGAATCTTTGGGCCACAAACGCAGGCGGGCATCTTTATCGAGCCCCCAGAATGCAGGGGTTCCGTTGGAATTGTATCCGCCGGTAATTGAACAGTCGATCTGTACTTTTCCAATCGTCTGCGGCAGATTGTACATCCCTGATTCCAGCTTGATCCTTTCGCCATCCACTTCGACTGCGACGATGGCACTGCGCACAGCCTGTCGAATGGGATCGCGAGTTTCCTTCAGATCGAGTAATTTCACCTGGACCTGTTCGCCGTTACTGAGTGTCACGGTGGTCGATTCGTCCACATTCAGATCGACGACGCGGACAATCGGAGCGAATTCCGGATCGGTTTCTGATTCCGCAGCAGGGAGATTCGCGGCCAGTGTGTGAACACAGATGACGGTGAAGAGGATGAGACAGTACTTATGACGCAGGGAAGATGTCGGCATGGCAGGGCTCTCTAGGTTGAGTCGGGGCGCATCAGGGGGTTGTCTGTTTCTGGTCAGCAATCAGGCCGGCGATAAAACCGGCTTTGAAGCCTGCATTGATATTAACCACAGTCACATTCGCAGCACAACTGTTAAGCATACCCAGTAACGCTGCCATGCCTCCCAGGCTGGCACCATAGCCGACGCTGGTGGGAACGGCGATGACCGGGCAGGAGACCCAGCCTCCGACAACAGAAGGGAGTGCGCCTTCCATACCGGCGGCGACAACGATGGCCGAGACATTCTGAATCCGCGGCAGTTGCTCCTGCAGACGATGAGGGCCTGCGACACCCACATCGATAATGAAGTCCGGCTCGTAGCCCATCCAGATCAACGTTTCGATGGCTTCTTCTGCAACAGGACGATCACTGGTGCCCGCGGTTAAGACGGTGATTTTGCCTGAGATCAGTTCTTCATCGAAGGCGGCATCTTTTTCTGGAATGCGAATGGTGCGCGCTGTCTGATTGTAGATCGCCTGGGGAAACTGTTTGAGCACGGTTTCCGCCTGTTCTTCTGAGATGCGCGTTCCCAGGCAACGCTGATTTGCTTCCAGCAGCAGTGTGAAAATTTCCACCAGGGAGGCAGAGGTTTTTCCTTCGCAGAATACGACTTCGGGATAGCCACACCGCGTACTGCGATCCAGGTCGATGCTCGCGGAAGCAAGTGCGCCTGTTTTTTGAGGCGCCTGTTCCTGGAACTGTTCGACAGCCTGTTCCACAGACAGCGCCCCCTGACGGACCTGCTCAAACAGTTGAGAAAGCTGGTCATCGGACATCAAAAATACCTCAATTCGACTGCGGTAAACAAACAGCAGGATGGTCGAAAACCGGCCATCCTGCGAAATTTTATGATGAGTGAAAACAGATTACAGTTTCAAGTCGCTGTCTCAGCAACTCAGAAGATCAGTCGTCACTTTTACTCAAATTGGCGATGACGCTGAAATCTTCCAGTGTCGTGGTATCCCCGATACTTTCCCGGCCGGCAGCGATATCACGCAGCAGACGTCGCATGATTTTACCACTGCGGGTTTTAGGTAGTGCGGCGGCGAAGCGGATCTGATCGGGAGTCGCGACGACACCAATCTGGGTCCGCACGTGCTGTTTCAGTTCATCCTTCAATTCGTCCGGGCTGTCATCCGTTTTCAGTGAGACAAAGCAGCAGATGCCTTCCCCTTTGAGTTCATGCGGGTAACCCACGACGGCGGCTTCCGCTACTTTGGGATGCGAGACAAGAGCGCTTTCGACTTCCATCGTACTCAGTCGGTGACCGGAGACATTGATCACATCATCGATGCGGCCCATGATCCAGTAATAACCGTCTTCATCACGACGGGCACTGTCGCCAGCCAGATAACTTCCGGGAATGGTACTGAAGTAGACTTCTTTGAACCGTTCGTGGTCGCCATACAGGGTTCGCAGCATGTGAGGCCAGGGTTGACGCATTACCAGAAGTCCGCCCTGGTTATCGCCGAGGCTTTCTCCGTCTGCTGAGACAATATCCGGAACGACGCCAGGCAGGGGAGTCGTACAACTGCCGGGTTTGGTTGCGGTCACACCGGGCAGGGGACTCATCATGATCCCGCCGGTTTCGGTCTGCCACCACGTATCGACAATCGGGCAGCGCTCCTGACCGATCACGGTGTGATACCACATCCAGGCTTCCGGGTTGATCGGTTCCCCGACGGTTCCCAATAGACGCAGGCTGGACAGATCGTATTTGTTGGGCCATTCATCGCCCCATTTAATGAAGGCGCGAATTGCGGTGGGCGCGGTGTAGAAAATGTTAACCTGATACTTTTCGACGATCTCCCAGAAGCGGCCTTCATCGGGCCAGTTGGGAGCACCTTCATACATCACAGTTGTCGCACCGTTGGCAAGCGGACCATAGACGATGTAGCTATGCCCGGTGATCCAGCCAATGTCCGCGGTACACCAGTAGGTGTCATCTTCTTTCAGATCGAAGACCCACTCGGAGGTCATTTTGGCTCCCAGCAGATAACCGCCGGTGGAGTGTTGCACGCCCTTGGGTTTGCCGGTACTTCCGGAAGTGTAGAGGATGAACAGCGGGTGTTCGCTGTCGAGCTCGACGGGATCACATTCAGGCGAAGCATCATCCATCAGATCGTGCCACCAGTAATCGCGGTCAGGGACCATATCCACTTCACAACCGGTGCGACGGTAAACGACGACCTTTTCGACACTGGGAGATTTTTCCATACTCTGATCGACGGCTTCTTTCAGTGGAATGTTCTTACCACGTCGCCAGCCACCATCGGCGGTGATCACCAGTTTTGCCTGGGCATCATTGTTGCGGTCAGCGATGGCGTCCGCACTGAAACCACCAAAGATGATGGAGTGGGTGGCGCCAATGCGGGAGCAGGCCAGCATGGCAATCGCAAGTTCGGGAACCATAGGCATGTAGAGTGTGACGCGGTCGCCGGTTTCCACGCCCAGTTTTTTCAGGCAATTGGCGAACTTGCAGACTTCGCGATACAGGTCCTGATAACGCAGGACGCGCGTGTCGCCTGGTTCGCCTTCCCAGATAATCGCGGCTTTGTTCTTACGCCAACTGTCCAGATGCCGGTCGATGCAGTTGACCGAAGCATTGATCTTGCCCCCTTTGAACCATGTGGTTTCGGGCATTTCGCCTTCGAGCACGCTCTCATAAGGTTGAGACCATTCGAGGTCTTGAGCCAGATCGCCCCAGAAACCGGCGGGATCATCTTTTGCCCGGTTCCAGAGTTCCTGGTATTCTTCCATGCTGGAGATATTGGCTTGCTCTACAAACTCGGCTGGCGGCGGAAATGATCGAGTTTCCTGAAGAACACTTTCAATGTTTTCGTTAACCTGGTCACTCATCTGTATCATTCCCCTTTGTTTTATTTGGCGAGCGAAATAAGAACCGAAAATGTGGATCAACAACCTGTTCATTTCAGGTCTGCTGACTCGATTCTCTCCCTGTGTCTTTCTAAAGAATTAATAAACAATGCTAAGATAGCGATTTTAGGGCACTGTTTTTTTGAAGTCAACAAACGGACAACCGCTTCCTCAGATAACGGAAAAGCGTTGTTGGATACCTTATCTAAGCGTCAAAACACGGAAAATCAAGCGGGACGGGGTACGCAAGTCACTTTAAATTACCGGAAAGTAACTCTGACTCCCCATTTCTTCGCGAATCGGTCTGTTTTCACCGATATTTTGGCTGTCTCTGATGTGAACACATGACAGTGTCTGAATCGGGGCATTTTTCGGGAAATGCGTTAGCTGGTCCCGGCTTCCATCAATGCCCGGGCTTTCTGGTAAGCAGCTTTCATTTCCGGAGAATCCTGTGTATGTTCGCCACGAAAGACGAGCAATAGCCCCAGGCGGGGGAAATCGCTGACATTCGGTGCGCTGAAATGAATCGTCTGACTGTGATGGATCAGGACATCGCCCGCCTTTAACAGCGCTGCCTTCGCCTGAGTTTCGTCTACCGGCTCTGCCAGTCCGAAGGAGTTGCCTTTGACGCCGGAGGGCACGTGTTCGTGCACACCATTCGTATGAGAACCAGGCAGATAATGCACCGGACCATTCTGGGGAGTCACATCATCCAAAGCGATCCAGACGGTGAGTACATCCGGCGGGGCCTGGCAGAAATAGGCATTGTCCTGATGCGGGGGCACACCCGATCCTACCTTCGCAGGTTTGTTGAAGGTTTCGACACCCATGCAGGTCGGCGTGCCGTTGACCAGTTCTGCAATCAGAGTCTGCAGCCGTTCTTCCGCAGGGAGTCTGGTAAAGAAGGGATCATGCGCCTGCATCCGCCAGCAGTTGCGAATGGCAGTTCCATCGGCTTCAAATACGACATCACTTTCAGGCACCCCCGGCACGACTTCCCGGTTGTAGCGTTCGATGGCCGACCTGATTTCAGCCAGTTCCTCACCTGCATACCAGGCGGGAAGATGGATAAATCCCTGAGAGTGATATTCCGCGACGATTTCCTGCCGGTTCATTGCCGTTCCCTTCTGATGAGTCATTCAGAATGTCTGCTGTTTCGCGCACTGTTTGAGATGATGCAGCATCATCATCAGGAGACATGACGAGCATGTTGCTGACAGGCTGGAGTGCATCACATTTAACCAATAGCGTCTCTCAGTCTATGATACTCGGTCTAAATGGCCTTGGAGACGCTACAGTAAAACTGGACACAGTCTAGCTCGAACGGGAATGCGTTTCAGTAAAAAAGTAGCAGGATTGTCAGGATCTGCCAAAATTTATAAAAGTGCAGGAAGCCGCACTTCAGATGGAGAGTCACCGTTTAAGTCTTCAACTAACGGTTCAGCGGCGCATCAGCGTGCGCTGGTTGCTCTGTTGTTTGAGCGGGCGACGGGAAATTTCCTGCCAGTGGCGAATGTCAATTTCATACGGACCATGTGGGCGATCGAAGCCGCCGTAATCACGGTAGTACTTTTCCAGCTTGCCGATTTTCTGATCGACGCGTAATTCACCTCGACGCTGACTTTTGGGTGATCGTCCCCAGACAATTTCCGAACCGCCGGTTGTGATCAGACGATAGATCAGATCATCCAGAGTGACGTCCGCAGCCACGCGTGGCGGGGCTTCGATGGAGACAATATCCAGTTCTTTCCAGTGTGGTCCCAGTGCTTCTGCCAGCTGGGCGGCGCCGGTCACGGTCGTGTCGCCCCAGGATGTCCCCGCCGGTCCGGCTGGGATCGAACTGACACCTGTGATGATCGGGAAGCGGCGGGCATCGGAGACGGAAAAGTCTTCGGGCGGTAACAGGACTCCCGCATTGTCGACCGGAAACAGCCCCTGTTTCAATTCGACCATGGCAGCGGGTTTGCGGAATAGTATTTCCACTTCCACCGTGTTCGTTTTGCGGACTGATATGACTTTCTGCACCCAGGGATGTTTCTGAAACGCGTCGGCAATTTTAAGCACCAGTCCCTGATCGAGCAGCGAGACCCGCGCGGGTAATTCGCTGCGTTTGATGACCTGGTCGACAATGTCAATCGGGACATAATGCGGGGGTGCCGGCTGCAGAGAGAGTTCTTTGGTTTCGATCTGATATTCTTCGCGCTGGGACAGATCAGGAATCTGCTGCTTCACTTTCTGAAAGAAGAACAGACCGGTCACAGACACTGCCAGAACCAGCAGTACCTTAGGACGAAACAACAGGCGGATCAATGACGAAGGGCTGAACAGGGAAGGCGTTTCTTCCCCCGTTTCCACTTCTTCTTCGACCACTTTGACCTTCTTTTTGGCCGGTCGTTTTTTGCTGGTTTTTCGACTCATGTGCTCTGGTTTAGCGTTGACCTTTGACAAATCATCGGGCTGCGAATCGCAGTGGATCGGGGTAGACTGTATCCAGTCTGACAGGGCACAGTCTGAAGGCATCTGCGCACAGTCTCTGTATTATGATTATCGCAAATTGAAGTGGACTGTGTTGCGACACTCACTGAAAAAGAGGGGATTCCTCAGGGAATCATGCCGACTGGTGAGACTTTATCAATTTTGCGGGCGGGTAGTGACTTTTTTCAGGCAGTTGGCCAACGCCTGCTCACACAGTTCCCCAAAATCGAGACCCGCCTGAGTGGCTGCTTTGGGAACCAGACTGTGATCTGTAAAACCGGGAATCGTATTCACTTCCAGAACCCAGGGCTGCTGGAAACGGTCTACCAGCAGGTCCACCCGCACAATGCCGGTTGTGCCCAGCGCCGTGCAGGCATTCGCACCCGTTTTGATAATAGACTGAATCACATTCGTTGGCAGATCGAATTCAAACAGGTATTGCGTCGAATCTTCAGTGTACTTGGCTTCATAGTCAAAAAATTCGTGAGGTGTCACAATCTGAATCAGAGGCAGCACCTGATCGTCGACAACCGTCACCGTCCACTCGCTCCCTTTAATCGCTGATTCCAGGATCCCGAACGAATCGTAATGGAAGCATCGTGCCAATGCCTGTGGTAACTCTTCGGGAGTTTTCACAATCGTCACACCCAGACTGGAGCCCTGAGCATCAGGTTTGACAACCAGGGGATAACCCATACTGCGGGCATGCTGCTGGATACGCCCGGCGTCGTCAGATTCGTGTATCAGCACATAAGAGGGCGTATTCACATTGTGTTGAATAAACCGTTCTTTCGAAGCTGATTTGCTGAAAGCCAGTTTCGAAGTGGCAGCGTCGCAGCCGGAGTAGGGGATGCCCAGTCGATCGAGCGTCGATTGAATCGTGCCATCTTCGCCATACGTTCCATGTAAAGCGATGAACACCACGTCGCAGCCGGTCCAGTCGAAACTGTCCAGATCTACCAGCGAAGGGTCCACGATCTTGACCTGATGTCCGCGCGATGAAAGAGCTAGTGCGACCGTCTCACCACTTTTGAGGCTGATCTCGCGCTCAGCCGATTCTCCACCTGAAAGAATCACTATGTTAAAAGTCGAAGAAGAATTCGTGTGTGAATCAGTCATCGGGAAGCCTCCTTGCCGCCGTCCGCTGTAAAAAAATGATGCTGTTTTAGTAATCGATCAGCTGACTGTATTTTGAATCGCGGAATTTTAGCAATTCTAACCGAATCTGCAAACGTTGATTCTCTATCTCACCAAAATGTGAAGACGGGCAGTTTGCGAAGTATATGGAGATGCCTATTGGAACAGCCGAATGGTTTTTCTGAGCTGCCGATATGCCTTTTTTCCCAGTGATTCAGGTGGCACTTTGATTTTGGCCTGCCCGGTCGAGTGAATCAAAGGTTGTTCTGCCGGTGTTTGCAGCGTGACCATTGCCAGGTACGACGTACTGCTGAGCTGCTGTTTTCCTGAAGCATTTACTTCGGTGGTGAGTTCTTCGCGGTGTATCAGGTTGGGATGCAAATCATCCAGATCGATTTCCGCAATTTCCTGAACCGTACCCGTTAAGACGTTACCCGGGTATTCATCCAGCAGGATGCGCACGCTCTGGCCGGGTTCGATAAATTCGACATGTTCCTGATCGACAATCAGTCGCGCCTGCAACTGCGCTGGATTGCCGAGCGAACACAGCCAGGTGCCCCGTTCCAGAAAGCAGTACCGGTTATCTGCATCAAAGGGGGAACCGGTCCAGGCGGGCAGATCGGCCTCCTCGTGGTTTGCTGCCTTTCGTGGTGCAGGAATCAATGTTCCTGTGATCGGCGCTTTCAGTGAGAGTCGACGCTGATCGGTTTGCCGCTGTTTCAGCTGGTCTTGGAGGTCAAGCCGTTGTTCCCGCGCTGTGGGGAGTTCCTGCTCTGCTTCCGGATCATCCAGCTGGCGACGTTCGAGGTTGGAAATGCGGAGCTCCTGTTCGTGGATCTGCCCGGTCAGCTTGAGAATGTCCTGCCGAATCTGTTCATTCGACAGCTCTGCGATCAAGGAACCCTGTTCAATCAGGGTTTGTGGCGTGGCCGTGGATTGAAGAAAACCGGGGGCGGTGACGTAGACGTGTTTGGCATTTTTAAGCTCGATCAGAGCAGGAGCCGAAATCCGGTGAGGCAGGGGAATCCACAGCAGGCCCGCCAGAAACAGCAGCACGGCAGCAGAGCGAATGGTAAACCGCCGCCATTGGATCTGGCCCGCATTGGCATAGGTTCGAATTTCAATGGCAGCAGATTTCACAGGCACGATCAACATTCCCATCAGCACAAAGGCTCCCATGACCTGTGCGATAATTTCCAGGCCGTAAGGTTCCAGAACATAATAACAGACGGTCAGAATGGCGAACACAATAAACCAGCGATAAATCGCCGAGGCGATGCCGTACGCAAACAGAAAGCGTCTCAGCCGCCGGGGCTCCTTGAGCAGAGTCTCTGCTTTGTGACCGAAAAACCAGTGATGCAGCCGGTTGGAAACGATCGCCTGTGCCCGCTGTCGCAGGTTGGGTACTTCCAGCAGATCGAGCAGAATATAATAGCCGTCGTAGCGGAGCAGCGGGTTTCCATTCAGCAGCAGCGTATTTACCGAACAGACCACCACGATATTCAGGCAGAGTGAATGAAACAGTCCGGGATAGGAAAACCACCAGAGGAAAACGCAGATGGCCGAGATCAACAGTTCCACAAAGATCCCGGCGGAACTTACGATGATCCGATGCCACTTATCGCGCATCGTCCAGGCATCGCTGACATTCACGTATAGACAGGGAATGAAGGCCAGCAGCATCACGCCCAATTCCCGGCACTCGCCTCCCAGCTGTTTGCAGGCGAGCGCATGCCCCAGTTCATGCACGATTTTGACCAGCGCCAGGCTGCAGGCCAGCAGCACCAGATTCCGCGCTTCGAAGAAGGTCGCGAATTCGGGAAGCTGGGTGATGACCGCGTCCAGATGCGTGCAAATCAATGCAATCGCAGATCCCATCAGCGTTAACGCCGCCAGTAGAAACAGGGGGGTAAAACAGATTGCGGTCCATGGTTGCAGCCAGTTCAGCAGGCGGTGTGGGTCGATGCCTCGAAAGCGGATCGCCAGCGGGTTCATCCAGCGCGCCCGCCTTGACTGCTGCTGTTTCTGCAACTGACGGTCCAGCAGGATTTCCCCCTGACCGAAGGCATCAGCGATGATCAGCCCGGACTGATGCAGCCGCGACAGGAATCCCTGCAGATGGGATGCCTGCAGTTTTTGAGGCAGAAAACGTTGTTCGTATTTTTTTCGAATGACGTCAAAGGAGGCCCGTCCGTCCAGTTGCTGCAGAATGAAATACTCCTCGTCGCGCAACTGATAATACTGCAGGGAGATCGGGTCTTTGATGCCCCAGTATTTTTTTCCACCAAACTGCAGCGGTTGGACGTGCAGGTCGGCCCGCATTCTCAGTCGCAGTGGCTGGTTCGAAAAGTCTTGAGGACCGAACGACATGGTGGCTGGAGTCGCTTTCTGAATCGATCGGGTTTATTTAATGATTAAGGAAGCCCGCATCCCCGGTTTCAGTTTGAGGTCCGGGTTTTCGATCTCGGCCCAGACGCGCGTCTGATTATTAACCGGATTGATTTCGGGACTGACAAAGGAAATTTTTCCCTGGAATTCCATGACCTGTTTCGTACCGGGATTCACGATCAGGGTGACCGGGTGATTCATCAGATCCTGTTCCTGCAGTCGCGAGGCGTTGATCAGCCCTTCCGCCCGCAGTCGGTCGAGCCTGAGAATGCGTAGTACCGTATCACCGGGACGCACCCATTCGCCATCGCGGATCATTATCTGTACCACCATGCCTTTGATCGGGGAGACCACTTTCCGTCGCTGCACTGCCAGATTTGCAATCTGTTCGGCGTTTCGTTTCAGGCTGGCTTCCAGTTGAGTCGTCTTACGTTCTTCGGATGCCTGCTCGATTTCCAGTTCGGATTTTTCCGCAGTCAGCTTCAGGCGATCCAGTTCGGTTTTGGAAATGCTCTTGGGATATTTTTTGATCGAGTCTTCGGCTCGCTGCAGTTCTGCGTTGGCGACTTCATAAGCTTTCCGGGCAAAACGGAGATCGACATCATTGGTGGCTTTGAGTTGCGCCATTTCGTATTCCAGTTTGGCCTGCTGTAACAGGAGCATCGCTTCGGAATCTTCGATCTGGGCCAGCACCGCGCCTTTCTCGACCGTCATGCCTTCTTTGACTTTGATCGTATTGAGCTGGCCGACTTCCCGCGCAGGGACTTCGACTTCTTCAATCAGACTGACCAGTACCGAATCAATCTGCAATTCGGATGAGTCCGTCGATTTGTCGTCGGCAGCGATGAGGGGCTGCTGCAAACACAGTGACACGATGGTGAACAAAACAGGAATCGTGCTGGTGGCATTCATGGTATTCCCTTCCTTCTCAGAGGAAATCAGCAGGAATGGATGAAGTTAAAGTCTGTAACAGTCAGGATAACCGTTAATTTACCGTAGTGAGCCTCTCATACCACATCCGCGTGGGGATGACCATCTTAATTGACGTGTCTCTGGGAGTTGTACGTGAAACGAGGCGGGGATCTACGGAGAACATTGTCAGAATACCCTATTTTTTGGCATCCTCAATTGAGAAGCGGTCAATGTGTGCGTTAAGATCGATCAGAGGATGACTTTCTCTGATGGTTAATACAACAGATTTTCACGAACTTTTTGTTGCCAGGTACCCGTTTTTATGGATCAACGCTCCGCCTTCAACTCACGACAGACCGATTCCCGACGTGCCTTTTTGAAAACCGCCAGTGCGGCTGTCGCAGGCAGTTTTTTTGCGCCTGCCATTCTCGGCGCAGAAGACAAAGCGGGCAGCAAGCCGCCGGTCCTGGGCGAAGGGGCATTTCAATATGAAGCGATCCATAACTGGGGTGACATTCCCAAACATATCCAATGGGGTGAGACGCATGGCGTGTGCGTCGATTCCGCCGGGCTGATTTATATCAAGCATCGTTCGAAAACCAAAACACCCATGGATGCAATTGTGGTCTTTGACCCGGCTGGAAAGTTCGTCCGCTCGTTCGGCAAGGAATATCATGGCGGCGGACACGGGATTGATGTGCGCAAAGAAGGCAGCGACGAATTTTTGTATCTCTCCGATACGAAGCATGGCGTCGTGGCAAAAACCAGTCTGACCGGCGAAGTCGTCTGGACGATCGGGCGACCTGCCGCTCCCGAACATTATAAAGATACAAAGCAGCGTTACAGTCCCACAAATATTGCTTTCGCTCCTGACGGGGGATTTTATGTCGGCGATGGTTATGGTTCTCACTTTATCCACAAGTATACCAAAGAGGGGAAACCCGAATTTTACTGGGGCGGAAGTGGAACCGAACCTGGAAAAATGAAAACGCCGCATGGGATGTGGCTGGATGTACGGGACGGTACACCCAAGATTGCGGTCTGCGACCGGGCCAATCATCGTCTGCAGTATTTCTCGCTCGATGGAAAACATCTGGGTTTTGTCAATACAGTCAGCTTTCCAGCCGATATTGATATTCAGGGTGACATCATGGTCGTCTCCGACCTGCACGCGCGAGTCACTTTGTTTGATAAGCAGAATAAAGTCATCACACATCTGGGATACGATCAGGACTGGACGAACAAAGTCCTGGATGGATTCAAAGTACGTACGCAGCCTGAAACCTGGCAGGCCGGCCGATTCGTCCACCCGCACGATGCCTGCTTCGATCAGGAGGGGAACCTCTTTGTCACCGAATGGGTTTCAGTCGGACGCGTCAGTAAGTTGAAGAAACTGAGCTAATCATCCCGCTGATCAGAATCGTTTTACTCGCCGTATTATTATTCAACCCGTTTGGAACCAGATGAATTTTTCACACGAGTTCGATGAACAGCGTTTCTTCGAAATATGGACCGCGGTACGGATTGAGCGTCCCGTAAATTTTTCCCTGTTTACGTTCGGCGATCAGAAGCTGCCTTATTATCTGGTTTGTGGAGCCGCGGAGAGTGGTTCGACGGTCACGATCCGTAAAGGGGAAGTCAGTATCACCCGCCCGATGATCATTACCCCCGATCGCATGGAGCCGGAGTTTCGCAATTTCTTCGAAGAACAGGAAGAAGCCGACCTGGCCGCCTTTCTGCTATCGCGGACCGCTGGGTTTTCGAATCTGAAATTCGCCAATACCAGCGGCCCCGAGCGAATTGTGAGCGACAGCATTGAAGAAGCGGTCGCCAAACTGAATCGCCAACTGGACGATGAAGAGGAAGAACACGTTGCGATTCTGAGTGCCCCGCCCGGCATGGGAGGCATCGCGGTGATGCGTTATGCGGCGGAGCGGGTCTGGGAAAGTGCACCCGGAAATATCCAGGAATTACGCGAACGTGGTTTTCTGAATTGAACGTAACCGGGGCACATTACTTCGGGATGCGATTCAGAGTGTAGTAAGCGTTCGGATGCAGCAGAGACTGACCATCCTGACTTTTAACCCCTTCTGCGTTGAGTTCATGGACATACAATGCGCGCAAACCTTTGACTTTGAGGTTTGCCTTCAAACCATCATCCGAAATCGTGATGCTCTCAATTTCAAGGTGACGCGGCAGAATTTCATCGCTGCCGTAGGAAGAGTGATACGTGTAGGTGTAGCTCTGCAGCTTGTAAGACTTAGGATCTGCAGCTGTCTTGCGGTCGACCGGTTTGGTGAAGACCAGTTCGAAACCCTCGGGTTGTGCCCGCATCTCCTTGATTTCAAACGGCATTTTTTTCGTCCAGACCAGTCGCTGTAGTCCATAGGAGGCAGTCCCCAGACTGCTCCAGCCCCGATTGGTCAGGCCGACAAACATACTGCCGTCGGTTCCCTGAGCCATCCGAAGTACTGCGGAAGCGAAGCCGCTGCGAAAAGGGAAGCAGGCCCCCTGGTATTCGCCGTCCACTTTTTCCAGAAAGACACGTTGGATAGAAGCCTGTGTAAATTCGCCGACAAAAAACTGACCATCGAAGGGACCGAATTTTCCGCCGCTGTCGTCGAGCATGATGTCGGTTGCCGACTGACCGGCTTTTTTATACGGGAACCAGACAGCAGGTGGCTTGAGTTGTGGCATCCGTTTGAGGGCTTCCGGGAAAGGCAGGCCGTTGGGGATTTCTTTGATGCCCTTCACAGGTGAACCGGGAAGATTCATCGACGCCAGGGCTTCGACGTGGTGGAAGAACGCCCCTTCGCGCATGTGATGCAGTGAGTTGGTGGCGACCCAGTTTCCCTGCTGATCGGTGTAGAACACATCGCCGGCGCGGTTCACACCGAGTCCCGCTGGAGACCGCATGCCAGCACAGACGGGAATCAGTTCGCCTTCCGGAGTACACTTCATGCCCCAGCCGCGCCAGCGGCCTTGTGAAAAGCCCAGTGTCGGATCGGTGACCGCCCGCGATTTGTGTTCTTTCTTCAGCCCCAGTCCGATGTTTAATGTGAGCCACATGTTTCCATCGTGGTCGAGTACGGGGCCGTAAGCATATTCATGGTAATGACCGGTGACCCCCCAGCCTTTGGCGACGGTCAGATATTCATCGGCGATGTCATCGCCGTCAGTATCGCGAATGCGCGTCAGTTCGCTACGTTGGACGGTGTAGAAAGCGCCGTCTTTATAGATCAGCCCCAACGGTTCATGCAAGGCTGTCGCGAAGCGTTTGTAGGTTACGTTTTTGGGAGGCTGTTCATACACGCCGTCCATGATCCAGATTTCCCCCTTGCGGATGGCGACGGCAATGCGATGATCATCGAGCACTGCGATGCCACTGACTTCCAGTACCAGGTCACCGGGGGCCGGCTTCCAGTTGGCGGCCCGCGATTCAGTTTGCGCTCGGGGCGTCATGATCGAAACGAGTCGGTAATAGTCCGCCTCACTCTCTGCAAAAACAGACTGAATGTCGCCAGCGCTGCCGGCCAATGTGATGCAAAGTAATGTCAATGTAAACAGGATCGCGCGTGTTACCATTGGTAGGTCGCCTCAATCGTAGTATTAGCTGTAGCGGGTACGGGGATGATCCAGTCAGACTGGTTGTCGCGCTTGCGAAGAAGACCGGCTTTCGTCAGTTCAGACGAGACCGAAACCTGGAGGCCCGCCTGGTTTTGCATGGTCGTCGGGTTCAGCTGCTTCAGAGTTTTACCGGTCAGGCCGCGAAACCAGAGCGTCTCTGAATCGCTCTGCTGTGGACTGCCTTTGATGGTCAGTCGTCGTTTGAGAGCCTGTTTTTCGGTCGCTTCGAAACGGTCTTCTATGTCGAATTTTCCACAGCGATACAGAAAGGTGGGAATGCCTGCCGCATCGACGCGGTATCCGCGAAATTGCAATTCATTCGCATCTGGGGAATACGTGGGCCAGGGCTGCTGATTGTATTTCAAGAGCGCCACCGGGGCTCCTGCGGGAAACTGGATCGCATTGCTGCCCAGCGGGTCGGCGGGGGGGGCAAAGCGAATGAACCAGGTTCCCTGTGCATCCAGGAACCGGCCTTTCCAGGCGAGCGCGGGTCGGACCTGTTCGGCATCAAAGGCGAAATGAACCTTCTCCGGCAGGCCCACCGCGATGGCATGGGTTCCGGCCTCCTGCATGAAGGTGCGCAGAACAATCGGACGCTTGTCGGGGACGAGTTCGTAGTTTTTAGATTTTGCTACGAGGATTTTTTCAGGCAGAGGCTGTTTGGAACCCGCTTTCAGGTAGCCCCAGAGTGCCGCGATCTGCTGATCCACGTTCCCGTCGAGCAGCCCTTTATTCTGGCTCTGTCCACCTGGGAAAAAAGTGGGCATGCGGGTGCGTGGTTTCAGGGAAGCGGGGTCGAGCAGGAATTCACGGAACCAGTGGGGATGCACGCGATTGGTGACATCACCCAGATCGGTGCCGACCACACCCGGCATACTTTCGCCACGGATGGGATGACACTGGATGCAACCGGTCTCCAGCATGATGCGGCCTGACGATGCCAGTTTGTTGTGGTCGGGGAAAACTTTTGAATCGGGCAACTGCGTTTTACCATCGACTTTCTCAAAAGCGGTGGGCAGGGCAGAGACCTGTTGCTTCGGAAAAACAGGCATGCGGGCCTGCATGTGAAGGCGGATGTCGCCTCTCCCATTCAGGACTTTTGACAGCCATTTTTTCTGCAGTTTAAAGCCAATTCCGGTCAGCGTGGGAGGAATGCGGCCTTCATCACCCAGGTCGACGTGCGCGGCGGTTTCAAAGTAAGGCTTGCGGTTAAAGCCGACGCCCCCCCGTTTGTCTCGTTCATGGCAGGCATAACAGTTGAGCTGCAGCACCTGAAAATCCAGTTGCTGTTTCGGACTGGCAGGGTTCTGGTCGGGTAGACTTGCCAGGGTCTGCTCAATCGCCGTCTGTTGCTGCTGGTCCAGAGGATATGCGGGCATATTTTTCTGAGCAGCGTGCAGGCAACTGGTCGAAGCAGCTGCGTTTAATTTTGCCAATGGTTGAGCAAACAGTTTTGGTTTCAGTTTTTTTGTTTCGTGGCAGTTCACACACTTCAGTTCGACGAACAGTTGCTGACCTTGTGCGATTAAATCTGGCGCAATGGTATTTTTGTCCGCAGTCTGTACTTCGGTCTGTTTCCGAAGCAGATAGGCGGCGATGTCGGCTGCTTCGACCGCCTTGAGTTTGAGTTGCGGCATTCGACCGGCGGGTCGTGTCTGTTCGGGATTGAGCAGAAAAAACGTCAATGATTTTGGTGTGTATTTGGCTGGCAGGTTGCCGTGGGGAACCGAATTGACGGGACGCACAGCAGCGGCCAGTCCCAGTTCCTTAATGTCTTCGGGATCGAGTTGTGCGAGCATTTTATCGGTCGGAGAAATTTTAATCTCGCCTGGTTCATATGTTTCATCGGGTTCGTGGCAGGCGACACAACCGATTTTATGATACAGCTCCTGTCCCTGTTCGACATTGCCTTTTTTCCAGAATTCGTGAGGCACCGGATTGGCGCCGGTCGCTTTGATCTCGGGATAGTCAGACTGCTGTGTGGTGAGAAACGCGGTCAATGCAGTAATGGCTTGCTGCTTTTCTTCAGCGGGTAAACCATGGAGCACATCAGGCATCGTTGTGCCTGCTTTGCTGATTTGCGGCGCGGCGAGAAATTCGCGAATCCATTGCTGCTGCAGATGATTGCCGGCTCCCGTTAAGCGCGGTCCCCGTTTGGGTTGCAGTTCAGCGCGCTGTGATGGATGGCAGGCGACGCAACTCAGTTCGCTGATCAGCAGCTGACCTCCCGCCTGTGGTTGCAGTTCAGCATGCCGTGAAAATCGATCAAAGCCAGCGACAAACGGTGCCGCTTGTGTTTCACTGTGAACCGGCTGCCCGGTGTTCAGGAAGACCAGTCCCAGAAGTGTGAAAATCCAGCGTTGTCTCATCAGGTGTCTCTTTCATGTTGAGCAGCGTCACAGGTCAGATTCAGGGAAGATAAGATCAACGTCAGCGAAACAGACCTTGATCTTCGATCATAGGGCAGCAGCGGACTCGAATCAATCAGAGTATGCGTCAGATTTGTATCCTTTTTCTGCAATAATGAAACAGATTCCCTCAGCGGACGTAATGAGCTTACAACAGGATTTACTGCATGAAACTCTGTGTCGAGGTGGGGGGGATTTTCTGGCTGCGACCCCGGCTCCAGCCTTCGAGCCTTCTGCTGCGCAGCGCACCGCGGAGAAAATATTCCTCTGGCAGAGAATTTAAATGTGCCAGACGCAGTTGATCCCGGTTCGACTGCCAGTCAGCCGGTTGCGGGAGGAGTTGCAAGGTGACCAGTTTTTCATAGAGTGTATCGGCAATCAGCTGATGTCCTTTAATACTGGGATGCACATGGTCAACGAGCCATTCACTGCCGGGAATTCCATCCGGTGTACGCTGCTCAATTAAACTGCGGATATCAACCAGGGGTACATGAAATTCCTGCGCCAGCTCAAGCAGCGAAACATGCATCGGTTCCAGGATCCGCAACGGGCAGACGTCTTCTTCTTTGGCTTTCGTCAGCCAGTTTTTTGCTTCCGGATAAAGCTGCAGAGATTCACAGGTTTTTCCCACGCTGTACAGCAGATCGGCGTGCTGGTGGTCAATGCGAACGGCTTCTTTCCACAACTGCATTTTGCGATCAGCTTCATTCCAGCCACAATCGTTGGCTGCTTTCCAGCAGGCAATCAGTTGATCCTGCTGTGGCTGCGAAAGACCGTTTTGGAATTCACATTTAAACGGGGGACAGTTTTTGAGATTTGATACCGGATTGACCAGCACGAGCGGTACGTCTGCCTGCTTCGCGAGTAAAATCATCTGTCGTACATTGTATTTAAAATGATTCACAATGTCGCGACGATGGTCGAGGTCGCGATGATATCCTTCCAGGCCTTTCTGAAAATCGAGCCGGGCATTCACGTCTGCTGTCAACACGGTTTTGGGAGCGGCCGAAATTTTAGACTGCGTGTCTGGCAGGATGCGTTGCAAAAGAGATGCAATACGCAGATCACGGAGGGATTTCTGCGCGGTGAGATAAATCGGTGAACTCTGTTTGAAATTGCCGTAGGAGCGTTCTTCCAGAAATTCATTATGGCCGGTATAGACAATAAACAGGTCCGGCTGGTACTGCAGTGTTTCACGCAGGATGGGAACCAGGCGATAACTGGCATACGAGACTCCGCCACAGTTGATGACTTCCATGTCGCGCTCTGGCTCCGCTGCCTGCAGATTGATTTTCAGCCAGGTGGTGAATGATGTTTCGACGGCATAAGGTCGGCCCTGAACTGTCGAACCACCCAGTACAAATACGCGAAACGTATCTGCCGGTTTTTTGACGGGGAACGCTTGTGGGCGAAAGAAGTCGATTCGTTCCGGGGCGGTCTGATAACTGGTTCCTGCAGGATCTTTGATAAACAGTGTGGCATCAGAGCTGAAGGAGATGTAGGGGTCCTGACTGTCGGGCAGGGGTTGAACGCCACACAGTCGCAGTGCGATTTCCAGGAGAACCAGCAGAGAGAGTCCCAGCAGGATCGCTGCACCACGAAACAGCAGCGGATGGCGGGCTCGCTGTGTGTTGACTTGCGGATCGGATCTCGGATGACATGCAGGCTGCATCGCGAATATCTCAGTATCACAGGAGAGCAGGGGAGAAGAACGAAGCCTATTCATCCTATCGCGCGGCAGAGGCCGGGTCCAGAAAGAAAGGATTCCAGGCTCTGTCGGAGGGATAGAAAAACAGGCTCTACTCCTGAGAGCAGAACCTGTCCTGCATAGTTTCTGTGATTCACGTCAAACTGAAGTCATGCTGTGAAACGCTACTTGGCTTTCGAATCCAGATCGAAATTCACGGTGTTCTCGCCCGGTTTGACTTCCGCAGTGAGTTTTGAGTTTTGATTAAATTTTGCCGGGACCTGATCTTCTGTGTCATTGGGTGAACCCGGTTCACCCATCTTACTGATGCGTACCGCGTGCTGGCCTGGTATCGCTCCCTGTGTATCAGTGTTGTAAGCCAGTTCATAATGGCCGGTTTCATCAGTCATGCCTACCGAAGGGGCTCCCGACTGAGGTTGAAACGTCACGGAGGCCTGTGTCAGTGGTTGCCCATCTAAAGTGATCGTACCTGAGACCTGTCCCAGATCGGGTGTATCTGCTCCTCCCCCTGCGCAGCCGGCAAGCAGGCAGGCTGTCATCAGGCAGAGTGCATGTAAAAACTTAAGTTGATAAATCCACATTAATATTTCTCACAAATGATTGCTCTGTTAGAAGTCGCCGACCACTTCGCCGCCGTTGATAGTCTGAACTGCTCTGAGTAGATTGATATCGATGTTTTCAGTAACGAACCGCACGGCACCATCACCCATGAGTGCATGACAACCACCCACGTGTTCGCTACCTGGCGATCCCCAGTTTACCAGCTTATTGGTTGCGCTGGTTGGTTGGTTAATCTTTCGATAAGGGGCTGCAATAATCGCGGCGGTGGCCACCCATGTTGCCCAGAATGGACCTCGAATTGCCGAGTCTTTTTGCATCGGGGTCTCCATCATTACCATGGTGTTACTGGTACCATCGCTGAAGTCCCGCATCCTGGCTGCCCCATTGTGTCCAAAGGCCGTTTTGATTCCTGAAATAGATTCATAAGCGACACCCGCTGAATAGGTGAGATAAATAAAAGTGTAACTCGTGCGATAATCCTTTGCCGTCGCATAGGCCAGGTTTGAGGTGTAGGAGTAAGGACCATGTGAGTAGGAGTCACTGGGGCATTCAAAAACCGGGATGGAGTGTGAAGTGGCTGCCGTTTGAATACCTGCGGTGGGACCAGTGCAGACCCCGTTGCCATCACCTAATCCGGTAGCCATTGAGAAGTTGACCTGATTGTAAATATTTGCCTGATCCAGGAAAGGAAGCATGTAGAGCTGACCGGTGTGGTTGCGTGTTTCTTGACTTCCCAGCCAGGCACAATCATAACCACCACCGTTGACATCTCCGGGGGGGAGGATGCGGTGGGAATCGTGGTAGTTGTGCAACGCCAGTCCCTGTTGTTTCAGGTTGTTCTTGCAGGTGGAACGCCGGGCTGCTTCACGTGCCTGCTGGACAGCCGGCAATAACAGGGCAATCAAAATGGCGATAATAGCAATCACCACCAGTAACTCAATGAGGGTAAAACCCTGTTTAGATCGACTTTGGAACTTGAGTGCCATTAGTTCGTTTCCTTTAGATGAGGATGACAGGTTAAGTAAAACTAAATTAAAAAAGATAAATTTGAGGTGAAGCCACTATTCTACGTATATTAAGAAGACTTAAGCAAGAAAATTTAACAGTAAATTTAATTAACGTGTTAGAATGTTAATTAGTATAATTTAATATGCGTGTGCTGCTAGAGTGCGTCACAGATAACCATAGCGTCTCTCAATCTGGTATATTCGGTCCAAATGGCCCTGGAGACACTACAGTAAAACTGGACAGAGTCTTAGTCTGGGAATAAGGTCTGATGACAGTCTCTGAGAGTAAACAGACATCGCAAGCTCGAAACACGTTTTCCGGTTCGAAGCGAGCCTGGTTTACTGGGAGGATTGCAGACTCAACGCGCGTTCGTTGAGGGCTTTCTGCAGGCTCGCCGAGTATTCTCTGTATTGCCGATCGAGATCGGTATAAGAGACGCCCGTTGATTCGGCGAGGGACTGCGGGTTGTTTCGCACACGGGAATTGAGACTGTAGAGCTCCGTCAACTGATTAATGAACGCATCCCGATATTCGCCGCGCGACGCGTGCATGAAGAAATGCGACAGGCCGGATGCCTGGCTGTAATTGGGGCTGATGTTGGGGCTGGTCTGAAAAGCATTGCGGCCCATCGCTGCAAATGTTTCCAGGGGGACATAATAATCATCTTTCAACAGCCGATAGCGGGCGGCGTTGAAGCGGATATGGTTCGGGTTTCCGGCCCGGAATTTTTTTCCGTTCTTTTCAAACGATTCCATGTAGCAGGCAATTCCTTCGATGGCCCAGAAATGATTCTTCTCGCCGACCTGGCGGTTCCTGCCTTGAAAGCTGCTTTCATAAAACAGCTGATGGGTGGCCTCATGGTACAGTGTTCCCAGATCGCCTTCTGCATCGGGACGATGATAGAAGTGGGAGATCCGATCGCCGAACAGATAGATGCCGTGCGTGAGACTGATCTGGGGAATGTCTTTCTGAAGTCGCTGCAGATATTCCTCGCGCGTGCTGTAGTAATGCATCACGTGTTGATCGTTTTTATTGCGACGTTGAAATGGATTGCGGGCTCCTTCAAACAGTTTCTGCATTTGTTGGGGCGTGTTGAAGAATGCTGCGAATGTCTGGTGGAAATAGCGGTAAAAGTCTTCCATTTCGGTAGCCAGCTTCACACCCATTTCCAGGCTGTGGTTGGTTTTGATCAGAAAATGTTCGGTTTTGATTTCCCAGGCGTTGCGGAAATCGCGTCGGATTTCTGCTTCCTGTGCCGCTGATTTCCAGCGTCCGTTGACATAGCGTTCGCCCTGCTCATAACGGGTGATATACGAAGCGGGTAACCAGCCGAACTGGGGATGCCATTGCTGTTTGCGATCGTGCATCTCTTTTTCAAAAGGGGTAGCCCATTCGTCGCCGTTCCGTACGTAGCCCAGAATCTGCCGTACTGATCGATGATCGGGATTATGATACGCGGTTTCCAGTATCAGATCGTAAGCGTAACTCGGAAAGCCCTCATGCAACACTTTGCGGGAGAACACGAACAGATCATTGGCCTGTTCCTCCTGCAGGTTCCGCAACTTCAACCGCCAGTTGCGTTCAGCGGCAGGCAGACTGAGAGGCAGATCCGGACGGACTTCACGCGGTAGAGGGTTGGCCTGGGGATCGAAATCCTGCACGTCTTTAATGATTCCGGTGATGGTCTGCACGCCCGCCTGCTGTTGGTCGCGCTGACAATTCTGTGCCAGTTGGATCAGTTTGTCCCGAAACGCGCTTTGCAGAATACTGTACTGTTTCTGATAGGTCGACAGCGCACGTGAGTCCTGTGCGAGTACGTGATCGGACGGGGCCAACAGCAGTACTGTCAGGGTCAGCAGCCAGAACCCGCGAGAGAATTTGCAATCCCAGCCTGCCCATGCAAATGGTTTACGTTTTGTGGAACCAGAGCTATAAGCAAATTGATTGGTTTGCTGCTGCGTGACAGGCATGTTCACTGTTGTTCCTTGCTTGAAATCCAGTAGAGACGTTTTTTGCAGGCAAGCTTCTTATTCGATTGTAGGGGAGTTCGTGAGGGGAAAAAAGAAATAATCTCTCATTTCCAGCGGAATTGGCTTAAGGCAGCCCCTGTATTTCGGTTACCCCGTGTAATGTGACCCGGTCATGGGACGGAGAGAACTCAATCTGTTGTGAAACGCTTCGGGTGGGAGACTGCCTGAGTGGGGAAAATCGGTGGAGTGTTGCTTTGCGGTTTCCAAATGAGCGGAGTGTGTACTGGTCCTTCGACTGATCGAAGCTGATCGTGTCAGCGCTGGCACTGAACTCCTGGCTGGTGGGAGTCTGTTTGCTTTTAATCAGAGTATTTCCTTCCACTTCGGCGTTTCCTTTGGCCAGCATGGAAATGAATTTCTTTTTCTGTCCTTCGATTTCATGTTGAATCAGTTTCAGGCTGTTGCTCCGCATCGATCCGGCACCGGGGGGCATTTTATCGGGATCAATGGTATCCAGAGGTCGCTTCACACCGCCGTAGGTAATCTGCACACGATCATCAAAAGTTGTGCTCCGCTGTGAAACATTGCCGGCCATTTTTCCATTGAAGTCGATGCGGGTGTAATTCCAGCTGTCACTCTCGGTTTTTTGAGGCAGGTTGGCCTGGGAGGTTTTGGATGGCGAAGTGGTTTTTTCAGGATTTTCCCGTCGCCACAAAACCAGCCAGCCAGGACCACGGGCCTCGGCGTTTCCGGTTTGCTGGTCCACGTTCATCTGCCAGAAACTGGCGCGACGAATGCCGACCAGGCGGTTGTCCAGGTATTCATTACTTTCCACTTCGACGCCATCGCGACAGGTAATGTAATGCACGTCCGGTTTTTGTTCGCTGGGATTTTTTTCCGTAAAGGAGACCCGCTCAGACAGGATGACTTCCATCTCCTGGCAGCGCAGCCGGTTGTCACCCAGATTGGTTCTGACTTTCCCAAAGAAGTTCGCAGTCAACCCGTCAAAGATCATTTCCTGATCCCAGTGAATTTCCAGGAGATTGTCCTGGCTGTCTGCATCTGAGGCCAGGGGAGACGCGAGGCTGTTTTCTTTTGTGATCCCTTCTGCTCCGGAGAGTAAACCACCGGCCGCTTTTTGTCCCCCGCGCACCGGGAGCAGCAGTAAGCCTTTACCCTGGACTTCTGCCCGATTTGCCAGGCGGTACAGGTAAATGTGTTCGCCTTCAATGTGGGAGCCTTGAGCATTGATTTTGGCGGGGTTACCGATCACGTGTAAGACCTGATCATTGCTGCCTTTGTTTTGAATATGCAGCTGATTGCCCGTGATATGCAGCGGCTCTTCCTGCAGAGCATCAAACTGTTCGACGCTCACATTTCCTTCGGTCCAGACTTCTGAGACTTCGTCTTTACCTTCGTCATTTTTCTGGAGGCGAATTTTCATCAGCTCTGCAACCACGATAATCGGTTCGGGCGTGTCCTCTTTATTTCCAGGGAGCAGCGAGTTCTTACGTGCAGGAACGTTCGCGCGACCGGCGGGGTCCACAGCGGTTCGTTGTCGCTGTTCAGGCAGAGTGTCTTCCACAGCAAACGCCGCATGTTTAACGGGAGAAAGCGTCTGCGGCGTCATTTCTCCGATGGGCGCATTCGGTGCTGATTGAGGTTTTGTTTCTTCATCGAACCAGACTTCGAGCCGTTTGGTTTTTCCCCGGAGTTGCGGGCTGTAAATCGCCACGTCCCGTTCTGCGATCATTTTATATGGATTGAGTTTGTTCTTCATCGTCTGGGAATCTTCGCTGGCAGACGGATTTCCCGGTAGCTTTGCCTTCTGTTGCTGCTTGACTGAAGGGAGTTCTCCTTTGAGCCACAGGCGAATTTTATGCGCGGCAAGTGCAAATTCCGCATCCGGTTTTCTGACGAGGCACTCTTTCTCCAGCTCTATCATTTCCAGTTTGGTTTCCGGATCAATTGACTTTTTCATATACTCAACCCAGTCTGCTGCCATCATGAGCTTTCTGCTATCCGGATCGTAATGCTTAACGGAGCCCACACCTTTGCAGAGCACGGTTTCCAGTCGCCCTTCCTGGTCCTGATGGATGGTGATGTCGGGGCATTTGAGTTCCGATGCTTGCTGGGAAATCCGCACGGTCTGCTGGTCCTGCATCACGATCATCTTTTTCGCTTCGTTATATAACAGCCGGGTCATCGTTCCGGTAAACTGGTTTTCTTCTGAATGCAGGATGACATTTCTGCCCGTCGCGATGAGTTCCTCGAAAGCCAGTTTGCCACTGGAGTGGGCAGTTTGAGGCGTGGCGTCGCTGATGGTGTTACCCTGTTCGTCTTTCCGCACGAACTGCAATTGGAGGGTATCACATTCCAGTGTGTCTGCATGCTGCGGACTGGTTGGATGATAAACTCGTACATCGTCTTTAAACGTGCCCTGGTTCGTTTCCAGGTCAAAAGTAAAACTGCCTGAACTCTTTACCCTTGCGAAACGGGAGGCTGCGTACTCTGTCGGTTGAGTGCTTTTCTTGATCGCCAGTGTCATTTCCACGTCGTGGCGTAACACGATTTCTCGAATGCCCTCCACGGCGGGCTTGAGTTCCTGGAGTTTCGTTGTTGCCGGGATCAGCTTCATTTCGATGCCGCGCGCCTTGCCGCGATGATCTTCATAGGCAAACTGGACTTCACTCGCACTATAAATATTCATCGACGCTTCATCGTAGAAGAAATTGCGGCCCCAGATGATCAGTCCATTCGGGCCTGTAATTTTTACACGCCCGTCCAGAGAACCGGCTATCATCCGGCCCGGATCGGTGTGTTTGATGCCGAAGGGATATTCAAAACGGACCAGAGCTTTTTCACTTACCAGTGCGATGGGTGCTTCGGTTTCCCCTTTTTTCCGGTCGAACATCAACATGGCGAAGGGGGTGAGCCGCACCGCTCTCTGGTTTTCTTTCTGCTCCCACTGCTCGGTGTAGACGTAGACATTTTCATCTTTGAACTGATAGCGTGCATCGGCGGCCCAGTCATGTTCGGGCAAAAACGCTTTCGCTTTCTCATTATTTCCCGAGGCATAGGCGGGAGACGTAAAGACTTCTTCGGGAAACTCCTGGCGGATGACCTGTTCTGTAATTAAAGTACGCATGCCCTGCGCGTACAGCAGGTAGATACCGGACAGCGCTGCTGTTGTGAACCAGGTCAGCAACAGGCGGTTGGCTATCAGGCGATCGAAAAATCCATTCCTGTGATGGTGAATGGCTTCGGTCATGTGAATCGAATAACGTTTCTAATAGTGGAAGTGAAAGGGCGGTAAGAAATGAAAAGGGAAACCAGGTTAACCCGATTGCTGGCTGACGCTGGCGGATTCCACTCCGGGCTGCCAGCCTATCACGTCAGTAATATCAATCAGTCCCACCAGATGCTGTCCTCGATCTACGACGGGTAGCTCGCTTAATTTGCGGGCTTTCAATAAATCGATGGCTGTTTCCAGGGAAGCATCATCCTGAATGGTGGCGGGTTTTCTGGTCATGACTTGAGAAATAGGTTGATCCAGTTGTTCGTCCCGGCGCTCTTCCAGCAGCCTGGCGAGATCACTGTCTGTGAAAATACCCGTGACCCGGTTGGCATCGTCAATGATGATCACAGCCCCGCTGCGTCGTCCCGGCAGGCTCAGTCGGACGAAGGCATCACGGATGGAAGTTGTTTCTTCGGTGACACGCACTTCCGTCCGGGGCCGCATGACTTCATTAATTTTTGTTAAACGACGCCCCAGGCTGCCACCCGGATGAAACGTGGCAAACTGTAATGGCGAAAAGCCGCGTGCCTTGCTGATGACCAGTGACAACGCATCACCCATCGCCAGCATGGCTGTGGTAGTGGTCGAAGGCGCGAGTTGATGTGAGCCCGCTTCTTTCAGGTCGCCCAGACACAAGACCACCTGGCAGGCTGCGCCCAATGTACTCGTCGTGCGTGCTGTAATTCCAATGATTGGCAGCTTCATTTTCTGAATCAGTGGCAGCAGGCGGCGTAACTCTTCCGTTTCTCCGCTGTTGGACAAAGCGAGAATGGTATCCTCGGCGTGCAGGCAACCCAGGTCGCCATGAATGGCTTCCGCGGGATGCAGAAAATGCGAGCGGGTTCCCGTTGAGGAGAGCGTGGCGCAGATCTTCTGGCCGATCAGTCCTGCTTTCCCCATGCCCGTTAAAATGACCGCGCCGTTGCGCGACATGATTAAATCAACCGCGTCGCAAAGCTCCGTCCCGAGTGCACGTCCCATCTGGCGCAAAGCGTCTGCTTCGCTGAAGATGATTTCACGCGCATCTCGTAATTGATCAAACTGAGAAAACTCTATAACCGACCTTGCAGGCAGGGAACTCATCACGCCAGTCCTTTATCGCATCCATGCGGGCATGTTCAGGGTGCGGGAGTATAAAGAGATCCCGAATACGGGTCAATGCGAATCTGAAGTGTGGATCGTTCTGTAAGGTGTTGTGTTTAAAGTGTTTGCGATGTGTTTGGCTTCGGGGCTGCCTTGTAAATTCCCGCCGAGTGATTGAGGTAGAAGTGTGATGAAGCGGGGGATTGTCCAAGAATGAATCAAAGGGCACTCGTATTTTCATCCTAAGAATCTACAATAAGGAGACCGGCGGCAATGGGGCAGCTGGTCGTCTCATCTGGGCTCACTGCGATTTTCCAGTCGAAACAGCAGGAAAATATTTCTACCAGCCGCAGCGTGCGTGCCGTAGAATCAGCGCAGAAATCAAGGTCCATAATTTCACAACATCCTGATGTCAAACGGGATGCAGGCGATGCTGCCAGTCAGCGTTGGAGTTGATACAAAGGGACTCCTGTGGTTGTGTATCGTTTCCCCACAGGAACCGAGTCGAAAAACTTAGCAGAGTAGAAACAGTAGTCGGAATATCATGTTTGTAGATCGCGTCGATATCTATTGTAAAGCCGGTGATGGCGGAGATGGTTGTGCCAGCTTCCGCAGGGAAGCCCACGTACCCCGGGGCGGTCCGAATGGGGGCGACGGTGGCAAAGGGGGTGATGTAGTTGTCATCGCCGATGAAAATGTCAGCAGCCTGGGAAATATTATCGGTCACAAACACTGGAATGCCGAACGCGGCGGTCACGGGTCGAGCAGTTTGAAGACCGGAAAGTGCGGCGAAGATGCCATCATCATGGTTCCGCCGGGCACACTGGTGATTGACAGTAAACGCGGGAATCTGCTGCGAGATATGAAACAGAGTGGCGACAGGGTCGTGATCGCCAAAGGGGGCAGAGGGGGCCGTGGTAACCGCCATTTTGCGACTCCCACCCACCAGGTGCCGCGCGAATTTGAAAAAGGGGGGCTCGGCGAACAGAGAGATATTTCACTGGAACTCAAGCTCATCGCCGATGTCGGGCTGGTTGGTAAGCCCAACGCAGGCAAATCG
This sequence comes from Gimesia algae, assembly GCF_007746795.1. Classification (NCBI taxonomy): domain Bacteria; kingdom Pseudomonadati; phylum Planctomycetota; class Planctomycetia; order Planctomycetales; family Planctomycetaceae; genus Gimesia; species Gimesia algae. The sequence continues at coordinate 207,370 of NZ_CP036343.1, forward strand.
ACTTTACTGAGCCGACTTTCGAAAGCCCATCCGGAAATTGCTGCTTACCCGTTTACTACCAAGTATCCCAATCTGGGGCTGGTTCGTGTCGGCTTTGACCATCAGTTTGTGATGGCGGATATTCCCGGTCTCATCGAAGGAGCGCATGCGGGTGTTGGCCTGGGGCACGAATTTCTCAGGCATGTGGAACGCACGCGGGTCCTGGTGCATCTGGTTGAACCTTCGCCTATGGATCAGACTGATCCCATTCAGAACTACCGCCAGATCCGGGAAGAGATGCGACTGTATGATGCCAGCCTGATGGACCGTCCGGAAATCATCGTTGTGACCAAAAGTGAACTTCCCGATGCAGAACCAGTTGCTGAACTGCTGGGAGAAGAACTGGGAAGTCCCGTCATGCAGATTTCTTCTGCGACCGGTTCCAATCTGGATAAACTGGTGCGCATGATCATTGACGAACTTCAGGAACTGGAAATGGAGGCATAAGCGTGGAATCGGAGCCCCCTGCTGAAACAGAAGAAAACAGACAGCAGCCAGCCGTTCCTGTTCCTCAACCGCCTGGTGCGCGGGAAAGTACCCCCGGCGAAGTCCGGGTGCGGTTTGGCCTGTACGGTGCAGGCTTGATGATGGTGCTCTGCTTCCTGATCCAGGCCGTTTTCAATCTCACACCCAACCAGACCCAGCGGATTACCGAGTTGGGAATCCTGATGGGAATCGGCTTTGTGCTGGGCTGGGGTTTTGCCCGAATTCGCTTCTGATGCCCACCCGGCTCGAGAGAAGACGAATTGTAATAATTGCATCTCACCCGTTTTTCTAACCGGATTTGCAATATCTACAACCTGTTGAGAAGCCGTTTCTGGCATCAAAATCTCAGGAATTATATATTGTAAGTCTATGTTGAAATAAGACTTACAGTTGATCCTGGTTGATGTACACATAGTGGAACCAGAAATTTCTCTTCTCATTGGCCCTGCGTTTGCAATACACTTCCCGTACTTGAAACGACCCCCGCGTGTGAATGGAATTCACCGACGTTCAATTCAAGTCACAGGAACTTCAGGTTCCACCACGATCAAATCTCAAACCCCAAATTCGAGTGATCGACCCAACTATCCCGTTACAACCAATCGCTGAGTTTGTCAGCCACAGACCCGCATCTGTGGCTGCAACAAAAAGGATCAAGAGGGCATGGAAGCTCAACTTAGTCGCTGTCTCGTATTATTCCTGGCTTCATTCATCTCGCTGGGTGCTTCTTACAAAACTCCTAACTTCGTAACACATGCCCCGACCGCGGAAGTCGCGAAACAGGTAGGCGACGCTGCTGAGATCTATCGGAAGGAACTGGCCATTACCTGGCTGGGACACGAACTTCCCAACTGGTTTGCCCCCTGTCCGATCAAAGTCAAAGTCGGTAACTATGGTGCCGGCGGTGCGACCACCTTCTCCTTTGATGGCGGCGAAGTGTTTGGCTGGAACATGGAGATCCAGGGTTCTCTGGAACGCATCCTGGATTCCGTCCTGCCCCACGAAGTCAATCATACGATCTTTGCCTGTCACTTTCGTCGGCCACTGCCTCGCTGGGCCGATGAAGGGGCAGCAACGATTGTGGAACACGAATCAGAAAAACGACGTCAACGCCTGCTGAATCGCCAGGTGATGGGAACCAATAAACGGATTCCTCTCAGGAACCTGCTCTCGATGACCGAATACCCTTCAGAAATGCAACAGGTACTGACTTTGTATGCGGAAGGCTACTCTCTGGCAGATTACCTGCTGCAGACTGGTGGCAAAAAACGCTACCTGATGTTTCTGGAAGATGCTCACAAAAATGGCTGGGACGAAGCGATTGCGAAAATGTACAAAATCAAAAACGTCGAAGCGCTGGAGCAACGCTGGGGCAGCTGGATTATGGCAGGCAGCCCGGCTTTGAATCTGCCAGCCGGTCAGCAGCTGGCTGCAGTAGAACCAAAACAGCCATCAGCGGTTGATAATAAAGATTTTGTAATTCGCTCACAGAGCCCCGATCAGGGTGAAACCGACTTTGCCACCGAGATGCCCGGGCAGACCGAACTGGCCAGTGTGGAACCAACTGAAGAAATGCAGCGAGAATCACGGCCTCTGCCGATCGAATCACGCATTCCCTTCAGCGGTCGAGCACCAGAAAAAAGACGCGTGCAGGAGTCCGTTGCCTTCGTACCGGAAGCGAAACGATTGCCTCGCACCTCACTGCATCAGGATTCAGCATCTGCTTCCCCGTCCCGGACTCAACCAGCGTCCCGGCCTGCACAGCAAATGCGATCTCAACAGCGACCGGCGAGCCGTTATCACCGCGGAGCGAGTCCTGCCCGAGGCGGAATTGATCTGGGTCAGTCTGCCGAGATCGACTTCTGAAATCCTGTGTATCAATTCCGATAGCTGCAATGACGGAATACTGACGTTCAACCTGTTGCATCTCAGCCAGTCTGATCAGGCAGGACAGCGACACGATACGAGCGACGGTTAGCCGATTCTTCAAAAGCCGCCTTAATTTCACTCAGCTGAAAAGTCTGCTCGCAGAGTCGGGAAAAGGGATACTGGTTCTGGAACCGCTCCAGGAAATTCAGGGCATTGGCCAGATCCAGATCCACGTAATTATGAATGCCTTCGATACGCAGTAATCTGCGGACAATCGTCTCTGCAGAAAGCTGGACCGGACGAGCCGGATAAACGGATCCCACGAGTATCATGGCTCCTCCAATTGCCATCGCTTGCAGGCCACTCTCGATGACATCGGGAGCCCCCGTCATATCGAACACGAGATCCACACCGCGTCCTTCGGTCAGATGCAGTATTTCCTGATGTAGTGGCTGTTCTTTTTTTCCCAGCAATGCATGCCGGGCACCGAACTCCAGACTGCGTCGGACGCGTTCCGGGTCAATATCGGTCACAAAGATCGTACCAGCGTTTTTCGCATGGGCGACCGCAGAGGCAGTCACTCCCAGCATACCCGCTCCCAGAATTAAGACGGTTTTTTCCTGAATGTCACCTGCCAGGCGGAATGCTGCCATGACAGTCGCAGTGGCACAGTTCGCCGGACTGGCAATCAGATCGGGCAATGACCCGGGGACTTTAAAAATAGTCGTGCCTTTGACAAGATGGCAGTGACTGGCCAGTCCGCCACTCAGATAATTCTGCTCGTCCAACCGCTGATGACCGTATTTGAAGAGCCGCGTACATTTCTGTGTCAGCCCACGTTTACAGAATTCACATTTTTTGCAGGAGACCGCGACCGACCAGGTGATCCGGTCGTCCAGTTCCACCGGACGCTCCAGAAAATCTTTGACCTGATATTCCGGATGCATATCGACCACGCGTCCGACCATCTCATGCCCCAGGATGGTCGGGCAGGGCGTAGAGCGTGTACCTTCAAAGGTATGCAGGTCGCTTCCACAGATGGTACAACACAATATTTCAACCAGTACTTCACCCGGTTTCAATTGGGGTCGGTCGACTCGGGTATATTCTAACTTTCGGTCATCATCTTGCAGGATGACAGAAGTGCATTGATCACTCATCATAAGACACTAAGACTGTTGGCAGATAACCCTATCTGAATGAACTGCTTTTCAGATAGTTAAATTATTGAGACAAACACATTTGTTGGACATGGCGGATAGGAATTTTATGTTTTTTATAAACGGCAAACCGGTAAACGGAAAGTGAACGAGTTGTTTTTTTCGGAGCTAATGAATTGAGGGATTTTCTACGCGTACACCCATTCCATTGAGCGTCTGTTCAATTTGTTCTACCAGATCGATGATGTCTGCCGGGTAGACATGACCGATATTGCCGATGCGGAATGTATCCGCCTGACTGATTTTGCCCGGATAAATCACGTAACGCCTCTGTTTTAATTCATCATAAAACTGGTTGAACTGGAATGCGGGACACTCGGGATAATAAAACGACGTAATGATCGGCGACTGCAGTTCCCGAGGCAGCAGGGGCTGCAGACCCCGTTTCTGCATTTCTGTCACCAGCGTCGACTGATTTTCCAGATACCGTGCATGCCTCGCAGAAACACCACCTTCCTCATCCAGTTCCTCCAGCGCCTGCAGGAAGGCATTGACCACATGCGTGGGTGATGTGTAACGCCATTTGCCACCCTTGTGTTCCATTTCGTACCACTGGTCATACAGATCCAGACTCAGAGAACGCGCCAGGCCTTTGGTCTGCTCCAGTTTCTGCTGATTTGCGATCACAAATCCAAAACCGGGTACACCCTGGATACATTTATTGGCCGAGGAAATCAGGTAATCCACGTGAAAGTCTTCCATGGAAATTGGAATACCCCCAAAGGAAGACATGGCATCCAGGATGTAATCCTTCCCGGCGGCGTGTGCCAGTTTGCCGACTTCCTGAGCGGCGTTGATCATGCCGGTCGTGGTTTCGCAGTGCACCATCGCCACATGCGTGATGTCTGAATCAGCGCCCAGCGTTGCACGGATCTGTAGCAGATCGGGTGGCTCGGTTTCTGAAAAAGAGAGTTCCTGCAGGGGGATCTTCAGACAGCGGGCGATCTGAGCGATCCGGCTGCCATACGCACCGTTGGAAATGACCAGCAGTTTTCCGTCCGGCGGGATGACCGATCCGATCGTCGCTTCGACAGAAAATGTGCCGCTGCCCTGCATCAGGACAGCCGTGTAATCGTCGGAGTCCGTCGCCAGTCGTACCAGGCGTTCGCGGATTTCCATCACGCGCTGATTGTAATCCACGTCCCAGGTCGAGTAGTCGGCCAGCATGGCTTCGCGCACACTGCGGGTCGTGGTCAAGGGGCCAGGAGTCAATAACAGGTAGGGAATATCCGCGTCCATTTCAATTTTCTCCTGCGTTTAGTTGCTCAATGATGTCAGGCAGTCCTTCCAGTGTGGGAATCACGAAATGCGCCCCGGCGTTTTTGAGTTTGGTTTCTGCGATTGCTAATCGATCTGCTTTCTGTTCATCGCTTAAGGCTGCAAATTCAGCAACTGTCAGGCCGACTTCGCTGCCCGTCTGTGTCAGGCCGACGGTCCATGTGCCCGCGTTCAACCCGGCTTCGATATCGGGAAGCGTATCACCCACCTTGACGACTGCCGAGGGGGGAAAGACGCCCAGCGCTTCCATGTTGCGATAGATCATCCAGGGAGCGGGGCGCCCTGCGGGAACTTCGTCAGCACACATGCTGAAATCGGGCGAGTAGCCTTGTGCCCGTGCTGCCTCCAGAACCGGATCCGCCACAATGCGCGGGTAACCGGTGGTCGAACCGATTTTGATTCCCTGATCTCGCAATCGCGAAATGGTTTCACACAGGTGGGGAACAATTTCGGTAAACAGTTTTGCTTCCTCGACCTGTAGAGGCATGAAGGTTTCGTAGATGTGTTTCACATCGTTTTCTGTCCAGGCGCGTTGCTGGAGTGCTTCCCATTGCGCGGCGATCTCATCCAGTTGAAACAGGCTGCGAATGTGATCCTGCTTATGCAGGCCCATCGGGCCGCGCGCCTGCTGTGGTGTCAGGTCTACGCCACATGCTTTGAAGGCTTTGATAAAGGCAGAGATCGGCGCAAAGCAGCCATGGTCAATCGTCGTGCCGGCCCAGTCGAAGATGACCAGTTTGATTGTTTCAGGTTTCATAATTTCCTTCATTCATCAGTATCCGGAGTCTGCTGCTGCAGGACTCTCTGGACGTAAGTTAAAAAATATTCAAGTTCGGGGGTTTCGAAGTCCGGTACTTTGGCGGCTTCATCCCAGTTGCGCAGACGAAGCGCCTCCTGCGACCAGGGACTGTGTTCGAACTCCATCTGTTCTGCGGAGTCAAAGGGGCCTCCCTGTAACTGCAGGCTGAGCACCGAAGCGGGTGACAGTCGAGACGCATATTCGGCATCGGTGGCACAGCGATAGCGTTTCGCAGCGACGTGTAGTCGAATGGGTTCGGTCACATCTTTCGGGAAATAACGCACCAGCCATTGAGCGCCGATGCGTTCATGCAGATCATCAATGCCCTGCGTCACGCAGTCTTCATCGTGTTTGTGCAGCAGGTGGCCGATGTCGTGCAGTAACGCAGCCACGATCAGCTCTGCCGACTCCCCAGCCTGTTCGGCTGCAAATGCTGCCTGTAAAGCGTGCTCTGTCTGCGAGATCGCTTCGCCAGCATACATGTCGGTGCCTTTTTCCTGAAAGCGTTGCCTGATTTCAACAACGATCTTAGCCGGATCATTGTGAGACATCGGGACCCTCCTTTTCAGGTTCCGAGAGCAAGAGTTGCGCCAGGTTCATCTGCCGTTCCTGAATCCGCCAGTAGATCACTCCGGCAATGACGGCGGTGCAGCAGATTCCCGCCAGCCCGCCGAATGCCATCCTCCAGCCGTAGTATTCTGCAATCATTCCGACCGTGTGACCAGAAAGTATCGCACCCAGGTAACCGGCGGAATCGACGAGGCCAGCGACGGTCGAACAGCCCCGCTTTCCGCCAAGGTCAATCGCCATCACTCCCGAGAGAAACGAATAAGGGGCCATCAGAAAAAAGGCGACCAGGGACAACAGTGTCAGCGCCAGATACGGCTTGCCCGAGACGTCTATGGTGGTTAATAATATCAGTGACAGGACCAACAGGATCAGGCTGGGCAATACGACACGGCCGTGTCTTCCTTTGAGGCGATCCGAGGTGACTCCCGCCAGCAGAGCCGAACAGCCTCCGACCAGTGGAAACAGCATGCTGCCCACAGCGGCCTGGCCGATATCAAACTTTGCAACTTCATTCAGGAAAGTGGGGGTCCAGAAGTTAAACGTTTCGCGGACCAGGGTCAGGCTGAAATTCATAATACAGATCAGCCAGAACAGCGGACTGGCGAACAGCGGTATGAGTACCTCTTTGATGGAAATTCGCTGTGCATGATTTCCTTCCGCCCCATATACGTTCAGCGGGTTCGCTTCCGGTTCTTCCAGGCCGACATCCATCGGGCTGGATTTCAAGCTGAAATAAACAAAAACAGTAATCAATCCCAGTGTGCCGGCGGCGATGAAAAAGATGCTACGCCAGTCTGCCAGAAAACTGAATGAGGTATCGCGTTCTCCGAGCATGATCAGGCTGCCGAGATAGACGCGGGCAAACGCATCGCCGAACAGAAACGAAAGTGAGAGGACAGCCATCACGGTCGCATGCCATTGTACGGGAAACCAGCGCGAGGCCGTTTTTACCAGAGCCACCCAGCCCATCGACTGAAAAAAGCGATTACAGGCCCAGATGAGAATGAACAACGTTAAGCCACCAGCCAGACCAAACCAGATCGAACACAGGACAGATGCGATCATCCCGGTCAGGAACATCAGCCGACCGCCGAGAAAATCAGCCAGGTAGCCGTTCATGATTTTTCCGAGGGCATACAACATGACCCCGACGGAAGCCACGGTACCGATGTCGGTTTTGGTGATACCGGCTTCCGCGTACTCTTTGAGCAGCAGCGGCGTTGCGACGGCCAGGTTCGAGCGGCAGATGTAATAGCCGACATAACCCAGAAACAGACTCAACAGAGTCATGATTTGCCAGTTACGATTCGGATGCTTCGACATTATATGCGACTTTTTGAAAGAGAGAGCTGGCTGAGATTTTCTCTGGCGAGCCCCGGGCCCGTCGTCATTCCCTTGCTTCCAATCCCCGTGATTAAATGGATGCTTTCATCCAGCGTCTGCTGAAACAGTCCTGTGGACTGTTCTTCAGTATAAATACCACACCAGCGGTCAAGTACCTGAAAGTCGAGTTTAACGAACATCTTTCGCGCATAATTAATCATCTGCGCTTCCACCTCGGCTGACAAAAATTCGGTAGGCGGGTCGGTCGAGTAAGCGTGTGAATCGCCAAGAATGAATTCGTTATTCTGATTTTGAGTGATCCAGATCTGAATGCCCAGCTCCTCAAGAACCGGGTCGGGCGCAGGCAGGGACACGCCCTGTAGAAATTGTGCATTCAGAAACGCGGGATAACGCGTGAGTGCGATGGGCGATGCGATGCTTGTTCCCAGCGTACGGTTTTCGGGATTGGAGAGTTTCAGCATCTGCAGTTTGCAGTACTGCAGGTTCCGTGTGGAATAGACATCAGGAAACAGGGTCTGCAAGTCGGCTCCAGAACAGACAAAAACATGGTACGCCTGAAATTCTCTGCCTGATGATGTTTTGACGCGGTTGTGGCTGCCCTGTGATTCCACGGAGATCGCCGTGGTGTTCGGTAGATAATCACAGTCTGAAGTACACGCAATCCAGTTGATCAAGGCACGAAAAAACTGGTCGGGATCCAGCTGCAGATCCTGTGGGAAAAACAGACTGCCTTGGCAAAATTCCGGATTCAGACAGCAACTGGAACGAATGGTTTCTTCTGCGGTATAGAATTCCACCGGACATAAGGAGTCTTCAGAGGAGAGTGCCATCTGTCTCAGGAAGTCGGCTTCTGCTTCCGTGTGCGCCAGATACTGAGTCCCCATGCGTTGCAGCGGAACACCGAGTAACTCAGAGAGTTCAGAATAGATCTCGCAGGAAGCGATTGCCCGGTCGCGCCAGCGGCCAGCAGGCATGGCGCTGGGAATAATCAACCCGAAATTGCGGGCAGACGCCTGTTGGGGAAAGACATTGCGTTCGATCAGTAGCGTCTTGAAACCCTGACGCATGGCGAAGTAGGCATGGAAGGCTCCCAGTACGCCGCCGCCAATCACAATGACATCGTATTCGCTGGAGTAAGTTTGAGTCGACATGGTTTCAGGAGCAGGGTGAGTGTTTGGATAACGGGGGCAGGTCTGACACGCGGTCGCCTGGAAACAGAATTCAAACCCGCGGACGGTCTGGCGGAAAAACAGGAGAAACTTACCGCCAGACCTGTCGCAAGCTTCATTGCACAGGGAAAGTATCGAGGAATTTTTTCAAAATACAATGACAAAATACGCAGTATAATTGATAATATTTACATCGTCTTCATCGCATCTTTAACATAGGCAAACCGACGGGAGCTATGATTCAGGCATAAAATGACTGGCTCCCTTTGATTTCCTCAGACAGAAACGAACTCCCTTGAGATTCCCCGAACGACGCAAAATCGCCTTACTCGTACAGACTTCCAGCGACTGGAGTCGCCAGATCATTCAGGGGATCGCTGACTATGCCCTCGAGCAGGGGGGCTGGGACTTCTGGATTGAGTTCCGCGGACTGCAGGAACAATTGAGATTGCCTGCGTCCTGGAACGGGCATGGCACGATTTGTCGTCTGACCGATGCCCGCATTCAGCAGTCGATTCTGCGGCGGAAGTTGCCTGCGGTCAATGTGTCGTGGCTGGGTAAGCATACCGCAAAAATTCCCAAAGTGGTTTCTGACGAGCGGGCCTGTGCCCGACTGGCAGCGGACTTCTTTCTGCAAAAAGGATTTCGTTCCTACGGGTATATCGGCCCTGATCCGACGTTGAAGTATCTACCGACGATCGAGAATGAGTTTCAGGAAATCATAGCGCAGGGGGAAGGGGTCTGCTTTCATTTTCCTTATTATGAACTGACGAAAGAAGACGACTATGAGAAACAGCAGAAACGTTTAAAGGAGTGGTTGCGGGAACTGCCGAAGCCGGTGGCGCTATTGGTCTGGTCGAGCAAGGTGGGGCGTGAAGTCGCGACGGTGTGTGTGAACCATCATCTGGAAATTCCCGATCAGGTGGCGATTCTCAGCATCGAGCATGATCCGCTGATGTCGGCGCTGTCTCCCGTGCCTCTCTCCTGTATCAATCAGGCACCACATGTGGTGGGTTACGAAGCGGCGCAACTGCTGGACCAGCTGATTCAGGGAGAGTCGCCGCCGGTGGAACCGATTCTGGTGCCTCCCCTGTCAATCGAAGAACGTGCTTCGACCGATACGCTGTTTGCCGATGATGATCTGGTCCGCGAAGCCATTCAGTTCATCCGCCAACACGCGCAGGAAGCATTGCAGGTTTCCGATCTCACCGATCAGTTGAATGTCTCGCGTCGAATACTGGAGCATCGTTTTCAGAAAGCCCTGCATCGTTCCCCGGCGGCAGAAATTCGCCAGGAAAAATTGAAACGAATTCTCAAGCTGCTGCAGGAAACGAATCTGACGATCTCGCAAATAGCGACTCGCTGTGGATTTCAGCATCAGGAAGCGATGATCCGCATGTTCGGTCGTGTGATGGGGATGTCGCCCCGTGAATTTCGGCAGCAGAATCACAGCCGTCAATAATTCTGAACGTCTGCTTTATCGTGTGCCTGTGATTTCTCTGCGCCGGAATAGCAAGCATTTCCCGGTCTTGTTAGGATTAACAGAACCGAATCCACTGATTTACAGCCGGCACAACTGATAGAGGAAGACGACGATGATTTCTTGCTGCTTGAGACTGTTTCTGATGTTGCTGATCGCAGGCATGTGGACGGCTCCGCGCGCCGCTGCCAACGACGATGCCGGCTCGATCTTTATTGAAGGTTATACCAGTCAGCTGAGTTATCAACCTGGTGAGAAGGTCGCCTTTCATCTTTCCAGTTCGGAGCCGCAGTACACCGTCGCAATCACTCGTCTGGGACCGGAGAATAAAACCGTTTTCAAAGAGACCCGTAAGAACGGCGCTGCCTACCCCGTTCCCGAAAATGCTTCGTCGCATGGTTGTCAGTGGCCAGTCGCTTTTGAGTTGACCGTACCCGATTCCTGGCAGAGCGGATATTACAATGTTCGGTTATCGGTCGCAGATCGGGGCGGGAAGTTCATTCAGCGAAATTCTCGAACCGCGGAATCAAATCTGTTTTTCATCGTGCGCGCAAAAAAGCCGGGCAGCCAGACAAAGATTCTGATTCAGCTGAGTACAAATACATACAACGCTTATAACAACTGGGGCGGCTCCAGTCTTTACAGCTATCACGGTCGGGCCAATCTGCAGGGGCATCGTGTATCGTTCAATCGTCCCCTGGCAGGACAGTTTGCCAACTGGGAACTGCCGTTTATTATCTGGGCAGAAAGTAACGGCTATCAGCTGGATTACATCGCCAACAGTGATCTGGAATTTCATCCGGAATTACTGCAGCATTATCGCCTGGTTTTAAGCGTCGGCCATGATGAATACTGGTCAGCTCCGATGCGCGATCACCTGGAACAGTTTATCAGCCAGGGCGGGAACGTAGCGTTCTTCAGTGGCAACTCGGTCTGCTGGCAGGTGCGCAGTGAGGACGACGGACGGGCGCTGACCTGCTGGAAACAAGGGTATAACCAGGACCCGCTGTTCCCGGACGGCGATCACCGTCTGCTGTCCACGCTCTGGAGCCATCATCTGGTGAACCGGCCTGAAAATCAGTTAACGGGTGTTGGCTTTCTGTATGGCGGATATCACAAGAGCCACGGGCAGTTTATGGATGGCTCGGGCGCTTATAAAGTACATCGTCCCGCACACTGGGTGTTTGAGAAGACCAGCATCAAACAAGGCGACGAATTCGGCGGCAAAGACAGCATTGTGGGTTACGAATGTGATGGCTGTCAGTTTGAGATGAAAGAGGGTCTGCCCGTCCCGACCTTCAAGGATGGGACGCCCCGTACGTTTGAAATTCTGGCTTCCTGTCCGGCGAAATGGGCACCCGGCGATAGCCTGTGGTATGACCGGTTTGAAAAAGATCGCGTGGGGGCTGCGATCTTGGGAATGTATACCAACGGGGGTACAGTCTTCACGGTCGGCAGCACCGACTGGGCACATGGACTGCGCGGAAAAGACCCGGTCGTACAGCAGGTGACAAAAAATATTCTCGACCGTCTCTCGAAGTAAGCATCAAGCTGCCTCTAGCGCGTCCCGTTCTTCTTTGGTAATCCGATACAGGACATGACGGGAGAGCGGGTCATCGCCAGGAATCGCAGGGTGATCGAAGTTATCGATGTAGCTCATCCCAATTTTTTCCATCACGCGTCGCGAAGCGACATTGGCCGGGACGGTAAAAGAAACAATCTCTTTCAGATTACAATTATTGAATCCAAAATCCAGCGCTGCCTGTGCTCCCTCTGTCGCATAGCCCTGGTTCCAGTGTGGAGCCGCCAGTCGCCAGCCGATCTCAACACAGGGGGTGAAATAAGCGGTAAACTGCGGCACTGCCAGCCCAATAAAGCCAGCGAACGTGGACTGATCTTTAATCTCAACCGCCCAGAGACCAAAGCCGTACTCATCAAAATGCTGTTGATACCGTTCGACCAGTTGTGCACTCTCTTCGTAAGAGAGTGTCTCAGGAAAATATTGCATGACCTTCCGGTCTGCATTCATCTCTGCGAAAGGGGCGACATCCTCTTTGCGCCACTGTCTCAGAATAAGTCGAGAAGTTTCCAATGTCTGTTTCTCCAGGGTGTTTCGCATCGCTATGGTTCTCTGTTTTTTTATTGTTGGGTTTCACTACGAACCTAACGTAAAATTACTGAAAATATTTCAAGGAAAATTAATCTATTCCCAAATCAACAGGCGAGGCACCGTTTACACCTCTCATAATCCGTACGCTCGGTACTGAACGGGTTACAGTGAAATCTCCTGACATCACCGGAATTCAAACGTAATCCTTTGAAACAACGTTGAATTCTGCTGCCTGCTCTGATCAAATATATTAAGAACCTTAATTTTCTCAAGTCTTGATAGAATAACACCTATACTGTGCGTTTTCCGGGAGTTTCTTAGATGAAAGTCTGTCGCTTCACAGTCCTGTTTCTCATTGTCTGTTTGAATTCTGTCGGAAATCTGCCTGCTGCCGAATCCGATTCCCCACCTGAGTTAGTACAGGTTCCCGGCGATTGGGAGGAGCAGCTGGATGGCAAGTATGCTGATTACGATGGCTTCGCCTGGTACCGCTGTTACGTCAAGGTCCCGGATAACTGGGCGGATCTCAATGCACGTCCCCTGTGGCGGGATTCGGTAACGCTGTCGATTGAAAAGCTGGCAGACGCGCATGAGCTGTACATTAATGGGACCCGCATCGGGCAGATTGGCAGCTTCCCTCCCCAATATGAAAGCGGGTTTGACAAGTACCAGCGCTACAAGGTTCCGCCGGGAACTCTGAAACTGGGAAAGTACAACACGATTGCTGTACGCGTTTATAATGCAGAGGGCCCGGGTGGTTTTCGGGGCGTACCTCCGATTCTGGCAGGTTACTTTCTGGAATGTGTCTTGAAAGGGGAGTGGGAGTTCCTGGTCGGCGACAATCCGAAGTGGGCGCTCGCTGCGGTTGCAGACAAACCGAAGCATGCGGCCTACGACCAGTTTGCCCCCGCGACTTCTACACTCAAACGCTCCAGCAAGCTTTCGCCAGGTCGCAGACTGCCTCCCGAAAAATCAATGGAACTCTTTGAACTGGACCCCGACATGCGGGTTGAGCAGTTACTGACAGAACCGCTCATCGGGCAACCATTGTTTATGAGTTTTGATGAACGGGGCCGCATGTGGGTCGTGCAGTATCGCCAGTATCCGTATCCCGCGGGACTGAAGGTCCTAAGTCGCAATAAATATTATCGCATGGAATTCGATCAGGTTCCGCCACCACCTCCGCATCATTTTCCCGGCAATGACCGGATTACGATTCACGAAGACACCAATGGTGACGGTAAATATGACGATCATAAAGTCTTCGCCGGCGATCTGAACATCGCAACTTCGGTTGTCAAAGGGCGCGGCGGCGTCTGGGTCCTCAACCCACCTTACCTGATGTTTTATCCCGACAAAAATAACGACGACATTCCCGACGCCGATCCCGAAGTGCATCTGCGGGGCTTTGGAATTTCGGATACACACTCTGCTCCCAACAGTCTGCAATGGGGACCAGATGGCTGGTTGTACATGGTGCAGGGAAGTAACGTCGTTTCACATCTGAAAAACAGTGACAAAGCCGATGCGCCGGCAATCTACTGTGAAGGTCCTGCGGTCTGGCGGTATCATCCGGAAACAAAACGCTACGAACTGTTCGCCGAAGGAGGTGGGAATGCTTTTGGCCTGGAAGTGGATGGCGACGGCCGCGTCTATTCTGGACATAACGGGGGCGGCACACGTGGTTTCTATTATGTGCAGGGGGGGTATTACGAAAAAGGGACCGAGCGCAAGTACGGCGATGTCAGTAATCCTTATGCTTTTGGCTTACTGCCATTCATGAAACATGCCGCCACGCCTCGCTTCAGTCATGCACTGGTGAAATATGAGGGGGATACGCTGCCGGAAAAATATCGGGGCAATCTGTTGTCAGTCGATCCGCTACATCAATATCTGGTCTATTCCTCAATCAAACCCCTGGGCTCTACGTTTGAAACAGAAGATCTCAGCTTCCCGCTCCGCAGTACTGACCTGGGATTTCGACCGATTGATATCAAGGTCGGCCCGGATGGGGGCGTGTATGTCGCTGATTTCTATGAAGAGTTCATCGCCCACGGACAACACTATCAGGGACAGGTCGATCCCAACTCCGGTCGCATTTATCGTTTCCAGGCAAAAGAGGCAAAGCCACGTAAGCTCGATGATCTCAGCAGGAAAACAACACCCGAGTTGCTGGAGCTGCTCAAGCATCCCAATGAATGGCAGCGACGGACGGCGTTACGGCTGCTCGGTGATCGCAAAGATCCAGCGGCGATCCCTACACTCAAGAAGTGGATCAAAGAACATGACGACCACCCGGCGCTGGAAGCCTTCTGGGCGTTGAATCTTTGTCAGGGGTTCGATGAGACGGTCGCAGAGCAAACGTTGAAACATCCGAATCCCATGGTTCGCTTTTGGACGGTGCGTCTGCTGGGGGATGATAAAGTGGTCTCCACCCATCTGGGTCAGGCCCTGATCGCGCTGGCACAAGACGAACCGAACGCCGAAGTACGCGGCCAGTTGGCAGCCACCGCGCGACGTTTACCCGCGGATGTCTGCCTGCCAATCGTGGCAGCGCTTGCGAACTATGCAGAAGATGTCGACGACCGGCATCAGCCGTTGATGGTCTGGTGGGCGCTGGAATCCAAAGTAGACTCCGATCGCGAACAGGTGCTCGCGCTGTTCAAAAATTCCGAATTGTGGAATCGTCCGTTGATCAAAACGGCCATTCTGGAACGTTTGATGCGCCGCTATGCCACCGCCGGCAGCCGCACGGATCTGATTTCCTGTGCGAAGCTGTTCGAACTGGCTCCCGATGATGTCTCGAAGAAAATATTGATGACGGGTTTCGAGAATTCGTTTAAAGGTCGTTCACTGGCTGGTTTGCCGGAAACGCTGGTGAAAGCACTTGCGGATGCGGGGGGTGGCTCTACCACGTTACAAATGCGGCTGGGCAATGCACGTGCGATTCAGCTGGCATTGGAGGCGATCAAGTCACCTGGTAAAAATCAGGCACAGCTTATCGAATATATCCAGGTACTGGGTGAGTTGCAGGAGCCCCAGGCTCTGCCCGCGCTGCAGAAGCTGTTGAGTACCAGCAAAGTACCCGACATACAGACCGGCCTGCTGGTGGCATTACAGAAATATAATGAACCTCAAGTCGCTGAGACAATTTTAAAACGCTACTCTGCTTTCAACGAACCGGTGCGTGAAGTGGCGCTGTCAACGCTGGTCAGCCGCAAAGCGTGGACGCGTCAATTTTTGGCTGCCATTGATGCCGGCGAAATTAAAGCCGACACAATTCCCGATGACCTGGTCAGGAAGATGACCATTCATCAGGATCAACAGATCGCTGATCTGGTCAGCAAACACTGGAAGACCATCAAGGGAGCATCGAACCAGCAGATGCAGGATCAGATCGCCCGCGTCTCCAAACTGCTGGGAACGGAGTCCAGTGATGTGTATCATGGGAAAGAACTCTATCAGCAGAATTGTGCGAAGTGTCACATTCTGTTTGGTGAGGGAAAACGTGTGGGTCCGGAACTGACACAATATAAACGGGATGATTCACTGCGGATGCTGATGCACGTGGTCAATCCCAGTGCGGAGATCAGGGAAGGTTATGAAACGTATCTGGTGATCACCGTGGATGGTCTGGTGGTATCCGGGTTCCTGTTTGACCAGGATCAGCAGATTGTGGTCATCCGGGGTGCAGACGGACAGAACGTGACAATCAAACGTGAAAACATCGATGAAATGATCAAGCAGCCCAAGTCGCTGATGCCGGAAGGACTGCTTGATAAACTCAGTGAACAGGAACTGCGCGATCTGTTCGGATTTCTGCGGAGTAGTCAGCCCGTATTCAAATAACGGCTGCATTGGCGTGTCTGACAGCAAGGTTAATCGGAAAAGCGTCGCAGGATCTGCTGGGCGTAATCGAGTTCGGGGATCAGGCAGGGGTGTTTGTACTGTTCGATGCTACCGCCCAGTTTCTGCTGTCGCTCCGCGGCAAACCGCTGCCAGGTGCCTGGGGTCAGTTCACATGACATGGGGGCCGCCAGGCGACCGGACTGACGTTTCTCTGCATATTCACAGTTGGTTTCCTGCAAACGCTGGTCAAGTGACTCCAGCAGAATCGGGAGTTGATCGGTCGACGGCAGAGCGGACGCTTCAAACAGCAGTTGATAGCGGGGAGGCTCTCCCCATTGCGGGATCAGGGTGTACTGCCCGATTTCCAGTGAAGTGAATTCGACGGCACCGCGAACTGCGGCCACGACCTGCGATTCGGTAATCTTTTCGCCAGTCAGATTGGAGATATGCGCGCCCTTATGCAGAAACTCCAGCAGTGGGGTTTGGCTGTGAAACCCGGTACAGCGGACGACATCACAGATATGGTAACGGTACAGACCTGAGGGAGTCGTCAGCAGGATGAAATAGTTGTGCCCTACTTCCAGTTGATCGGCGGTGAGAATATTCGCTGTCGTCAGTGGGTCTTCGTCTTCAGGGACAAACTCAAAGAAGTGGGATGTGATATCCAGCACGCCGGTGGAACTACCCGATTCGAGGGGGATGGTCATGCGCCCTTCGCTGGCGGAAAGTCCATGATCGCGGACAGGTGGGGTGCCATAATAGGGAGCCAGTTGCGACAGATACGCACCCGCCGATCCCCCCATCCAGACTGCCAGCAGAGACAGTCCCGGCCAGAAGTCGCGGGGATAGAGGTGCCCCGTACGTTCAACGATGCGCTCCAGTTCGCGGGCCCGTGCGCGGTTTTTGCGTTTGAGTTTTGACTGCAGCGTCTTCAGAATCGCGGGCTCCATGTGTGCAGCACCGGTGAGTCGACCGTCTGCGATATCGCGGATTAGTGATTCACGATGTTGATCTGCGAACTGTGCCAGATGCAGCAGGGTGCTCGGGTTGGCGGTCGTGATCATGCCGACTTCGCGATCGGCGATTGCCAGCCGCAGGGCGGTAAAGTATTTGAGGTGTGGATCTTCAATCTGAGACACTGCGGCGGGCAAAGTGTAGAGTAGTTTGACAGCGGGGCTCTGCATGGAAGTCACCAGCCCGCTGATATTGCCGCAGGGGGTTCCGCCGGGGGTCCGAAACTTGTCAAAATTACTCGTGAGCTGAACGATATTCTGATACTTGAGCCGGGGAAAATCGTCGTAGGTCAGAATGCCCCAGTTCTGCCAGCCCTGACGATAGTCTTTCAGAAAGGGTTCCGTGATGGGAATGAATTTGGAATCCGCGGTCGTGCCACTGCTGAGGGTAAACATCAACAGTCGGTTGGCGGCTCCCAGCAGGGCTGTCGTTTCACCGTTCTTAACGCGATCAATCCAGGGGCGAAAGCGTTCGTAATCGGAGACAGGAAAGCGGGCCTGGAAATCTTCGATTGTACAGGAACCATCCAGCTGCCATTCGCGGCTGAAATCACTGTCGGCGTTCAACTGCAGGATGCGCTGCAGTGTCGCTTGCTGAACTTCGCGGCAGCGTGAGGTGTGGTCAAGAAACGAATGGGCGGCGCGACGATAGCGT
Organism: Gimesia algae; assembly: GCF_007746795.1. Taxonomy (NCBI): domain Bacteria; kingdom Pseudomonadati; phylum Planctomycetota; class Planctomycetia; order Planctomycetales; family Planctomycetaceae; genus Gimesia; species Gimesia algae. The sequence continues at coordinate 225,251 of NZ_CP036343.1, forward strand.
CGTCGTGTAAAAGTGCCGCCGGCAGCCCGTAGCAAATTCAGGGCATGCATTCCTTGCTCCCCGGTCGATAATTGCTGCGCTTCAGAACAGGGGATCTGCGGAGGAGAGTCTGAAAACAGAAAGGGCTCTCCTCCCCCCTACAGTGACAGACGATTAATCTTCGTCTTCGTCTTTCTTCTTTTTCTTCTTCTTACCAATCGAAATCTTTTCGACGCGTACTTTGGGTAAACCGAGGGCACCCTGGCCTTCGACCCAGCGGTCTTCGAATTTCAACTTTTCAATACGTTCCGCCCGCTTTAACACGTTACGTGCACGGACCAGCGTACTTTTGCTCTTTAAACTTTTGTCGAGTGACACGGTGTCATCCCCTTTGTTAGATGTTATTTCGAAGACAGCCATTTACTATGGAAATTGACTGTCAAAACTGGCATAGTGGTGTATCGTTCGCAAGAAGCGCTGTGATCAGCGGGCTGGTCAAACGGATTCTGGACCCGTGACGATTTGCGAAGCGACATATGGTAAATGGAATGGTCATTGATTGCAACCGCTGGTAAATGATTCCTTTCCGCTGTTTTTCGTGAAATTCCGATTTTCGTCGCGCAAACGAGAGTCGAGGGGGCCCCGCCATTTCTCTTTACGATACAAATTTCACCTTATTGGACTGGTCGATCGTCGCCTGCTATCTGCTGTCTTCGATCGTAATTGGTTTGTGGGCCAATCGTTACGTCGGAAACCTGTCTGATTATCTGGTCGCAGGCCGTAAACTTCGTATCCGGCTGGCTCTGGCGACGATGACCGGGACCGAACTGGGGCTGGTGACCGTCATGTATATGGCGGAGCTCGGTTTTATCCAGCAATATGCGTCGCTGTACCTGGCGTTTCTGGAAGCAGGTACTGTTCTGGTGATTGGATTGACCGGTTTTGTCGTGTATCGGCTGCGGGATTCCTCAATCATGACGATCCCTGAATACTACGAAAAACGCTATTCACAGTCCGTCCGCGTGGTGGGGGCCAGCGTGATGGTGGTTTCCGGCGTCCTCAATATGGGGCTGTTCCTGAAAGCGGGGTCCCAGTTTCTGACCGCGATATCCGGCCTGCAGGATGAGATGTATCTCAAGCTGATCATGACCGGACTGTTATTGCTGGTACTGTTTTATACGGTGCTGGGAGGCATGGTCTCGGTGGTGATCACCGATCTGATCCAGTTTCTGATACTGGGAACCGGCATGGTGATCGTGACGGGCGTGGTCTTCTGGTCAATCGGCTGGGACGGGTTTTCTGCAATCGTGACCGAGCAGAACGGGTATTTTGATCCCACGAATCCTGAAAATCCGTCCGGAAAAGGGGGCGGGATTGGCTGGTTGCAAATTATCCAGATGACGGTGGTGATTGGTTCCGCCGCCATGTTGTGGCCCACCAGTGCCGCTCGCACGCTCTCCTGCCAGAGTGCGGCGGTCGCGAAGAGACTCTATACACTAAGTTCGATCTCTTTTCTGGCGCGGCGAGCACTACCCGTCTTCTGGGGGATTGGTACTTTTGCGTTCTTCGCGTCTCAACCCGAACTGTTTGCTGAGTTTGAAGAAGCCGTAAAGACCAATAGCTCAATCACCTCACTGTCGGCAATGCCTCTGTTCCTGGCGAAAGTCGTGCCCACCGGATTACTGGGGCTGGTGACCGCAGGCATGATCGCCGCGTTTATGTCAACGCATGATAGCTATCTGCTCTGCTGGAGTGGTGTGATCACCCAGGATATTGTCGCCCCCCTGGCAGGGCCGATGAGTCAGCGAGCGCGGATTTTAGTGACCCGCATTGCGATCTTTGTGATTGGGGCGATGCTGTTGATCTGGGGTCTGTGGTACGAGGTCAGCAGTGATTTATGGGGTTATCTGGCAGTGACGGGCACGGTTTACCTGGCAGGCGCGATCCCCACGGTGGTCGGAGGTTTATACTGGAAGCGGGGGAGTCAGGCCGGGGCGCTGGCGGCGATTCTGGGAGGCCTGCTGGGGCTGTCCGCCATGGGACCCTGCGTGGAAACGATCAATGGCTGGTTCTCCTCGAACCTCAATGGAACTCATTTGACGTTGATTACATTTACCTTTTCCGCCGTCGTGTATGTATTGGGTTCGCTGCTCTTTCCGGATCAGCCTCGTGAGGCGAATGCTGAATCTGTCAATCCTAGAGCGCGTCACATTTAACCATAGCGTCTCTCAATCTAATATACTCGGTCCAAATGGACCTGGGAACGCTACAGTAAAACTGGACACAGTCTAAAGCAGAAGTGTGAGAAATTATCATGTATATGTGGATGACAATCTGGACGTTACTGCTGCTGATCAGTGGCGTGGCATTTCTGGTGGTACTGGTCTTTGTTTCTGTGGGTGTCAAAGCCGAATTGCGAGATACCCTGAATGATCTGAAAGCCGACGTGAACGAATCACAGGCACACGAGGAAATTCTGGATCGCCCTGTTGAATAACCGTTTGTGCGATGAATTGTGTGAAAAGCCACGCGTCGTAAACCCGTAAAAGTTGGGGATTTCGGAACAATAGACTGGTGCCGCAGTTTCGATCATGCTATTTTTAAATATCAGTCTGCAGAAAATCTCTGAATGTGAAGAGACCGTTCTGTTGTTATAAGTACAGGAGTCGCGTCGTTCATGATGTGCCCTTTTTGTCGTGATGGTGAGACGAAAGTAATTGATTCACGTTTGAGTCAACCTTTCAGTGTGCGCCGACGACGAGAGTGTCTGGCCTGTGGCAAACGCTATACGACTTACGAAAAAATCGAAGAGTCACCTCTCAAAGTCATCAAGAAAGATGGCGCGCGGGTTCCCTTTGACCGTATGAAAATGGTCACCGGTATTGAGACCGCCTGCTACAAACGCCCGGTCAGCCCTGATCAGATTGAATCGATTGTTGCGCAGATTGAAGCAGAAATCTACGAGAATTTCGATCGGGAAGTCCCCTCGCGATTTATCGGCGAACGGGTTTCCACGGTTTTGAAAGACGTCGATCAGGTCGCTTTCGTGCGGTTCGCGTCAGTCTATCGCAACTTCACCGATGCGAATGACTTCGTCACCGAAATCCAGCCGATGCTGCGAACCGACGACTGAAATCGCCGCGGTACTCAGGCGATGATCTCCGGCACTACATTGCCGGCGACTCCGGTGACCCGCATGTCGAGCCCCTGGAATTTGAACGTGAGCCGTTCGTGGTCCATGCCCAGCAGATGCAGCAGTGTCGCGTGGAAATCGTTGACGTGCATCGGATTTTCGGCCACATTGAAACCGATGTCATCGGTTTTTCCATAAGTGAAGCCGCGCTTCACACCGCCGCCCGCCATCCAGACGGTATAAGCGTCTTTATGGTGATCGCGACCGGGGGCTTTGCGATCTCCCTGCACCATGGGTGTTCTGCCGAACTCCGCGCCCCAGACGACCAGCGTATCATCCAGTAAGCCGCGCTGTCTGAGGTCTCTGATGAGCGCGGCGATCGGTTGATCGACCTGTCGGCATTTGTTCTTCAGACTTTTCACGATGCTGCCATGATGATCCCAGCCCTGGTCGAACAATTGCACGAACCGCACACCCCGTTCCACCAGTCGTCGCGCCAGCAGGCAGTTGTTGGCGAAGCTGGCTTTGCCCGGCAGTGTGCCATACTGCTCGTGAATGTGTTTTGGTTCGTTGGAAATATCCATCAGCTCGGGCACCGCAGACTGCATGCGATATGCCATCTCGTACTGATTGATGCGTGTGGCAATTTCCGGATCACCTACGTCGGCCAGCTGAACTTGATTGAGATGATTGACACTGTCGATAATCCGCTTGCGGTCTTCGCCTGTCATTCCCTTGGGATTGGACAGAAACAGAACCGGGTCTCCCGACGAACGGAATTCAACGCCCTGATAAATACTGGGTAGAAAGCCACTACCCCACAGGCTGTTTCCGGCTCCCGCGACATTGCCGGTAATCAGTACGACGAAGCCGGGCAGGTTACTGTTTGCGGAACCCAGGCCATAGTTGACCCACGAACCCAGCGAAGGGCGTCCGAAGCGTGAGAAGCCGGTCTGGAAAAAGAGCTGGGCGGGTGCGTGGTTGAAGTGATCGGTTTTCAGGGAATGAATCATACAGAGTTCATCGGAGACCGAACCCAGGTGAGGCATCAGTTCCGAGATGGGGAGGCCCGCTTCTCCCTGCTGCTGAAAGGCGAACGGGCTGCCCATCAGTTTGGGCTGTTCGCGAATGAACGCCAGCCGCAGTCCTTCCCAGAGCTTGTCGGGTACGAGTTCGCCGTCCAGTTCCTGCAGTTTAGGTTTCGCATCGTACAAGTCGAGGTGAGACGGCGCGCCGACCATGTGCAGGAAGATCACATTTTTGGCTTTGGGAGTGAAATGTGATTCGCGGGCCGCCATCGGGTTGGCGGCTGTGGGGAGTGCCGCCTGTAAGTCATTGGCCAGCAGCGTGGTGAGCGCCGCGCCTCCGACCCCCATGCCGGCCCGCTGGAAGAATTCACGTCGGGTATAATTTAACAGTTGTTGCAGATGCGCGTTCATGATTATCCCTTCGTGATGGTTTCATCTAAATTCAACAGGATGTTGGCAACATACAGCCACGCCGCCATGCGAGAGGCACCGACCCCTTCCGGTCGGTCGTCCGCTGCAATCAGCTTCTGGGCTGCCTGGGGATGATCCTGGAAATATTTCAGTTCCTGTTCAAAGACTTTGGTTAAATGATCCACTTCGATTGGCTTCGCTTCGCGGGCGACACACAGGCGGAATGCATACTTGATGCGTTCGCGGTCCGTCATGTCGGAATCCAGGCCTTTCGTCGCCAGCCGTTTTGCCAGACCGACGCCGATTTCCACGTACGCGGGATCGTTGAGCAGTGTCAGAGCCTGCAGGGGTGTATTGGTGCGCGAACGATTGATCACACAGGCACCCCGGTCCGGGGCATCGAAATTCGTAAAGCTCGGATACGGTGCGCTGCGTCTCCAGATCACATACACGCCGCGACGGTAACGGTCTTCGGAAGTAGAAGTCAGATACTTGGGCGCGTTGCGGCCCACGTGTCTCCAGAGTCCCTTTGGCTGGGGTGGATAAACGGGCGGGCCTCCCATTTTGGTCGAGAGCAGACCACTGATGGTCAGCGCGTTATCACGAATCGTTTCGGCTGAAAGACGCAGCCGGGGACCACGGGTATACAGCTTGTTGTAAGGATCCACTTCGAGCAGTTCTGGCGTGATGCGGGCCGACTGCTGATAGGTGGCCGACATCACGATTAGTTTATGAACCTGTTTCATCGACCAGTTGTGGTCCATGAATTCCACCGCCAGCCAGTCGAGTAATTCGGGATGCGTGGGGGCATCTCCCTGGCTGCCGAAATCTTCCTGGGTGGCGACAATGCCATGACCGAAAAACTGTGCCCACCAGCGATTGACGGTGACGCGTGCGACCAGCGGATTCTCGCGGGCAACAAGCCAGCGGGCAAACTCCAGGCGGTCAGGCGTCGCGTTTGTTTTAAGGGGATGCAGTGCGTCCGGAGTGCGGGGTGTGACTGCGGCGCCTTTGCTGAGGAAATCGCCGCGTTTGAAAATATTATTCATGCGGGGCTCCGGCATCTCTACCATCACCAGCGTGGAATCGGGTTCCAGTGCAGTCAGTTGTTCGCGGACCTGGCTCAGTTTCTGGTCGAGGTCGGTGTACTCCGCGTCCTGTTGTTGTTGATACTGCGTTAAGGCGGTGGTCTGCTTTTTGGTCCTTTTTTCTGCTTCGGTTCGCAGCGATTTGCGAACGTTTGCGGGGATTTTGCCGGCTTCTTCACTGTTCTCCAGCAGCGCCAGAGTGGTCTCTTCCCATTCCGACCAGGCGGTTTTCAGATCTTTCTGACGCTGGTTCAACTGCTTCTGCAGTGCCAGGCGTTCCGCCGTCAGTTGCTCTCTGGTTTTCAGTTCTTCTTTGGCCAGGGGAATCGCCAGTTTGGGGCCGGTAACTTCAAACGTCACGCTCTTGCCAAGCTGCTTGACCTCTAGCGGGGTGTTGTTGAAGAAGGCGAAGATCTGGTAGTAGTCCTGCTGTGAGAAGGGATCGTATTTGTGGTTGTGACACTGTGCACACTCGAATGTGGAACCGAGCCAGACCAGGCCGGTGGTATTGACGCGGTCGAAAATCTGGTTGACGCGATTCTCTTCGGGGTCAACGCCTGCTTCGACATTACAGGTCGTACAGCGATGAAAGCCGGTCGCGATTTTCTGGTCCAGTGTTGCTTTGGGGATCAGGTCGCCTGCAATCTGTTGAATGGTAAACTGATCGAAGGGCAGATCCGCATTCAAGGCGTTGATGATCCAGTCACGATACAGCCACATCTCACGCAGCTGGTCGGCCTGAAATCCGTTGGAGTCCGCATAGCGGGCCAGGTCGAGCCACTGCCGCGCCCATTTTTCACCATAGCGGGGTGATTTGAGTAGCTTGTCGACATATTTTTCATACGCGGCCGGAGACGGATTTTTTTCGAATGCGATCACATCTTCGGGAGAAGGGGGCAGGCCGATCAGGTCGAGGGAGACACGTCGCAGCAGCCGCGCGGGACTGGCCTGGGGAGACTGAGCGAGTGGCGGCGTTTGTTGTGATAATTTCTTTGCAACGAAGGCATCAATGGCATTGTTAATTCGAAAAGAGCTGTTTACTTCCGGCAGAGGACTTTTCACCGGTGGGATGTAGGCCCAGTGCTTCGGTTCTTCTGATTCCGTCGGCCAGTCTGCGCCGGCTTCGATCCATTGTTTGAGAGTCTGGATTTCCTGTTGTGTAAGTCGTGTGCCGGCATCGGCGGGAGGCATCTGTTCGCTCTCGTCTCTGCTGGAGACGCGATGCAGGAGCAGGCTCTCTTTACTGTTTCCGGGAATGATGGCCGGCTCACCCGAATCGTTGCGCAGCAGAATATTTTTGCGGCTGGTTAATCGCAGGCCCCCTTCGCGGGCATCGGGTCCATGACAGTCCTGACAGTGTTTGACAAACAGCGGTCGGACCGATTTCTCAAAGTCGATTTTGTGAGTCGCCGGTTTTTCTGCTGACACAGGCGCACCATGAGAAGTGGCCGGAGTGCTCAACACAAGCGAGGTGAGAACCGCGAGACAGCTACAGACAGTTCGTGGAACTTGAGAACCATACATACGCGTTCAATCCCTGTCAGGCCACCCGTAAGACTTTAAGAATCTCAAGAGGGAACCTGGTGAGATAATTGAAAGTAATGCCGGTCCGTCAGAACCGCCGAATTCGGGGGACGGTAGTCAGACACCATTGCCTGACGGGCTGAACTCATTTTGGGGAGAGTCGATTGACGTTGTTCTTTTCCTATCGGAATAATTCAATACGTTAGAATAACGGACGAGTCGAGAAAATTCAAGTTTTTTCATCTGAACGTCAGACATTCGCATCACCGGTAATTGTGGAATCACCGGTTTACTAAAGTCCGAACAGAGTACGACTTAGGATTTCTTCTTCAGGGCTTTCTTCGCGGGCTTTTTCATGGTTTGTGCTGATTTTCCCGCTTTGAACAGATCGACTTCGCCCGTATTCGGCTGCGATTTGCCCGGAGTCGAGCGTCCACGGTCCGCATAACTCTGCAGTAATTTCGTCAGTTCTTTGACGACTTCCGGATGTTCCGCCTGCACATTTTTCTGTTCGCTGACATCGTTGTTGAGGTCATACAGTTGGATGGCGGGGAGTTCACTCAGGTTGTCTTTGCCTGGCTTGGGAAAGCTCCAGCCTCCCGAACCCGGACAGAGTTCGAGTTTCCAGTGATCTTTGCGAATGGAAAACGCACCGCGAATCGAATGGTGGACGGCGGCTTCCCTGAGTGGCGTATCGGCTTTGCTTTCCATGGCGGGAAGAATACTCACGCTGTCTTCGCCGGCATCATCGGGGACTTTTGCACCCACGATGTCGGCGGCGGTGGCAAACAGATCGGTCAGGCAGGTGAGCTGATCCGAATGCGTGCCCGCTTTAATTCGCGCGGGCCAGTTGGCGATGAAGGGGACCCGGTGTCCGCCTTCATAGATGTCGGCCTTGTGTCCGCGAAACTGGTAGCTGGGTTGATGATCTTTGTCGGTCATCTCTTTGAAGTTGGCAGCGGGAGAGCAGCCATTGTCGGCGGTGAAGATGACGAGTGTGTTTTCAGCAATGCCCTGTTTCTTCAGCGCCTGCATCACCTGGCCGACGGTGTCGTCGACCTGCATGACAAAATCACAGTAGGCGTTGATGCCACTTTTGCCCTGCCATGCGGGTGTCGGCAGAATCGGCGTGTGAGGTGCATTGAGGGGGAAGTAAATGAAGAACGGTTTTCCCTGTTTCGCAGCGGCCGCCCGTTGATCGATGATCTCAACCGTTTTGTCGGTGATGCGGGGCAGCACGTCGATGGCTTCGAAATCTTTATGCGCCGGACCATCGCGAAAGAAGGCTTTGGTGACCGTGGGGATGCCCTGGCTGCGATCGTTTTCAATATAGACATACGGGGGCATGTCGAGTGAAGCGCTGATACCAAAGAAGTAATCGAAGCCGACGCTGTTCGGGCCGTTCTGGATCGGTTTGGCATAATCGACTTCCCAGCCTGGATTGGTTTTTTTGTTATATGCGGCTTCTGTGGCGAAACCCCCTTTTTTGAGTGACCAGTCCATGCCCAGATGCCATTTGCCGACACAGGCAGTATAGTAACCATGTTCTTTGAGCATTGAAGGAACCGTTTCGCGGTCCGGTTCAATCAGACGTCGGGACAGTCCCCAGAGCACGCCACTTTTGAGCCGCGAACGCCAGTTGTAGCGACCGGTGAGAACTCCGTAGCGGGTGGGTGTGCAGACGGACGAACTGGAATGCGCGTCGGTAAAAATCATGCCGCCGTGTGCGAGTTGATCGAGGTGCGGCGTGGCAATTTTACATTCCGGATTGAGTGCCCGAATGTCGCCGTAACCCATGTCATCGGCCAAAATGTAGATGATATTGGGATCGTTTGCTTTTTCTGCGGCGTGCGTTGTATCGGGTAAACCTGATCCGACAGAGATGGTTATCAGTATCAGACAGAGGGTCGCGAATCTGTGTAATCGATCTGTAATTACAGTATTAACCTGGCGCTGTGGAAAACATGTAACAGTCTGCATGGTGGCTCCTCGGAAAGGAATTCTTCTGGGATTCTCTGAATCGTTCCTTTCAGTATCAGCTGCGCGAACCACGGGGTCAAGGCAGAGAGTCCCGCCGACAGCAGTCGCTTGCCTGGAAGTACAGGTCACGCATACCAGCTTCGTTGCCGATTCGGGCACGCTGGTTCATAATGAGAGAGCCTGTAATATTGATGCTGCGTTTTACAAATATGAGGAAGATCTCACGGAAATGCTGAATGACTACCTGGCAAAGTCAACACATAGTCAACAAGCAGAAAAAGTAATTGACACAAATGTCTGAAAAGATTCGCGCACGCCCTCTCGCCGATTTTGAAACCGTGATCGGAAACCGAAACCTGATTACGGTCACGGTGGGTCCTCGACTCAATCCGATCATGCTCTCTCTGGGAAAACTGCCGGATTACCGACAGGAAAACTCGGGTGGTGCCAGCTTTGCAAAGAAAAAGTCAGAGACCCTCAATGACTATCGTATCCATTACTATGCAGGAGAAGACTGGTTCACTGTCGATCTGACTCCTACTTTAGAGAACTTTCATTCTGTTCAACCGATTGGCGATCAAAACTGGCTGTTAGTTCGTTGTCGAGCGTCGGGAGATCAAGATCGTAACGCCCATGTTTATGATGCTTCTGGAAAACATGTTCGGTGCTTTCCGGCAGGAGATGGGATTGAAGACGTGCAGGTTACGAAAGACTCAAAAATATGGATCAGTTATTTTGACGAAGGTGTCTTCGGAGATTGTGAACTGAGTCGAAGTGGTCTGGTCTGTCTCGACCACGTCGGAGAACAGGTATTTGATTTTCGTGCTGTTTGCATAGAAGCAGACCCGATCATTGACTGCTATGCACTCAATGTATGCTCAAGCCATGAAACATGGTTGTACTATTACACCGATTTTCCCGTTGTCCGAATTACAGACCATAAAGTTAACGGAATCTGGCGGAACCTTCCCGTTTCCGGTTCCAATGCTTTTGCTGTTTCTAAGGGAAACGTGCTTTTCTCAGGAGGCTATAATAATCGAACAGACCTCATCAAAGTTTATCTTCCTACCAATCAGCTCAGAAAAATACAGCCAATAACAGAGAACGGCAAAGCAATTAAAGACTTTAGTGCCTTCGGGCGATCACACAGTCTATATCTATCAACGGAGAAATCGCTCTTTGTTGTAGATGCAAATTTCTGTTAACAATCTGGCCGAATAAAAGGCGTCAGTGACAATGTCGGAAGTGATTGACGGCCTGTAAGTAATTATTCTGTAATGGCTTAGGGTGCACTTTTTTTCTGGTCAGCAGTCTCACGCTGCTCGCGGCTTATCTATGCATCTAATGCATGGCGTGTATAATGAAAATGCATTAGATATATCAGAAGATCGCATCCATAATGGTGAAGCATGGTGAGGTGATCTCACTTTGTACAGAATCCGCATCACTATTCATTTCTGGAGAGACATGACCATGAAAACTCACTTGAAGCGTTTCGTTTCGAGCTGTGCGGTGCTCTGCATTGCAGGAGCCGCGTTAGCTCAGCAGCATCCGCCTCTGACGAAAGAGGCGGCTCAACAGGCTGACAAAAAACAGGACATCAGTAAATGCCCGGTGATGGGGGACGCCAGTAATCCTTCTGTGAAGAACACTGTTATCGGCAGCATGTCAAACGGGGGCTGGTGGCCGAACCAGTTGAATCTGGATGTGCTGCATCAGAACTCGCAGAAGAGTAATCCGATGGGCGAAGATTTCAATTACGCCGCGGAATTTCAGAAACTCGACCTGGCAGCCGTGAAGAAAGACATCAAAAAATTGATGACCACCTCGCAAGACTGGTGGCCTGCGGACTACGGCCATTATGGTCCGTTGTTTATTCGCATGGCCTGGCATAGTGCGGGCACCTATCGTGTGACCGACGGTCGTGGCGGTGCTTCGGATGGGACACAACGCTTTGCACCCCTCAACAGCTGGCCCGACAATGCAAACCTCGACAAGGCCCGCAGATTGCTCTGGCCGATCAAACAGAAATATGGTCGCAAAATTTCCTGGGCCGACCTGATGGTTTTGACGGGTAACTGCGCTCTGGAATCAATGGGATTCGAAACGTTCGGATTTGCTGGCGGTCGTGAAGATGTCTGGGAACCACAAAAAGATGTGTACTGGGGACCGGAAAGTGAATGGCTGGGCGACGAGCGATACACGGGGGATCGGGAACTCGAAAATCCGCTGGCCGCCGTTCAGATGGGGTTGATCTACGTCAATCCGGAAGGACCAAACGGGAAGCCTGATCCGCTGGCTGCTGCCCATGACATTCGGGAAACATTCGCTCGGATGGCGATGAATGATGAAGAGACCGTCGCATTGATCGCTGGCGGACACACGTTTGGAAAAGCACACGGCGCCGCCAGTCCCAAAGGAAACGTCGGCCCGGAACCCGAAGGTGCGAGCCTGGCGGAGCAGGGATTGGGCTGGAAGAACAAATATAAAAAAGGAAACGCAGGCGATACGATCACCAGCGGTCTGGAAGGTGCCTGGACGTCAACGCCGACACAATGGTCGAACGGTTACTTTGATAATCTGTTCGGTTACGAATGGAAGCAGGTGAAGAGCCCCGCGGGTGCGTGGCAGTGGACACCGAAGGAAGAATCGGCTCAGGGAACGGTTCCCGATGCACACGATCCCAAAAAATCACACGCGCCCATGATGTTTACCACCGACCTGGCGCTCAAGATGGACCCCGCGTATGGCAAGATTTCCAGACGCTTCCATGAACACCCGGATGAGTTTGCCAAAGCTTTTGCGAAAGCATGGTACAAGTTGACTCACCGCGATATGGGACCTGTTTCCCGCTGTCTGGGACCCGAGGTGCCAGCCGCTCAGTTGTGGCAGGATCCCGTGCCCGCCGTCGATCATGAATTGGTCAACAAGCAGGATATCGCGGAATTGAAAGCCAAAGTACTGGCTTCGGAATTAACAGTACCCGAACTGGTTTCTACCGCCTGGGCGTCGGCTTCCACATTCCGCGGTTCCGATAACCGCGGGGGTGCCAACGGTGCTCGAATTCGTCTGGCTCCTCAGAAAGACTGGAAAGCCAACGATCCTGCTACACTGGCGAAAGTGATCAAGACACTGGAGCAGATTCAGTCCGAATTTAACAGCGCACAGTCGGGTGACAAAAAAGTTTCGCTGGCCGACCTGATCGTGCTGGCGGGTTCTGCTGCTGTGGAAGCAGCAGCGAAAAAAGCCGGGCATGAAGTTCAGGTTCCTTTCACACCGGGACGCACCGATGCGACTGCAGAAATGACGGACGCCGCAGCATTCGCTGTGCTGGAACCCAAGGCGGACGGATTTCGCAATTTCCAGGATCACGGTCACGTTTACGATCGATCCGCGGCGGAGATGCTTGTGGATCGCGCCAATCTGTTGACGTTGACGGCCCCTGAGATGACGGTTCTGGTGGGCGGCATGCGGGCGTTGAATGCCAACGCCGGGAATTCTTCGCTGGGTGTGTTTACGAAGCAACCGGGCACGTTGACAAATGACTTCTTCGTGAATCTGCTGGACATGAATACCAAATGGGACAAGTCCAAAATGTGTGAGCATTTTTATGAAGGACGCGATCGCAAGACAGATCAGGTCAAATGGATGGCCAGTTCGGTCGATCTGGTCTTCGGTTCGAATTCACAACTGCGTGCCATCGCGGAAGTGTATGGCAGCGAAGACGCCGAGCAGAAGTTCGTGAATGATTTCGTAGCCGCCTGGACGAAGGTGATGAACCTGGATCGATTTGATCTGGACCGGTCACAGCAGAAAGCAGCAAAAGCGGTGGCCGTCGGCCAGCGCTGAACTGCGACCTGCTTCAGGAAAGTGAGTTCGCGGATGCGTACCGATCGGCTCTGTGAGTCGGTCGGTCGCAGCGTGAAATGAGAAGGTTGATGCCCGCTTCGATTTCAGCAGGATGAAATCCAGGCGGGCATCTTGCGTTCAGAATGTCAGCCTGATAGTTTAATAGACATGAGAACAGGTTGCGTGTTGCGCTCTCGACAGGACAGCTGCGACCGAAAGAACAGCTCAACCCATTCTTTCAGCCATGTAGGACTATGAGGACGAAAATGTCTAAATCTGCTTTATTGAGTCTCTTTTTGTTAACCATTGTCGGCTGCGGTGCTCAGCCTGCTCCCGAGGAACAGAGTGAAGCAACTCCCAGTCAGGCTGGGCCTGAGCCAGCACCGGCTAAGGAACCTGCGACTCAGAAAGAAAAAACGGCGCTGAAAAAAGAGGAATCTGACGACGATGATTATGTTGAAAGCGTCATGGCCAAACATCGTGAGAAAACTTTCCGGTCGTCATTAAACGATCTGAAATCGCAGGATCGCGATCAGCGCGTCATGGCCGTCTCCATGATGGTCACGTCCAAGATAGACCCCAACCGCGTTGTCACCGGTTTGTTGAATGTCGTGGATGACAAGGATGAACAGGTGGCAAATATGTCGCGGAAATACATCCAGTCACACACCTTTACATCCAAAGGCCAGCTTGTCGATTTCTATGCAGACTGGTGTGGCCCCTGTCGGCTGATGAAGCCGGTGGTGAAAGAACTTCAGGACGAAGGCTACCCGGTCATTCAGGTGGACGTCGATCAAAATCCGGATTTGAGTGCGCATTTTTATATCACCAGTATTCCGACGTTTGCGCTCATCGTCGACGGATCGATGCGCCAGCGCAGGATCGGCGTGGTGGACAAGTCGGAATTACTGAAACTGCTGAAAGAGATCCCTAAAGAAAATCAGAAGGAGAAAGAGAAATCGTATGTGACCGATCCGAAGCTGAAGGTGTATGGCGCCCTGGTGACAATGCAGTCAGAGAATCCCTGGTATCGGTATGAGGCGAAGCAGCAGTTAGGACAAGCTTCCTTACCGACGCTCATGGAGCTTCTGCGAGATCCAGGGCAGCGCGCCGTGTTTCGCGAGTCTGTGATGAAAGTACTCGAATCGTTCATGAAGTCAGAAGAGCAGGCGGCGCAAATCGTCAAGGTAATGACGGAGATCATGAACGATACTGAAGAGTCAGAGGAATTACGGGGCATGGCTGTCATTTTCCTCTCACGCCATGATCCCGTACGGAGCGGTACGCTGGATGAAAAACTGGTGGCCCTGTTAAACACATCCCGTCCCGTAGCGTTGCAGGCAGACGTGGCGGCAGAAATTGGTAACCGGAAAATCAAGCAGGGGTTGCCGGTATTGATTGAAAAGGTGAAGCATCTGGATCAGACACCGGAGGATGTACGAACTGCGTATATCTCGGCGCTGGGACAATTTGGTTCCCAAGCGGATGCCGCGGTTCCGACACTGCTGGCCGCCTATCCGAAATATCCTGACGAGAGCGATGCCATTTCCGAAGCGCTCGAGCAGATCTGTCCCGATTCCAAAGCGGCCACAGAGACGCTGATCAAAACGCTTGCGCAGGATGACGAAGAGAGCAGATCACTGGCGGTCTCCCTTCTGGATCAGGCGGAATATATTACAAAGGCCAGCAGTTCCCTGCAGAAATTATTGAACGACCCCGATCCTGAAGTGAGTCTCAAAGCAGCGAAACTGCTGGAGAAAATCGGCGGGGCTGACCAGAAAATTGTTTCCGTGCTGATCAAGCAACTGGATGAAGGGGAAGTGGACTGGGAAATCCGTTCCGCGCTCCAGAACGCCTGGAGGTACTCGTATCCCGCACTGATCAAAATCATCTGTGATTCTCAGAGTGCTCCCCAGGTAAAAATAAATGCGATGTCTTTGCTCAGGGATTTTCATCATCGCCCCAGTCCGGGAGAGCAGGCTTCCCTGGAAGCGGCTTTAGGACAGAAAGACCTGCTGACAAAACAGTGTGCAGCAATCATGCTGTCCTCCTCGGAATCTCAGCAGGCGCAGATTGATTCCATTCTCCTGGAAGCATTGCAGTCAGAAAACGACTCCGTCCGACTTCACACGCCTCGGGCATTGAGCAGCCGTCAGAAATCCTTTTCGAAACAGCAGCAGGCTCAGGCGAAAGCAGCATTGCTGAAGCTGTTTAACGGTTCCAATTCCCGGGTCAGCGAAGCCGCTGCGTCTGCACTTGCCAATTTTGAGTTAACTGAGGACGAGTTGAAAGGGGTGATCAGAACCCTCGCAAATCCTGACTTACAGTACTCTGTGGTGAGCATCCTCACTGGACAGAAATCGCTGCCTTCTTCAGCCATTCAATTACTGTCCGACCAATTAGCGAGCAACCAAATCGATGAGGGACTGGCCAATCAGATTTCCACACTATTGATTTCTGCAGGAAAACCAGCTCTGGGCAGTCTGGAAGCAGTTGCATCCAATGCTGAACTGGATCCGGGTCGACGTGCCAAAGCGGTTCTGGCACTGGGGGAGATGACGGAAGAAAATCCTGAGGTCGTTAAATATCTCAAGGGGTTTCTGAAAGAGAAACAGCCTCAACCGCTGCAGATCGCGGCTGCGATCGCTGTGGCAGAAACTGGCCAGGATACGGTGTTGCTGATTCCCCTTCTACTCAAAGGGCTGCAGAGTGAAAACTGGGAGATAAAACAGGTTGCTGGTGATGTATTGAGGAGGGTAGCGACGACGTCTCCCGAGACTCTTAAGCAAGTACTGACACAACGGGAGGATCTGGAACAGGAAGAGCAGAATGAAGTGATACTTAATCTCTCCCAGGAGGAGTCGCTGCGAAAACAGCTGCGTCCGCAACTGCTTTCCCTGATTCTGGACATGCAGGCAGAAAAGAATCTTTCACAATGCAGGACCGCCATCGGGTATCTGGTCCAGGAGACGGAAGCTGGTACCGAGATTACCAGGTTGCTCGCAGAGCCAGATCAGGACATTGTGCAACAGACGTTGATGTCACTGGGACAAACCAGGGAAGAAATTCCGGAGTCCGTCCTGTATGAATTGGAATCTTTTTTGAAAAGTTCCGGTCGAACGACCAGCCTGCTGGCGGCGCTCTGCCTGTTGAAAGCGGGTTCCGGAAATGATTCGCTGCTGCCCATCGTGCGGGGGGCTCTGGAATCGGATGACGGGGAACTGGTAGAACGGGCAGGGTATGGCCTGGAGATGATTGGTTCCCTGGATGAAAAATGGGTTCCTGTCCTGATCGATTTATTGGAAAACCGTGATCATCGGCAGGCGGCTATTAAACAGTTGGGACAGATCGGGCCTGCTGCGAAATCAGCAGTGCCGGCTTTGATTGATCTGCTGGGCACGGTCAGTTATTACGTGGATACCGCCTCTGCCCTGGGAGAACTGGGCCAGACCGCTGCAGCTGCCATCCCGGCGCTTCGGGAGAAGTTGACGAATGAGCGAACCATGTACGCGGCAGCCCTGGCGCTGAAGAAGATTGAGCAAGACCATCAACCGACGATTGACATTCTGGCTCAGGCTCTCGATCAACCGAATCTGCGAGCGGATGCTGCATTCAGCCTGGGAGTCTTTGCCCCCGCATCTCCCGATCAGATCGAACCCCTGTTATTGAAAGTTGCCAGCGGCGAAAATCAATATGATCGTGAAATGGCGATTCGTGCCGCTGGCTCGTTGAAGTCAAAAGCGGTGGTCATGATGCTGATCAAGGCACTGGAAGAAAATGACCGTGATATTGCTGGCCTGGCTGCCCGGTCGCTGGGGGAGCTGGCGATTGAAGCGGACCTGGCAGTACCTGCCTTGATGAGAGCGATGGAAGGCACGCATGAACGCGTGCAATATACCGCTGCGCAGGCCCTGGGGAACTTTGGTGCTGCCGCTCAGCCTGCGGTGCCAGCTTTGCTGAAAGCTCTGGATGATCAATCCATTCGCCTGGCCGCCGCTGGTTCATTAGGACGCATCGGTGCGCCGGCACAGGAGGCCGTTCCTCACCTGATTAAAATGCTTGATGATCCGCAGCAGCGACGTGCAGCGCTGGAAGGGCTCAAGCAGTTCGGACCACTGGCAGACCAGGCGATACCCCGATTAAAGAAACTGGAGCAGGAGTCGAAAAACTATGATCTGCGCCTGGTACAAGCGACTATCAAGGCGATCCAATCGCCGGAATCGAAACGGTGATCAGGACTGTTAGTGAAGCGTGTCTTCCCGTTTTGAACGGTCATTAGACTGACTTCAGCAGCATAGGCATCTCTTCAGTTACCAGCTGGTTTGTTTTTTTTTAATGTGGCTTTAATCTCCTGCGCGACCTGCTGCGCGAGTTTGTCGGAGCCGGCGGGTTTGAAGTGAACGTTTCCCGGGCCCGCCCAGAGGGAGGCTTCAAAGCCTGTCGCAAGTTTGTGCAGGTCGTTGATTTTGATGTCGTGCTTTTTCATGATCTTTTCTGCGACCTGGTTGTACTTCAAATCGTCACCGACAACGCGGCCTGCTTCGCTTTCAGGCACCGGGGTGGTGGTCGCCCAGATCAGTGTGGCTCCCGTTTTTTCCAGTTGCTCCACCAGTGCTTCCAGATTTTTCTCGTACTGGTCGAGAGGAACGGAGATGGTGCCGTTGACTTTGTCGCGGTGTCCCTGGGTTTTTGAGTCGGGGTGCCGATAGCAGAGATCGTGCAAACCCCAGTTGAAATGAATCACGTCCCAATTGGTCTTGCCCAGCCAGCGCTCAAGATGCTGCCGCCCCCGTTTTGTATCGCCGCAATTCGTTTTCACGCGCTCCACGTTCGCCACGTCTTTGAGCAGTTCGATGGTCGGTTTGGTATAGCCGATCGAAATGGAGTCGCCGATAATCAGAACGTGCGGTAGATCAGCGTTCTTTTTTATGCTTTGTTTCGAACCGTTCTGGTCTTGTGCCGTACTCATTGAGGTCAGGCACAACATCATGAGGAACGCTGAAAGAAGAGTGAAAGATTGAGTCAGTCGCGTCATGTTTCTTTTCCTGCCGGAGATGAAATTCTAAATCGAATTCATTCAGTATCAGGAACGGACGGAGCCGGGTCAAGCAGGAGCGGAGAGAAATGAATTATCATCCTGTTAAACAAGCGGTAGTTGTTTTTATAAAGGACAAAAAAAGCGTTCCGGCCAAAAACGACCGAAACGCCAGTGATTAAAGCAATGTGACGAGACTTGGAGATCTCGTTAAACACAGATCAGTATTCGCCAATGACCTCGCCATCGGACATGTTGCCCAGGAACTTATAGGTCTCGCGGTTGACGTTTTCCGATATGAAACGGACGGCACCATCACAAAACAGGAATTGTGCCCCACCCACGTGACGGCTGCTGGCGCTGGCCTGGTTTGCTCCATTGGGAATGAAGGAGTCCGAGTCGTTGGTACGAAGTAACGTCGCGTACTTTTCGCCATCGTAGGGGCGTCCGGCCCAGATGGAACCTTTGCGGAGCGATCCGCCTGGATCATCGTCTTTGATGGAAATTCCATCCCACATCCGTTCGCCCGAGGCCATCGTGTTGCTGGTTCCGTCGGTGATGTCGCGCATCCGCGTGCTACTGTTATAATTGAAGATGCCTCGTTCGTCTGCGGTATCACTGCGGTCGTACCACTTGTCATCATCAACGCCTTTGCTACCGCTGACTCCGGGATAGTTCGACTTGCCGAGCCCGACGCCATCTTCATTGTTGGTGAATCCGACATAAGTATTGATGCCTCCACTGGCGTCCGATGGGCAGATCAGTGAGGGAATGACCGTCTGAATCAGACTGCCGGCAGCGCTTGTGGGAAAGTTTGCTCCGTTGGGGGTCAACTGATTGTACAGCGGCGCCTGATCCATATTGGGGAGGAGGAAGGTGTTCCAGCCCCAGTTACCCAGATCGGGATCGGGACTGCCTGAGCCATTGTCAAACATCAGGGCACCTGGTGGTAAGACCCCGTGAGTGTCGTGGTAGTTGTGCAGTGCGATACCAATCTGTTTAAGATTGTTCTTGCAAGTGGAGCGGCGCGCCGCTTCACGAGCCTGCTGGACGGCGGGTAACAGCAACGCAATCAGAATGGCAATGATCGCAATGACGACCAGCAATTCGATGAGCGTAAAGCCTCGTTTGTGTTTTAAACTGTTCTGTTGCATTCGAAAATCTTTCTTCTGTAAACGGCATGTCGTTTATCAATTGATGGGTTAAAGTTGAGAATTCAGCGAGCAATATGAATTTCTCTACTCCAGTGATTGGCCCTGCTTTTCAGTAGTGGTATGGCAGACGACTTCGAACAACGCGGTCGTACCGCTGATTTCATAGGAGACAGCGAGCAACGGTTTTCCCGTCGGACTCACGTCGGCAGGTATGAATGTCAGGCCTTCGGGCCCCAGGTCGCCTGCCTCTGGTTTCTTCGTCGATTTGTCGAAGTCGCGCGTGATGACATAGTCGCAGAAGACCGGCTGTTTCGGATTGGCGAGGTCATAGATCATGATGCCGCTGTGTCGCTCCATTCCGATAAAAGCCACGGGACGACCCTCGAGCATTCCCACAACCAGTCCTTCTGGCTCCGGCCCTTTGTTGTCGCTGCGATCATCGAGGTCGTTTGACTCATGATCGGCGTTGAACGACTTGGGAAAACGATTGGCGATGATGCGTTCGAATTCGTTACCGTTGTTATAGACCAGCTGACCATCCGCACTGCGGACAGAGAATGACCGTCCGCCAAAACTATAAAGTTCCTCATAGAGTCCATCACCGTCGGCATCCCCGTTAGAGGATGTCACCATCAGCCGCCCGAGTGCTTTGTTAGATTGCAGTTCCTTTGCGTTGGGGAACTTTTTCGGGTCGAGTTTCAGATCACCGACACGAGCTTTCTCACTGAAGCCGTCGAAGTCGCGGTGGTCCCCTTCATCAGCCGTGATGACGTACGCCGTACCATCGACTTCAAAGGAATAGATGGCATCGGGCTGGTACATCCCTTTGACCGGCCAGGTGCGAAGTTGAATCTTCTTGTCTTTGTTGCTGGCATCAAAGGCATTTTCGGGAAGCGAATGATCTTTAAAACCCAGTGGCACGAGCTCGACGAGCTTACTTGTTTCGAGATCGATGATCGCAAACGCATTCGCTTCCTGCAGCGACACCCATGCGGTTTTGGAATCAGGGGAAACAGCGATGTATTCCGGTTCGAAATCCTGCGCAGGCGTCGCATTCTTTCCGAAGACGCGCACGCCAGACGGCAGTTTAGACTTGTCATTGTAAGCTGTGAAATCAATGTGAACGACGGAGGCATCGGTTACCGCTGCCACACCATCTGTCAGATCGATGAGCGAGACGCTGCCTTCTGGATTGCGCGTATAATCTTTTGTCGCCTCTCCTTCATTGGCAGTAATCAGCCAGTGCCCATCCGGCGAAATGGTGATCATGTCCGGTTCGGGGCCGACGTGAACGGTCTTCAGCACGTCACCTGCGGGTGAGAGAAAGACAACCAGGCCCGGCTCCTGTTTTGGATCGGATGAGAGGGCGGCGGCGATCACACCTCCTTTCGCCGTGATCGAGTTTGGTTTGGAACCAAACTCAGCCAGATCAACCGACTTGAACAACTGCGGTTCGGACGGGTTGTTAATGTCAAGAATATCGATGGCGACCCGCTCTCCGTCAACGACAAAGAGTCGCTTTGAGTCCGTGTCGAAGGCACAGATTTCCGCCGCCGACTTTTTCCCCGCCCCGTGTTGATATCGCCCGAGAAATTCAAGACCTACAGTATTGGATGCCGCAGGTGGTTCCGGGATAGGCTCGGCAATCTGGCCAGCTCCGCCGCTGTTGGGTTTGATATTGTTCACGGCGACATCTTTACCTGCGGTATCAGAGCAGCCGGAGATCATAAAGTTAAAGACGCCGAGAATAATCGCAGCAAAAACAGGTAGACGGCACGGGCGCGGCTTTGCTCCAGACTGTGGTGAGAGGTGAGTCATGTTGTACTTCTAAAATATGATCTGGGGGGCGGATGCTGGTAAAAAACGATTGCCGAAAAGTGCACGAATACATGTGTTGCAATGTGGACGAATTGAGGGTTTTAAAACTAACAACGGAATATGAAGAGGGCGGGAAGAAAGCGTTAATATTTAGGGTGTGCTCAGATTTGTCTGAATGCATTTGCAGTTCAGGACAGACAGGAATTAAGGAGGCAGTGAATGTTTTTTAGCCTGTGAACAGGCTAAAAAACCAGGTTTCATATCTGGTGAAAATGAAACGATCCCGAATCAAGAATCTTCAGTGTTAATATATGATGAAAAAATTGCTAAGAATTCCTGAAGGTGATTTTGACCCGGTTTATCATGCCCCTTAAGGTGACGCGCCTCGCAATCGGAAGGTCGTCGATACCAGCCACGGTTTAGCATTCATATTCTGATATTCAGAAACTGCTGAAAGTATTTTGAAAGAAGCGAACCGGTTCTCACTGCGGCCTGTCTATTACCAGCAGTCAGCCAACGCGGTTTCGTTGGTACTGACAATTATGCCTTGCGAGTGTGATGGACGCACGATGGTCTTCGGAACCATCAGACGGGGTTCGACTCCCTGGTGAGGTACTTTTAGACGCTGATACCTGATGGCCGGGGAACTGCCTGCAAAGCAGTTTGCAGTGGGTTCGATTCCCACCGGCGTCTTTAACCGACCAACTGTCGGCTCGGACTACATCTTTATGACAGAAACGATGTCTGAGTGATTTCTTCGTTGGCCGGTTTGTTGAACAATCCAACTGCCCGTCGGGATTACATTATGACGGTCCTAAGGTAGCCAACCTGGAGCGATCCAGGGAAGGTGAGCGCAACGGCATCTCTTTGAGATGGTCTGGCGTGTGCCCACTGTCGGTCTCACATGCGACCGATAAGAGCGGCCGTAAACAGCAACAATCTCGACAACCCTTCGTTGGGCTTAGTAAGAACATTTGATCGACTGCCAGACTGGAGTACATGATCTTTAATCCGGTGGTTGCGGGTTCGACTCCCGCCGGCGCTATTTTCAATGTGTGTCGCGCCGTAGCTCAACGGATAGAGCACCGTAAACGCTCTGGTTTAATACTTCGTCGATCATTTTTCACAAGAGACAAAACCGACTGCCGAATGGGAGTACATGAAAGTTTTGGGTTCGAGTCCCATCAGTGCAGAGTGTTTAAGCATTCGGCGCTGTAGCTCAACTGGCAGAGCATTAACAACTCTGGTTCAACAACTTCGTCGGTTATTTAAAACAGACTCGACTGCCGGTGTGGAGTACATGGTTAACGCTGGTTCAACTCCTGCCCGGCCGCTTTGTTACAAGAGTTATGCGGCCGGCCCCTGCGAATCGCGTGTGCGCGGTATCGCAGGGTCGTCTCTGCCCATCACTTCGTCGAGTGCTATTTACAGGATCCGGCTGCCGTCAGTGAGGACTGACGCGGTTTTCACCGGTTCCATTTTTTTGAAGGAGGCTATGATGGCCAACAAAACTCTATTTTCCAGTAGCAACAGTCACCAGCCACGTGCGAATGTGCGTAACGAAGCCGGAGGTCGGGCTTACAAGTATGAGCCGAAGCATGCGCTGGCACAGCTGGCGGCAACCGGTACATTTAACGGCGTGTTCTACGCGAATGCCCAGGCACAGCTGGACGAACTGCGTACGTTGATCAACCAGGTCGATGATAATCGGTTCCTGGCGCAACTGGCCGTGTATGCGCGGGAGCGGGCCTGCATGAAGGACATGCCGGCGGCGCTGCTGGTGACGCTGTCAACGCGGGATACCGAACTGCTGCATCACGTGTTTGATCGCGTGGTCGACAATGGCCGCGTGCTGCGCACGATGTTCCAGATGATCCGCTCGGGCCAGTTTGGTCGTACGGGCCTGTCATCAAGTCTACAGCGCGCGTTTCAGCGCTGGTTGAATGAGGCTTCCGTGGGTAAACTGCTGTCGGCTTCGATCGGTAACGATCCGAGCCTGCGCGATGTCCTGCGGCTGGCACGTCCGACACCTGTTGACAACGCACGGCGTGCGCTGTTCGGCTGGCTGACCGATAAGGAACTGGCGAAGTGGGCTCCTGCCACGGAGGCGGACTTGCCCGCACAGGTGCAGACACTGATCGCCTATCGCGGTGCAGAGACCGAGCGCGAGCAGGCTGCGATCGTAGAGGGTCTGTCCGTGCGTTGGGATCTGTTGGCTGATGCGGCGAAAGGTCCTCTGGTGTGGCGTGCAATCGCTCGTCAGATGGGTCCACAGGCGCTGCGGATGAACCTCAACACGCTGCTGCGTCATGACGTGTTCAAGGATGATGCGCTGATTGACGAGGTGGCGAACCGCCTGGTTGACAAGGAGGCGATCCGACGTTCGCGGCAGTTTCCGTACCAGTTTCTGGCAGCGTATCTGAACGCGTCCGATCAGATTCCACACAAGATCACGAAGGCGCTGCATGAGGCTGCTGAGATCGCCTGTGGAAACGTGCCTGAGTTGTCAGGTCCGGTGGTGATCGGACTGGATACGTCCGGTTCGATGGCGAGTTCGGTGACGGGCTGGCAGCATCGCAGTTCGTACAGCAAGATGCGCTGTGTGGACGTGGCGGCGCTGTTTGCGGCGGCGATTCTGCGTCGTAATCCGGACAGCGTGGTGATTCCGTTCGATACGCGTGCGTACAACGTGCGGATCGATCCAGCCGACTCGATTCTGAGTCTGTCGGAGCGACTGGCGAAGTATGGCGGCGGTGGAACCGACTGTTCGATTCCACTTCGCGAAGCCAATGTACGACTGGGTCAGCGCGCGTTTGCCGGCTGTGTGCTGGTGAGTGACAACCAGAGCTGGGTTGGTACAGGCCGACGTGGTGCGACGGCTGTGATGACTGCGTGGCAGATGTTCGCGCAGAATCAGCGGCGACTGGGCGTGACGGATCCCAAGCTGGTGTGTATCGACATCCAGCCTTACGGTTCGTCGCAGGCTCCGGAGCGTGACGACATTCTGAACATCGGCGGCTTCAGTGACGCGGTGTTCAACGTGGTGACATCCTTCCTGAGCAACAGTGCCAGCCGCTTCGTTGCGGAAGTCGAGTCGATCGAAGTCTGATCGATGTTATCGTTAAACAGGGACACCCCTGGTCTGATGTTTCGGGCCAGGGGCTTTTTGTTTGTTTTCATCAACCAGTGCGCCTTCAGAATTTTCTTGACAACTCCTTACTGAGTTAACAAAGTTGCAATTCAACTGTTCGTTTGAGAATTAGATAAACAGTCTAATTCAAGTAATGCTCCAAGTAACCAAGGGAGTAAGGCAGATGAAACAAGACAAGCCGCATGACCAGCTTCCCAGAGAATTCCGCTCCAGCCAGTCTCGAATCATGTATGTCGAAGACAAATCTGATGGTCTTGAGGGCGAGGCCCGAATTGGTCGCGTCTACTTTTCCAAATCGGGAAAGACACTCTATTACAGAGGGCGTCGCTTCCAGAGCCTGAAGGGTACAGGATTCAAGGCAAATTACCGTGATGTCGAAAGTGATGCGGAGTTCTGGATCTCTGGTCCACGCAAGGACCAGAACGATCGCCTTTACGGCGGCTTTCGCAACGTTATCATCGACGAGGACGTTAAGGCCGATTACCTGACTTACATCTCGGGTAAATAAGAATATTTTCGAGCGGAATCGCTGCTGCGAGCTACTTCACTTCGATCCCAGGAAGATATATTTTAATCTTCGAAACAGCCATTCGGTTCTCTCTTCACGATTCTTTTTTATGCGGGCCAACTATATCTCAATTGAGGCAGGGGAAAAGCTATGCCTGACCAGCGTCAACATCGTGGTGCGCATCCGCAGGATCAAAGTTTGTTTGATACTGTTTCCGAGCCGGGACTGCGGCAGGCGACCTGTGACTTCAGCTGGCTGTTGACTCGCGGGTATGCGCCTGTTTCTGCACTCAAACTGGTGGGGGACCGGTATGCTTTGAATGCGCGGCAGAGAACCG
This sequence comes from Gimesia algae, assembly GCF_007746795.1. Classification (NCBI taxonomy): domain Bacteria; kingdom Pseudomonadati; phylum Planctomycetota; class Planctomycetia; order Planctomycetales; family Planctomycetaceae; genus Gimesia; species Gimesia algae. The sequence continues at coordinate 250,246 of NZ_CP036343.1, forward strand.
CTGTGGGGCGTTGTGCCTGCGGTGAAGTGGAAGCTGGCCGACGACAGGCACATCAGGTTAAGACGCAGGACCTCGCGGAGCAGGAATTGTGGATCGATGGTTACAATGTGCTGATGTCGCTGGAAGCCGCGTTGTCAGGCGGAGTCATTCTGCAGGCCCGCGATGGCTGCTATCGTGACATGGCCAGCATGCACGGCAGTTATCGCAAAGTGGCTGAGACGATCCCGGCGATCCAGATCCTGGGCGAACTGATGGCGGAATGGAACGTTGCCACCTGTCGCTGGCTGCTGGATCAACCGGTCTCCAACAGTGGGCGATTGAAGACGATGCTGCGGGAGATCAGTGAAGCGCATGGCTGGAACTGGGAGATTGACCTGGTACCTGACCCCGATCCCGTGCTGAGTCAAACCGACCAGATCGTGGCTTCCGCTGACAGCCAGATTCTCAACGAGGCCGAACGCTGGTTCAACCTGGCACGTTGCGCCATTGAGACGCGGGTACCCGCTGCCTGGATTGTGGATTTGTCGGGAGAGTGACGAAAGCTCAATCAACAGTAATCAGGGTCAGTCTGAATCTAAGCAGCTGACCCTGATTCTGTTCTGTCAGGCGACAGCTGGAATCCCAGTGTGATCGGCGGGGCGTGGAGCGGAGGTGGGCCAGTGAAACCGGCGTTGATCTTCCGCGATAGGGACGTCGTTGATGCTTGCTTCGCGGCGGCGCATTAAACCTTCTTCATCGAATTCCCAGAGCTCATTGCCGTAGGCGCGAAACCATTGACCGGCCGCATCGTGGTACTCGTACTGGAAGCGGACCGCGATGTGGTCGTCTGAAAAACTCCAGAGTGCTTTGACAAGTCGGTAATCGAGTTCCCGTTCCCATTTGCCAGACAGGAATTCCCGAATTCGATCGCGGCCCTGCAGGAACTGGTCGCGGTTTCGCCACTGGGAATCCGGGGAATAAGCCAGGGAGACTCTTTCGGGATCGCGACTGTTCCAGGCATCTTCTGCGGCTCGGACTTTAGCGGTGGCAGTTTCGAGAGTGAACGGTGGTTTGAGAGCGGACATGAGATTCTCCTTTATTGGTTTGGGTTGTATTGAACAGACAGGTCTGTATTTTATGTGCTAAAAAAAGTGGATGACCTCATTCAAAAACGTAACAATTTGATTGCACATTATATTAAAACAAAAGGCTATTATTTCAGATGAAGTTCAACCGGGGCTAACGCCCTGCGGCTAATGGGTCTTTTTGCGAACCGAGCGTCTGAATAAATAAAGTATACAGACCTGTCTATTATCGGTCAAGTGGAATTTGATCGGATCATCGCTGATATTTCGATTTCACTGCGATCTTTGATTATTGGCCCCCAAAGGCCTGGTCATCATCGCGCATATTTTTCAGTGCGCGGTCGACGATGCGGCGGAACTGCTGTTCCAGTTCGTCGATGTTTCGCTTTTCCTGGGGGAGAAGCATCCAGCACAGTTGCAGCGCCTGGCGTACGCTCTGGTCCACCTGTGCCGGGCTGAAGAGGTCGCGCATCTTGTCGAACGACTCTTCGTCATCAGGGTCGAATGTCTGAAACGCCATGGGTTGGGTCCTCATATTGGAACAGAAAGAAAAACAATATTACGGGTCGACCTGCCAGTGCAGGTTTTGGAATGTGGGTTGCGGGCCTCGCCAGTTTTTGCCGAGGATGCGTTGTTTCGTTTTGCTGCCGCGAGCGGGACGCTGGGCCTCGGCGGGGGTGAGCTTCAATTGATGGATACCTTGCCAGTCTGATAACGATTCGCCGACCAGGTTTTGAAAGTCGGACGGTTTGAGGGTAATGGTCTGCCAGTCGGGGCCGCCTGTCAGTTCGACTTCGGTAGCGTAATCATCCAGGACGACCACCATTTGATTGGCTTCGACAGCGCGGACTTCCAAAGCAAGTTGTGCCTGCGGCGGTGCTTTCCAGAGACCGTCATTCAATTTGTGGGTTGTAATGGTCCATTTGTCGGGTTGATACGAAAACCATTCCTGCCGCCAGTTGTCCTGGAAATCTTCAATCAGCAGGGAAGGCTCGCGCGTGGCCTGAACGCCGGCTGCTTGCAATTCCGCTGGTGAGACCATCTGCAGCAGCGATGAAAGGTTGAACGACTTTGTGGTGTAAGGGCGATAATAATAGCCAGCGCCGGACACCGGTTCATCGAGAGCATAGCGGATGTTGGCATACACCCACAGTGGCTGATCGACATTGCCCAGGGGCAGATTCGCAATCCAGGCGTCCTCGGCTTTCACAGGTTTGACGTGATGCCAGAAGCGATGCTTGGTATTGAGCCGGTCCTGGGGACCTTCATCTGTTTTGCCCTGTCGCGAGAAATAGACGTCGATGGAGTGAATGGTTCGGGATTCGTCGGGGGTCACTGTGAAGCGGGGCACGCCGTCTGTGGTGGTGAGCGTCAGCTCTGTTTTGGGTGTCTGGGGAAACGTAAAGCTGCCTTTGAGATGCTGATCCATCCACAACATGGTGGCGACCTCGAAGTCGGGGGTGTCCTGATGATTGTGGTGCGGCGAACAGGTGACGCGCCACTCGCTGCTCTGAATTTCGTTGATGGCGGTCGGTAGATTACCAATGCGCCCGTGAAAATCGTTGGCGGGGCTGAGGAAAATAATCGGGCAGGAGATCTGTTTGAGGCTGACGTTATCTCCCAGCGTCTGACAGAACAGGGGGCTTCGGTTGTAGCGGTCGCTGATGCCGCCACATGAGGGGGCGGCTGCTTTGACGCGGGCGTCGGGAGCCGTCAACACGGTGAGCTTGCCGCCCATCGAATGGCCATAAACTCCCAGGCGATCGGGGTCGACCAGGGGCTGCCGTTCGAGGAATGTCAAAGCCCGACGCGCGGCGAGCGCACACAGGAACCAGCCACTGTTACGCGGCGATTCAATGTTGTCGAGCGTCCAGGCATCCGGCTCAATGCCGGGGAACTGATTGCCCGGGTTTTTTCCGGGCGCATGATAGCCGTCGAGTGCGCCCCAGTCTGTGGTGACTTGATAGCGGGGATCGTCGGTCTTGCCGTCCCAGAACAGTTTCACTTCCGCGGGCGTTACCTGGTAGTCGGGGGCGTTGATGCGTCCGGCCCAGGCGATGGAGAGGGTCGCGTACCCGCGTTTGGCATTCAGCAGGCAGGCCCGGTAGTCGGCGTACTGTCCGCCGCCATGAATCTGCAGCAGGCCCGGCAATTTCTGTTTGTTGGCGACAGCCTGTTTGGGATATCCAAACACGGCTGCCAGGCGGGCGGTCTTACCTTTGAAGACGCCGATACGGAAACGGACGATCTGCAGGACGACGCCGTCTTCTTCCCACTCTTTAAGCACTTCAGTTTCCAGCGGTTCGCTGCGGGGATCAAAGCCGGCCCACATTTCTGCGAAGTTCTGTGGCGCGTGCTCGTTTTGAAGTGCAGGTAGAGTTTCGGCTGCCTGCACTGAAGACTGCATGATTACGAACAGCAGGCAGACGAAGAGAGTTCGTTTATGAATGGTATGAGTCATGAAGGCAATTCGCTTGTGAAAAGTAATGTAAGCCTGAAGAGATCTATTATATAAAATAAAAGATGACCGAAGCCATAAAAATGTTTATGCTGAGGATTAAGGGTTCGGGGGTCGCTTATGTATTTTCTGTTCGAGTGCGGTTGATTGACCAGTCCGGTAATTTTGCTACCACGAAAGACACGAAATGACACGAAAAGAATGTGTTTCGGAGGCTGTTGCTGGGACATTGATGTCAGTCGTCATAGCTGAGTTCTCCGATTTCCTCATCGACGATTTTGGTTTCCGCAGCGAACTTCTGCATGTAGTAAGCAACACCGCTGACTGCGATTACGAATAAAAATCCGAACAACATGTAGATTGATGCGGGAGTCAGCTGCCACCAGGCGACTGCAATATAAAGTAAAAAGGCTGATGCCAGGAAAATGACGACGAAATGAATCAGCGATTTCAACCGGTAAGCGGGACTGCTCAAGTCATTTTTGAGTGGAGGATAAACAAGTTTCTGGCGTTTGATGTCATTGCCGTTTTTGCTTAATGTGCAGAGAAAAGGTCCTTTGGAAAGGCTGACCATTTTCGTTGTCGTCGTGTAACGGTTGTCACCTATCATGAAATTATGAGCGGTTTCGGTAGCGACGCTTCTTTGTGTCGAGACCAGAGTCCCGTCAACAAACACCTTTTGTAAACCGGATAACGAACTGAACCACGCCTCAATTATTCTGCCGTCATCCTCGAACGAAAATGAATACCCTTTCAGAAAGCTGAATGCTTTTGGTTTGCTCATCAGTCAGAGTTCTGTTTCACTTGAAATCGAGTTAGAGACCGGCCTGTTTCAATGATGGCTACGCTACCCCGGTAGTTCGTTGATTCTACTACGATTCTGCTCCGTTTAAAATGAATTTCTGAAGTTCAGGAACATACCGCCACCAGCTGCGTTCGCTTTCCAGTCTCTCTCGATACTCTTGATCGAGTTTGCAATAAACGAAATATTCTTCCGGCGTCCATTCGTACTGTTCCTTGTATGTTGCCACGCCGACATAGAGTTGCGGAAAGGAGCGGCGGTGAACCAGACCGAAATCGGCGATGGTCGCGGTGCGACGGCGCGCAGGATACATCGGCCACAATCTCAGGAAATCATCTCGAATCTGTGGCGACACGGCAAAAACCGTCATCATGGTACGTTTTTGAGACGTGGTTTTATAGCGCTCTGTGCAGAACCGGTCCCAGATCGGACAACGTTCCTCCGACCACAGTTCGTCCCCTTTGAGTGTGATCCGGAAGTAAGGCTGATTTCGGTTTCCTCCGACTTCAAGCACACCACGCTTACATAACCACTTAAGGCGGTCTTGTAATTGATCATCATCGAAGTCATGTGAGTAACCCAGATTCCACTGCTCGCAGAAGACCTCCTGCCGCAGGTATTGAAACCGAACATCACAATCAAAAAGAACATCCAGCAGAATCAGATCATTGTCTGAGAGACAGGTAGAATCAGTACGATAGGGCAGTTTCTGCATAGCGTGGGGGATTTATTTTTCGGTTCCTGGAACCTTTAATGTTTAGCTTTGACGTTCAATATAATAATACAGGAAACCAGTCACTTCGCAAAGGAGCGCAACAGGCCACATTCGGGGCAGCGATAGGAAATGATCTTTCTTGTTCGGGATTCTTCAATTCTGACAGTCTTAGTTCTGTTTTTCGTCTTGAACCCGAAAAACGTGCCGCCCGCGCTTTCTGGATCGTCCGGATGCCACGTGGTCTGGAGAGCACCCAAGAGCGTATTATCTGGAATGAACCCTTTTTCCATCTGTTTTTCACAGTCCGGGCAGTGAGGTATCGTGTTCATCAAACTCTCCCCTAAGTCAAGTTTTCATAATTGCTGACCTGGGTTGAACGTAGCACGATCGCCATGGGATCATTGAAATGTCAAATAATTCCAAAACGCCATCACAAGGTTGTGTCCCGTTTTACTGTAGCGTCTCCAGGGGCATTGGGAGCGAGTATAATCGATTGAGAGACGCTCTGGTAAAATATGATTGGTCTAGAAGTCTTTCAGCGATTCTTTCAGATCGATGTCGAGATCGGCTGAAAGCGTGATTTGCAGACTGTTAAGGCTACTTTCTTGAAACTCGATCGATTTGAAGGGCATTTGAGAACTTGGTGACTTGCAGAGAATGACATGTTTGCCTCGTAGAGAATAATAATGGTCCTTCAATCCATCCCTTCCGAGTGTCACAAAAATCAAAACTCCATCTCTGACTCTCACCCCTTGAATTTTATTGAAGAGCATCGTTTTTTTCTGTGGGATTTGGTTGAGTGGAGCGGTCAGCGTCTGTTTCTGCTCGCCCGATTGCACATCGGGTCCATCGGCCAGAAACAATACCGACAAACTGAACAGGATTACAAATATGGATGAAATGGTCGATAGATAATCTTTCATGCTACTTCTCCACCCGTGCGTATCAGACATTATCTGATACTGGATTCTGCCAGTTGGCTCCTGCCAGTCAATTCCTCCTGTAATTAACACACGTGCCGCGGGTGTTTGTCACGCATTTCCTGAAAAAAGATCTCTCAAGTTCTGAGAATTAAATTAGCTAATACGACAGGGCAGTTCATTGATCGACCCGACTGATGGTCGTAAGTCGCCACTTTCCGGTAGTACGCTTCAGCTCGAATATGAGGCGCTCACCGCCAGCAGTCGTCACCACATGGGAATGGAGTGCGTCAGTATCGAGGAGCACGTTTTGAATTTGAGGGGCATGTTTTTTGAATACCTCACCCCACTGCTTCAGAGTTTCTTTCTCTGCCAGTTTGTTGGTCGCTCCGTTGGCTGCTTTTCCTGTATCCAATACGATAGCGGCTTCAATATAGTTCTTGACCGCATCCCGAGGGTAGACGAATACGTCCGACGATGGTTGCAATTTCGAAACGCTGGGAGGTATCAGAGGGGATGTTGTTTTTTTAGTGGTAGATCCAAGCCACGACAGATCCTCGCTGCTGGTGAGTTCTTCAATCCGACGCCGGATGATAATGTTGGCTTCCTGTTTACGCTGGGTGAGTTGTGCGCGGGTATCACGCAGATTCTGTTCGACCAGCTCGATTTGTGCCATTTGCAATTGATGACGCAGATTGAATGCGCGCTGGACCGCATCCGATAATTTGCTTTCGGCTTTTTTTTGATCGAGGGGACTGGTGTTCTGCGGACTGCTAGAAAAATCCGATCCATTTTTCTTTGCACTGCGTTCCTGCATTCCGCTGCGTTTCAATTCAGCTGCATACCTGGCGGAATCGCGTTCCGCCTGCTCATAATTATTGTGCAGTGCCTGTATCGCCTGTAGACGTTCACTGTTTTCCTTTTTGCTTTTGTTCTCTGGCTTGTCGGCCGCATTATAGCCGATCAAGTCGTTCTGTTGCGCAAGCGTAAGACCGACAATGCCGGAGAAAAGTAAGAAGAACGTTTTTATGAAACGCATGAGAGTCACCTTGTTAATGAAGAAATCGATGAAAATAGTTTGGTGTCCATTCAATCCTGTTTTGCTGTGTCTGGCACTGGTCTGCTCTGGAAAGGACGATCTGCGTCTTGAGAGAGCGCGTCGGAATAGTCAAGCAGGTTGGATGTGTCCTGCAGTGACGGTCCTGAATTCCATCCGGTTCCCTCTGCAATCCCAGGCGTTTCCTGTGTCGCGGGGTCCTGTTCTCGCGCAGGAAGCGTTTCGTTGGCTGGCTGATGCTGAACGGAAGTCGGCGTCAGGACTTTGCCGATTAGAAGAATGATCAGCGTTATCAGCAGGATCAGACTTAAGCTACCGGCAATCAGCCAGCGCTGGTTGTTTGCGGGACGCGATGCCTTCCTGATCAAAACCGTGCTGTTCTTTCCCTCAGACGGAAGTGCTCTTACCGGCATCGGAACTGAGTCGGGTGTTTGCAGATGCGCCAGCCATTGATTCAGTAAGCCGGATATTTCTTCGGCGGATTGAAAACGGTCTTCGCGAGGTTTTTCAAGTAACTTCGTCACGATCTCTTCGAGCCAGAAGGGCACATCGGCGTTGATGCTCCTTAAACTGCGTGGAGTGTCTTTTCCAATACGATTTAACACGCCCATCGTCGTTTCGGCGCGAAACGGGCTGCGACCTGCGAGCATGAAGTACATCACGCTGCCGAGCGAAAAAAGATCACTGCGATGGTCGATCGAATCACCGTGAGCCTGTTCCGGCGACATGTATTGAGGCGTACCCGCGATCACACCACTGCGGGTCATACTGGCATCATCGACCGCGCGTGCCAGACCAAAGTCTGTGATCTGAACCCGTTCGACACCATTCTCCAGAAGGATGTTCTCCGGCTTTATATCTCGATGAACCAGTCCCTGGACGTGCGCAGCTGAGAGCCCGTCGGCGACCTGTGCAGCAATTCGTATGGATTCAATGACAGACAGTGGCCCGTATTTCTCAATGCGTCGTTGCAGACTTTTCCCTTCCACGACAGGCATCACCAGATACGGCAGTCCATTATGTTCGTTGACAGTTAAAATCGGCACAACGTGCGGATGCACCACCGCTGCGGCGCTCTTTGCCTCTCGGGAGAAACGCTTGCGGGCTGCAGCGCTGCTGGCGAACCGGGGAGAGAGAACTTTGATTGCACATTGGCGATCGAGTGCCGTATCGAGCCCCCGCAGCACAATCCCCATGCCGCCTCGTCCCAGAAACTCCAGAATTTCGTAACGCGCGAAACGTCCCAGCGAATCGTCACGCTCGGTAGGTTCCAGCAAATCTGTCTGGTCGTCTTCCTGTGGGCGAATACCAGGGTAGTCTGCCGACAATGCGAACTCGGAGAGTTCATCGTCCCGCAGCATTTCTCCCACATCGTCCCATGACAGTCCCTGCCGGGACAAAGTATCAATTTGTTCCAGGCAGACTTCGCATGATTCGACGTGTTCGATCAATGCACTCTGCTGCTGATCGTCAAGCTGATCACGCAGGTAGCGTTCCAGCGTCGTTACGTCGAAATGAAAACGTGCCACCATACTATTTTACCTTATTCTTCGAATTGGCGTACTTTATCGCGTAACCGGGCCAGAACACGACAGCGGGCCGTACGTACCGATCCTGGCGATTTATCCAACTGCTGTGCGACGTCAGCAATCGAATGTCCCTCCACTGTCGTCAGCCAGAAGGAAAGCCAGATGGGATCTTTAAACTCAGTCTTCAATTCCTCAGCCGCCGCACGAAACCGCACCCGCCGCAATTCCATATCAAACAGTGTTGCCGTGGGTTCATCACACGCAGGAATCTGTTGCAGCATTTCCAGTACCTTACTGTCGCCCGAGCCAACGGGGCCTTTGAAACGTGTCAAATGGTTGATCACCAGATTCCGGGTAATCGTTCTCAGCCAGCCTCGAAAGGAACCAGCGGCATGCGGGTCGAAGCGTTCGATTGATTTGCGGACGGCGGTCAATACGTCCTGAGACAGATCTTCTGCGTCGGCGTACTGTAAACCTCTCATACGAGCAACTCGCACGATCAGCGGTCGATAGATGCCGTTGAATTCATCCCAGGCAGCATCCTCCGTGGGATGCTGTAGTCTTGCAATCAGCGACACTCTTGTTTCAGGACCTTGCAAAGCGACTCCTCCAATGAATTACACACAAGAATGAAGCGGTTGTTACAAAAAAAATAAAAAAATCGAAACAGATACCTTCAGGCAAGTTGAAGTGGCAAGTAAGAAAACGAAACAAGTTCTGTTTACGATGATTTGCCAGTTCTTGCAAGTCCTTACCTGGGTTGGTATTCGAATACATTTGACATGGGAAGGCCTTCTGTCATTTATATCAGTTTCCCATCTGAATGCAGCATCGTTTTCTGCTTCTGACCAGAATGAGGTTGACGACAAGTGTCGTTGGTTTATACTGACGACACCTGTCGTTTAAACTGCTATCACTAAATGAGGTCAGCCAATGACGAATGCCGAGGGGACGCTTACGGCGGCTCAATACCAAATACTGGAAGTAATCTGGAGCGGACCGGACGCCGGTGCGACCGTGACACAGATCTGGCAAGCGATTTGCCACCAGCGCGAGGTGACGCGGACGACGGTTTTGAATCAAGTTGATCGTCTGGAGAAACGTGGCTGGTTGCGACGGAAGAAACACGACGATGGTTATCGTTATGTGGCGACACAGAGTCGCGAACAGGCAGCGCGCGAAATCACGGCCGAGTTTGTGGACTCGTACTTTGCCGGTTCGGCCAGTGAACTGCTGATGAGTTTGCTGGGCACGAAGAAGCTGAAGCCAGCCGAGATTGCAAGGCTGCGTAAATTGCTCAATTCGAATTCAACAGACCGTAAGAAACAATAACAGGAGTCGCCTGATGCCATTCTTTGGATTATCACCTCAATTCGGTTTGCTGGTTCTGAATATTGCGGCCGCTTCAATCTTTGTGGGACTCGTGGCCATTTTCGCGGGACGACTGGCGCGCAGCGGATCGCTGCCGACGCGGCATGGCATGTACTGTGTCGCACTCGTGCTGATGCTTATCAGTCCGCTTGTGATTTGGGGGGCCGCCAGCCTGGGACTGGGAGCGGTGCCAATTACTATTGGATTAGCAGTGTCCGAGGCTGTGTCTGCCTCAGGCCGTTCTCTGCCTGTGATCAATGAGGAACTACCCCCTGTGCAGGCATCGGAGTCAATCACCACAAACCAGGCAGAACACATTGCTCCTGATAGAATCACTGCTCGCCCCGATAATCAACCTGGGATGCCTGTGGCGGAACTCTCTGGTGAGTCTCTACCACCAGCAGTCTCGACGGAATTACTGCCTTCGCAGCCGAGACTCTTAAGAGGCGAAGTGATTCGAGGTGCAGGTGCTGTGCTGGTCCTGATCTGGTCTTTCGTTTCTGCCTGGTATCTGGTGAACTTGGTGCGAAGTCTGTTTACCATTCGTCGGCTGCGGCGTTCCTTGCGACCGTCCACCGATCCACGTGTTATCAATGCTCTGCATCAGGCAACCCCTGATGCGGGACAGCGCGTCTGCCTGACTGTTTTTGAATCGCATATTGTTCCTGCTCCCTTAACCTTGGGGCTCTGGCGTTCGGCGATTGTGATTCCTGATGGACTGGCTGAGACTCTCGGTGAGGATGAGTTAACGTGTGTACTGGCGCATGAAGCAGCTCATGTGAAACGCCATGATACGACAATTGCGTTTCTACAACAGTTAGCCGTGATCGGGTTCTGGTGGAATCCTTTGCTCCATATGATTAATCGCAGGATAGGCCAGTTACGCGAACAGATCTGTGATGACTATGTGGTCGAGCAGCGCGGAGCGGGGTTACCTCTGGCAGAAGCGATCGTCAAAGTTGCGGAATGGTCGGTAGGCAGGAATGTTCCTGTGCCTTTAACGATAACGTTACTCGACGATACGGGGGACATGGAACAACGCATCATACGACTGATGAAACCTGCCCGCCCGCTTTCGATCAGACTCAATCTCCGATCGGCGACGCTGGTCGGATTGTTTGGGATGCTGCTGGCTGCAATACCGCTGATGCCGGTTGTTCGTGCTCAGATTGTCTCGCCGGAAACCGCAGCCCCTGAAAAAGTCACGACACAAATCGTGGAAGCCAAACCGGTCGCCACTGATGAGGAGCCTGGGGAATGGCACGTTCGTATCCATGCAGTCGATGCAGAAGGGAAACCCATCCCGAATCCCCAGATCGGTGTTCGCACTGGTTCTCAAAAAGAACCGGACTGGCAGACGGGAAGCCCTGATGGGAAATTCACTCTGACATTTTCGACGCGGAAACAACGCTATTGTTATCTGCTCGCACGGGCCAGCGGTTATGCGCCCATGCGTGCGTTCTGGGGGAGGAGTCAGAGTCAGGCCGAAGAAATGTTGCCGGCTGAACTCACGTTTCAAATGACAAAGGCGATCACTGTTGGCGGTACGGTTGTGGATCAAGACAACGAGCCCATCGCGAATGCCAGTGTGCTGTTTTCTGCGGGCAGCCAAAAGACGAATCCGACGCAACGACCGGAAAACAGTTTTTACGAAGAGAAATATGTGACTGACCAGCAAGGTCGCTGGCGGTGTGATCTGGCTCCGTCGGACATCAGTAGTGCCTCCCTCAAAGTCTCACACCCTGATTATGCAAGCCAGCCCACTACTTTTGATCAAACGAACCAGATCCCGGAATTACGAAAGCTGACACATTCCTGGACATTGAAGAAAGGCTTTGTCATTACGGGGCGTGTTGTGGACACGGATGGTGAGCCCGTCACAGGAGCCATACTGGGTTTAGGAGAATTAAATACTTCTTCACAAAAAGGACCTTTTGCGCGGACCGACGCAGCAGGCTGGTATCGTTTTGAACGCGTCAGCCCTCAACATGAGCTGCGCAATGATGATGATCCGATCCGCTTCACAATCACGATATTGAAACGGGGATATATGCCGGTCCTGGAATCTGTTCCCGGTTACGGCAAACGTCCACTCGGTGATTCGACTGAACAGAAGCGCGTGGTGAATTTTACGCTGAAGCCCGGCGTGAAGGTCAAGCTGCACGTCGTCGACACACAGGGTCAACCGGTGTCAGGCGCATGGGTGACACTCAATAACTGGCACGATACAACGACATTGCGAGTACTGCAAAGATATGAGTTACCTGCCATGACCGATGAGGCAGGCAACTGGGAGTGGAATAATGCGCCGCCGGATGAGTTAATCAGTTATGACCTGGGAAAAAGTGGATATGCCATGGTACAAAATCTTCGAATCACTGCCAGTGACGCGGAAACGAAACAAACAGTCATACTCAAAGAGCCGCAGCTGATTACAGGAAATGTCATTGATGCGAAGACGAGGCAGCCGATTTCTGAGTTCGTTGTAGGGCGTGGGTTTGAAAGAGTTGCCGGTCATCCGGACGGCCTGTATTGGACCAGTGATTTGGCGAGAGGAAAAAACGGTGTCTATCAAATGCGAGTGACCATGCCTGGCAGCGGACGTTATACCTATCGTGCTCAGGCTAAAGGCTACGAGACAGCCGTCAGTAAGTCCACGCGATTCAAGCCCGGCAAAACAACCCTTAACTTTGAACTGCAGCCTGTCCCTCAAGAACCTGATATGAGAGGTGTCAATACAGACTCTCAAGTGAAAGACATCGTCAGGCAGAATCAACGTGAAGCCGATAAAGTGAAGTCCGCAGTCTTTGTTCCCCGAAAAAACACAATCTCCGGCCGCATCGTGAATCAGCAGCAGCAGGGGATCGGTGGGGCGACGGTAGCGCTGGTCGCTTTCTCCAATATGGAGATGCAAAACTTTTCTGGTCAAGGGCGTGTCATTGCAGAGACAGTTGCGGATTCACTGGGAAATTATGCAATTCAGGTTCCTGCTGAGGAGTTGAAGAAACGAAACTTCGGTGCGGTATGGGCGAAGGCGAAGGGGCATGTTGCGGCCCGCAGCAACTGGTCGACCGTAATTTCTGCTTTGACGGAGAAAAAACGACCGGAGTTGGTGCTGAGCGCAACTCCTGGGACCTGGGTTGAGGTGCTTGACGCGACAGGTGCTCCGCGTGCGGGAGTGCGTGCGATTCCGCGCAGTATTGGAGTGCCTCGTGGTGTAGGCCATCCACTGCCGATAAAATGGGAAAAAGAGTCGACCGGAACCACAGACGAAAATGGGAAAGCCCATTTACCACACGTTGATCCAGCCGCTCTGAAGGAGATTGTACTGATCCCGCCGGGTGGCATGGGTAGCCTGCGATATAACCAGAACTTTTTCCTGAATGTACGCCCTGCGGAAGAGGAGCCGCATTTCAAACTGCAGTTGCCTGAAACCGGCTCAGTGAAGGGGCAATTGGTCGTCGCCGAAGGATTCGTATTACCACAGGATTTACAGTTCCGCTTAGAATCTGTGCCCTACAGACCACCGGGATTTCAACATGTTGTCGACGTTCCGATTGCCGCTGATGGAACGTTCTCTATCGACAAACTGGCCGTTGGTCCGATTTTTGTACCGGCTTTTTTACCCGAGGACCAACCTCTGCGTGCGGATGTAGCTGCTCGAATCGAGGTGAAAGCGAACGAAGAAACTCAGCTCAAAATTCCTGTGGCGCCCGGTGTGAAAGTCCAGGGACGCATTCAAAAATCTGATACGCAGGAGAACGTCAAAAATTACGAGATGACTTTGATTTACGGGCAGTCCATCAGTAACAGAGGATCGCGTTTTGGCGGGTTGAGTTTTAAAGTGGTGACTGATGCTGAAGGACGCTTTGAATGCATCGTTCCGCCGGGCCCCATAAATCTGCGGATGAATCGTATTGCAGATGGTTATGCAGCAGTCACATCCTGGCTGCCACGAGAGCAGCGCGGGACCTGGGGCATGAAGTTTGACATTCCGGACCAGGAGTCATTCGACCTGGGAACGATTGAGCTTGTTAAGAATGAGCGTATTACCGGAAAGGTGGTCGACCTTAATAATCGACCTCTGGTGGACTGGCGCGTTTATGGTTTTCCGAAGATCCCCAATTTCACCCAGGGGGAAACAATGAATTCGATGGCAGGAGTCAGCACTAATCAAGAGGGGGTTTTCAAAGGCCGTTATCCTCAAACGTACCCTCCCGCCTACTGGAAAGTTTCGCATCGGGTCTGGGAGACGAAGTACAAGTTTAAAGATATGAGGTATGTGGCCAGAGTCATCTCTCACAAGCCGTTCATTCTGCAGATAGACACTGCAAAGGTATGGACCGAGGGAGAACCGATTCCCTACGACCCCATCCCCCTGTCAGAACCCGTTCCCGCAACGAAGGCTGAGGATTCTACTGGTGAAAACAATTGAGTGCTCACTCTGCAACTTCCCAGGGATCTATCAGCGAGCGCTCGGTATTTTTGCGACCACGAAAAGTACGAAACGACACGAAAATGATTTAATTCGGATATCTGGTTCCGGACACCTGTGATGTTGTCAGCGTGGTCATTTGGCATTGATTTCTGCTGTGTTTTGCACACGAAAATAAAACACGCCTGTCTGTCCCGAGGCCAGTTCCCGGACGTGAACTTTCCACATCCCGGGCCGATCGTTGCTGGCAATGTCGAGCTTTAAAGGCAGTTGTCCCTGTTCGGCTCCGTAATATCCGCTGAATTCGGCGACCCTGCCGGCGGGATCGGTGATCTTTACTTCCAATGGAATCACAGCAGGGATGGTTTTTGATTTGCTATCAAGTACCGACACCAGCAACTCGAGCGGCTTTCCGGCTGGCGTGCTTTGAGCGCCGGTGATTTTCACTGCAGCGATTGGAGTGGGAGTCACCAGAAACACTCTTCCTTCGCAGGGGCCCAGTTGCACGGGCCAGCTTACCTTGTGTTCTGCATTCTGAGCCGGGATTTCCCGGTTTGCCTGTAAATCATAAACGTGACCACCGTCGCGTAATAAAGTGAGTTTACCTTCTGCTGGCAGGCCATCTTCCATCACCAGGCCATGCTGTCCCACATACGTTCCAAATTCGCGTCGATCATTGACCACGAATACATAATCACTGATTCCAGCCGAGCGGGTTCTGGTCACGATCTCGGGAGTCGTAGACTGCGAATACCATTCATACCGTCCTGCCAAAGCGGATTTTAACTGCGCTGCATGCTGCAGAATGGTCTTCTGATCTTCCTGTGTCCGTTTGGAACGTACAAATTTCGGCAGCACGATGTCCGCTTTGATCGCCGGTGTCAAATTGGGGTCGCCAATGACGATGCCTCCCCGTTTCTGAAAGGCCAGGATCTTTTCTACGACGGAGCGGGTCAGCACATCACAGTCAGCCAGTACAAGCAGCTTGTATTGGTCCAGCCCTTTCTTGAGCAGTGTCTCTTCAAAAATCACTTCGGGCTGCAACTGTGCATGCAGGAGCGTCAGGTATGCTTCGTCATGGTAATACCCGTAACTCCCGCGGCCTGCGAATATTTGCGATGTGAAGCTGTCGAGGTACGCGACATCAGCCTGACGGTCGGGGACTTTTAACAGCGTCGGTCCCAGCGGCTCCAGGATTTCCCGATGCAGGCGTTTGAATTCCGTCTGCAGATCGGGCTGCGTGTATTTGTAGGCATGTGTGCCATCGGTGGGCACCAGGGAGGACCAGCCGTGATACATCAGGCCTGTTACGGGTCGTGCAATTTTGCTCCAGAAAGCGCTGCGTAAATGTGTGGGTGCGATGGAAATATAAGCGGCATCGGGATCATGATCATCAAACGGGGAGGCGATAAATTCTTTGCCGGTTTTCTTTGGCGCGCTGGAAGAGCGGTACCAGAACAGTTGTGTCATTTTCATGACATCCTGTGGTTTGTCTGAAGCGGCTGCCATCGCAAAGACTTCATCACAAAAATAGCCCACGCGTAATGCCGAAGGTTCGGTATAGGTCCACTGGCTGATCACATCCACCTCTCCGCCTGAGCCGCCGATACTGGGAGCACGAATCGCAGGATCATAAAATGTCCAGATCCGATCTCGCCCGTCGGCTTTCAAGCCACGGTGCAGCGCGGTGTGTAACGGATTCCAGCCATCACCGACGGTCCAGAACCAGCGATAAAACTTCAGCAACCGATCATCATCGGGCAGCACCCGGTTTTTGGGGAAATCGGGGATGGTATGCCAGCGTGGCCCGATTTTATCAGTCACCTCTGCCGGAATCTCTTCGCCAGAGAATTCACGATAACGTGCAAAATCACTCTTGGAAAAACTGACGTGTGTACTGTCGCGAACTTCACTGTTGATGAGTGCTGCTGCTAAAGCGGGATGGTCACCATACATCTCCCCCACACTGCGGCCATAGTTTTCTGAGAACTCCTGCAGCCCGGGCAAGGATGCGTTGCAATCGTGCCGTTGATAAGGCTGACCGTTTCGATCGACTCGGCTCAACTCTTTACGAGCTTTTAAAAAGTGGCCTGCATAGAGTGAAGCAGCGATATCAAAATCATTCGCCAGGGCTGAATCGAGCATGCCCCTGACGGCATTGATCGTTGCTGGACCATCTGTCGGCACCGGTTTGCCGGCGTCCCAGACTTTTTGTGGTGATGTCGAAAAACCGAGGCAATGGTTAAAACCCAGATCCTGCAGGCGCGGCAGTTCTTTTTCGAATTCACCAGGACTGCCAATGCCCCACATCAAGACAGGCATGCGTCCCGGTACTCTTCGCGGTACCAGTTTGAGTAACAGGCTCTCTTCGCGCGACATCGGGTAGTCGCCTCCGACACTGACCTGTCCCAGGAGAATGTAATCATCGGGCCGCAGAGAAGTGTCGAAAGAAACCTGTTCGGTATACTTTCCCTCAGCGGGCAGTTCCGGCAGGTCAATCTCGCGCTCCATCCAGCCCGGGCCGAGCAATCGCAGTTTCGCGCCACCCAACGATGTCTGCTGCTGGTTGCGGACGGTGACTTGAATCTTTGGTGAGGATTCAAAGCGGCGCCAGACACTCCGGTCAACGGTCAGCGAAATGGTCAGGGGATTGAATTCGAGCGCCCCCGAGCTGATGCGCACCTCATCGATGAAGCCGGGAAAACCGCCGTAGTTACTGCCGATCCGATCTCCAATACTTAAGGGAAGTTTACCGGCGGCGATTCCGTGTCGGCCAGGTCGGGTGACATTTCCGACGGAGGATCCATTTTGATAAAAGCGAACCGTACCCGCTCCATCGTAGCTGAACGCCACATGTTGCCAGACGTCCTGTTCAAAGCTGAGAAAATCGGTGACAAAGGTTTCTGTCTCTTCTCCAAAGCCCAGCACCACATTCATCCGCCTTCGACCGGCAGGGTTGGGTGGACTCAATAACCACTGGTAGTCATGCTTTGAGGCGTATTTCTTATCGATCAGATAGGTCAGGCTGGCCTCGCGTAACTGCGCCTTTGGCTTGATCCACATTTCTACGGTGAAGGCACCGGGGGGACTCAGCTCCGGATGATCTGTAATCATGAGCGCATGATGTTTATCATCAATGGGCCAGCCTGGGAATGACTCCAGGCCTCCCCCAAATTTTCCAGCGGTCGCGGGCACCGCGCCATCCAGTGTTCCGGTAAGGCCAAGACGCCCGGAATCAACCGTTTCGGCCCCCTGTTTGAATTGCCAGTGACCAATGACCGTCGGCCCGTTCGTATCGCTGCCAGAGTAATCGGCCTGCCAGTTTTGAGTGATGGTCTCTGCTGACAGGGTAGCATTTCCCGCAACCTGGAGAGCAGAACAGATCAGTAGTAGAACAATAAAACAGGGACGGTTCATGGTGAAAATCCTGAGGTGTGTAAAATAGTCATATCGCGAAGGAGTGAAAGAAAATCCGATTCAGCGTAAGCCGCGATGCGAGATAATACGTGCTCGCTGACTGACTTAGAAGGGACTCCCCTCGCAAAGATCAGAGTTTCAAGCGATATTGAGATTGTAATGACACCGTCCGTGCTGCGTCTATTCTTATTTGAGAGCTGATAATTTCTGAAACAGGTGAAGCACAGGGGGGACATCGCTAACCGGGCACCGTGCGATTCGGGTACGAGCGGGTGACCAGCCTGGTATTTCTGCGACCACGAAAGGTACGAAACGACACGAAAAGATTTGATTCGCGGAGCTGGTTGTGGGAAGCTGGTGTCTGTCGGAATGGCTGTGGCTTTACTACTGGCGTGAGGTTCCGTTTGGTGGCGCAGCTTAATGGTGCCGGACATTATTGATTTATCTGGGATATCATGATGCGACTCGTGGATCATCCTCAAAATAAACCTGTAGTAAAACAGATTCAGGATGTTGATGCCTATCATGTCATCTTGCGACAAGGGGCTAAGTACGCAAGGTATCTGCTGGGAGAGCCAGACGATGACATGCGGGACTATTATGCAGAAGGTATGTGGGTGCCGATGATGTCGAAAGTCCGCTATGCTTTAATGTGCCTGGGAATCAAAAATCCTGAAAACGAGGAACCCTATCACAGGTTTTGTGAGATCCACATGACCCGGGGAGAGAGTTGCAGTCTGACTGATTACAGGGGGAATGTCGTGTTAATAGAATGCATTCACCAACTCGAACTGGAAATCAAAGCGCAGCAAGACAACTAAATCTGGGATGCTGTTGAGTACAACTAAGGTGTCATTCAGGGCGATTGCGTGACCAGCCCGGTATTTCTGCGACCACGAAAGGCACGAAACGATACGAAAAAGATTTGATTCGCGGAGCTGGTTGTGGGAAGCTCGTGCCCGTTGGAATGGCTGCGATTTAATTACCGGCGGCAGTTTCCGTTTGGGGAGAGGATCAACGGTTCCGGTCAGCTTTAAATCGCATCGTGTACCGCAAACGACAAGTTTCGCGAATAGAATTGGGCGAAAGACCTACCCAAAGTTAGTTTTAAAGTTGGGCGGAGATAGTCGTTATCTTTCCATGGGCAATTGATTCGCTGAGGTGCGGTGCCTGCTCACAATCAGTTGCCTTGAATGCTTTCGTTGATTACGTTTTCTTGCGACTCGACCACTTTGAAGTCCTGCTTGTGCGCGTCCCACCAGTCACGCCATTTTGGAATTCTGGCGATTTGGATCGCCTGTGTCGTTGATGATTCGACCATCCAGGACTCCGTTTGCTGGTTCGATCGGCGCACGAGCCAGTACAACGCGAAATCGATAGGTGCGCATGTGGATGGATTCTCAGTGAGGGCTGTCAGCATCGTCTCAAAAGAACTGGTATCTCCAAGGGAGCCGATGGCTTCGATCGCACGTTGGACGCCATAGCTACTGGCTCGTTCGAGAATCGGTAAACTCTTCTTGTGGCCAATCTTTCCCAAGGCTCTTGCTGCAGCGTCAGAAATAGCGTGGGCTTTGGGGTAACGTGGTGCCATTGATTTCAGCAATACGCCAAGCGGATCAACGGCCCGTACGTCGCGGGACCAACCCAGGAATTGAATCGCCTGCACTCGGACTTGTTCGTCAGGGTGTTTCAGAAGGAGTAAGGCTTGCGGCACTGCTTCAAGATCACGCATTCTGGCGAGTGCCTGAAGCGCGTCCTTGACAATCTGCGAATCGGTGGATGTCAGACGATTTCTTAAATACCACATCGCTTCTTTTGCGGTGGCCGTTCCAACCCGTTCAGGCAGCCTCGCATCGAGAGTGACCGAAAAACGTGGTTTGAGAACTCGTCGTGCGTATGGTGATTTGTAGCCGATCAAGAGGTAATGCGTCAGGCATGTGCTCAACGCTCCTTGCGGTTTGGCTGCGATGACTCTGACTTTGAAGCCGTTTTGCGGATCTGCTGCGCACTGTAACGTCACGACTCCCCGCTCCTTCCAGGGTGCGACTTCGTAGAACGGCGGTCCCATCCACTCGAGCGATGGAATCTCTTTGCTCGTTACATTCCACCCGGTAAACTGTTCGGCAAGTACGTAGATGAAGTCGCTGCTCTCCGGGAATTGACTCACATCCAGAAAGCGCCCCGGATCAGCAACCATCTCGATCGCCTCTCGTACCGCCTTGAGATGATCGACGGTCTTATAGCTGCCGAGAGCGAAGGGGGCATAATCTAATCCATCCTTCCGCAGCAGAAAAACACCCCGGTTACCAGGCTTGATGGCAACTTCATCGTAAATACCGACATTGACGCGGCTCAGGACGATCCTTTTCAGTGGATTTCCTTTGAGCACCTCGGAGATATGTATTACCGTCTTGTTGCGCTCCGTGGTGGCTACCCCAACAACAATGATGTCTGCGAATTGCACCAGCTTCGGGGTTGGCCACGGAGCGGCATCATAGGCAGCCGATGCCATTGCCGGCACGCACAGCAGCAAGAGAATCAGGCGAATGGCACTCATGATTCCGTCCTCTGAAATCTCCAGGAAACTAACTTAGTTATTTACCTGTATGGACTATTTTAGATCTCATTCCGTACATGATACCTGACCTGAATCACATTGCAAGATGTGACTTCATTTCGCTTGAATTCTTACAGCAAGTTATCCACAGATGCAAATAAGAAAACACAACAGGGAATGATACGCATGCAGGGGCGTTTTCTGAACCAGTACGTAAAACGTATGAAAAAACGGTTCTGATACCACACTTCAGTGGAGCTCCAACACAAAAAGATACATCGAACACGAAGGCATATGACCGTCGTGATTCATGGACTCAGGTCAATTCTACTGGAATTCGAATCGATCAGATTATCCAAAACATTTTAGACAATTGTCTAAATACGTATTGACCGCATATAGACGTATGTCTAAATTGGTAAAGTATATGAAACACCAGTTACTTCAGGAGAATTTCAATGGCAAAGAAATCCAGGAGTGGTCACTCCGTTTCCCAGGATCTACCTGAGGCCGAGCTTGAAGTTCTGGCTTGCCTCTGGAATGCAGGTGCTTTGACGGCTGGCGAAATCCGAAAGCAATTAGAGTCATATCGTCCTATGGCGCATGGTTCTGTGCTTACGCTGCTCAATCGATTGTCTGAAAAGGGTCTCGTAAAACGGGAGAAGTCAGGACAAGGCAAATCATTTGCTTACCGCGCGACACGAGGTCCAAAATCCACTCATCGTCGCATTTTGCAGAAGCTCAGACAACGAATATTTGGAGGAAACTCAGTCGCCATTGTGGCATCCCTGCTGGAAAGTCAACCCACCAGTCCGGAAGAAATAGAGGAACTCAAGGCTCTCATCGAACGTCTTGAACAGAATCAGAATCTGGAGGACAAATAATGTCCGTGGATACAATTAATTCCGTGGCCGATGCGTGGCTCTTTATAATGATGCACATGGTTTGGCAGTCAACTGTCGTCGCATTGCTTATCTTGGTCGTTGTCTACTGGCAGGATCATATTTCAGCAAATATTCGGTATGCGTTGCTGATGCTGGCTCTGATCAAATTTGTTGTGCCACCGTTTTTTGCGATGCCGGGTGGGATTTTCAGTCAATTGGAAATATCAAACGGTTCTTCGGTTGAAAAGACGTCGAGTATGATTTCCGTCCTCCCGCCAGAACGTGAGAACCTGGTAGTGCCGTCTTTTGAATCAGTGACACCTGGCAGAAATGATCTGCCTGTTCCAGTCCAGAATCACCCGAAGAAAGAAGTGAGATCGACTACAGAAATAGCTGATCTCCCGGTTTCGATAATACCCTCAGCATTAGAAATCCAGAAAGAACCGATGGTCGGTATCAGTTCCATTGCCTGGTTAATGATCGGCTCCCTCATCGTAACCCTGGCGTTTCTGCTGTGGATGGCGAAAAGCAGCTTTCACCTGATGCGAATCATTGCTCGTTGTAAGAATGCAGATGGTTCAATGCGGGAAGAATTCAGAGAACTGACTCAATCAATGGGATTGCGCCGCCGCATACGTTTGCTTTTAAGTCCGGCTCCAGTGACTCCGATGGCATATGGCCTGATTCGTCCGACAGTCATTGTTCCCGCAGCAATGCTGACCCAACTGTCGGCGACTGAGCAGCGTGCTGTTTTTGCGCACGAACTGGCGCATCATCGTCGTTTTGATCCTGCTGCACTTTGGATTCAAGGTTTCATTCGCGCTCTCTGGTGGTTTCATCCAGTGGTTTGGATGTTGCATCGAAACATGCAGCGCGTCCGAGAACAATGTTGCGATGATCTTATTGTGGTTGAAAATCTGGTTTCGAAAGACGAATATTGTGCAGCATTAGTCCGTGCACTGGAATGGTGCTCTGTGCGAACACGGATCTTGCAATTATCTGCGTTGCAGATGCGACCGCTTCAGTCTCGCATCACACGCGTCCTGAATCCACGGGTCCGTCGATCGGCCAGGTTATCAAAACTTGCCTGGGGAATCGCGATACTCTTGAGTGCAGCCCTACTTCCAGGTCTTGCTTTGCGGTCTGGAGACGCTGTAGCCGATGTTCCCACAACGAACAAAAGTGAGCAGCAAGAGAATGACCAGACGGTGAAAAAATCGAATCCCGACCACGCCAAAATCGGTGGTTTGATTCTCGACGAGAAAGGCAATCCCGTAGAGGCAATCGTGCATTGCAGCCATGTGATAAAAAAAGTTACTGACTACCAGTCAACGAGGACAGCTGCAGATGGTCGTTTCCATTTTGATGATATTTCAGCAGGTCGATACGCATTAACTGTCGCTGCTGCAGGGAAAAGCTACACCGGCACGTACGTCTCTGTTCAAGCAGGGCAGATCGAACGGAATCTGAAACTGATTGTTTCCCGTCCCGAATCTCTGGTGCTTAAGATTCAGGACAAGCAGGGAAAACCTGTTGCCGGGGTCGAGTATTCTTACGTTAGCTGGAATGTGAAGGGCGGTAGTCGATGGTGGCTTCAGCGGGAGTCGCTTGAACGACTTAAAATTAATTGTTCCGCATCAGATGCGGGGGGCAGACTTGTCATTGAAGGAATTCCAGCGGATGTTGATTGTAAGGTGCTCGTCAAACACCAGGACTATGTCTCTAGTTTAATTGAAAACGCCAGAACATCAAAAGAGAACTCAATCACTCTGGAAGAAGGAGTACCTGTAGAAATACAGGCAATCGAGGCAGAAACGGGGAAGCCTGCGACAGAAGCCACCGTCAACATCTCAGGTTATCCGAAAAGTATTAACATAAGAAACATTCCCGTAGATTCGGAAGGCAAGTATCGCACTCGATTCCCGATCATCTCGAATCTCGTCGATATCAGTGTGCGACATCCATCGCTGGCGACAACTGAATGGGCTCGAATACATAGTGGAACGGCTCACAGTAAGTATGAATTCAAGCTATACCGCCGGGGAACAGTGCACGGACATGTATTGAACCCGGAAAACCAGATGCCGTGTT
Organism: Gimesia algae; assembly: GCF_007746795.1. NCBI lineage: Bacteria > Pseudomonadati > Planctomycetota > Planctomycetia > Planctomycetales > Planctomycetaceae > Gimesia > Gimesia algae. The sequence continues at coordinate 273,546 of NZ_CP036343.1, forward strand.
CCGGAGTGAAGGTGCAACTCATCAGCAACCGGGCAATTATTCTAAGCAGTTTCACCGACAGTGAGGGACGCTTCGAAATGAACCCGCCATCCGGCAGATTTGGAATTGTTGTGGGAACAGGAAATGGTTTCTATGGGGAAGACAAGAATTGGAAAGACGTCCACATTAAACCTGGCGAAACGACGGAGCTGGAAGATCTAAAAGCCAAACGGCTTCCGCTGATTCGTGGTGTCGTGCTTTTACCGAATGGCCAACCTGCCGTCAATACATTGGTGACGCATGGCAATGATCAACCTCAGTCCACATTAACCGATGAGAATGGACGGTTCGAATTGCAAATGATGCATAAGCCATGGGTAGCAAATATCATGGCGTGCCATTTGACTGAAAAGTTAAGCTCGGGCGTGAGCCTCTCGGTTTCCAGCCTGGAAGAGGGGACTGAAGCACGCATTCAGCTTGAGCGGGAATCGATGTTGATCGGCTCAGTCGTCGATACAGCAGGGACTCCGTTAGAAGATGTAGATGTGACACTTTGGTCAGTATATGGTGATAAAAAAAGAAGTGAATTCAGAAGGCTCTCGACCCATAAAACAGATGCTTCAGGTGAATTTCGCAGTTGGGGACTAAGCAGACATCAAAAGTATCAGGCATCGGTCAGCGTAACGGATAATACCCAATTACCTGGATTCGTCAGCGTCAAATCCGATACGACTCAACTTACAAAACCGGTACAACGCCTGGCACCAATCAAAGTGGAATCCCAGATCTCTCGAAATCATACTCAAACCCCGGATTCGGCTGCGGAGATCGTGTGCCGTGACTGGATCAATTCGGACGAACTGAATCTGGATTCACTCCGCGGCAAAGTCGTCTTACTGGACTTCTGGGCCACATGGTGTGGACCTTGTATGGCAGATTTGCCCAGGCTTCAATTGGCGCATGAGCTTTACGGGGAAAAAGGATTGGTGATTATTGGCCTTCACAATAATTCAGTTCCAACAGACGAAGTAAAAGCGTTCGTAAAAAAACGGGGACTGACCTTTCCGATAGGCCTCGATACGTTATCTGGTGAAACTTGCGGGAATTATAATGTTAACAGCTATCCGACGAAGATTTTGATTGGCCGTGACGGAAGAATCATTGCCACGCAAATCAGTACTGCAGAGTTACTGCCGATTCTTCGAAGGAATGTCCTCTATCACAACGATCAGAAATAGATCGAATGCACAAACTTTGAATTATGCCTGAATCCGCTAAAAGGTAAGAGTTCTTCATGTGTGTATAACGATCGTTAAAGTTGACTGTACCGTGAAAGACGAGTTACGCAAAAATTGGTCTTTCTTTCGATCTAAAGCAACGTTCGAAATCAGAGAAAACGGTCGCCGTTGATACACAGCCTCAGAAACTCTTCGTCGAATACCATTTCGCGAATTGGGTCGTTTAAATCGGAATCCCAGAATTAATATGGGTTCGTGGAATCAAGACTGTGTCCAGTTTTGCTGTAGCGTCTCCAGAGCAATTGGACCGAGTATCATAGATTGAGAGACGCTATGGTTAAATGTGATGCGCTCTAGATCAATAAATGAGACGATGCGCAAGTGCTGACTATTCACTCAAATACGGGTCAGTTGAGTTTTTGACCTTACGCGCTCTGCCTAAGACGCACTTCCTTCATCCTACCTAACTTTCAGTCTCCACAATCACTAAACATTTCCATTCTTCAGAAAATCCAAATTTAACGCGTTACATTTACCATTTTATTTCGCCATACATGTTAGGAATTATTTCACCAACGAAAGCATCGCCTGTATGTCCAATGTCAATCACACCTTTGCATGGTTCTGGATTTTGACTGGGCTCCTCTCGGGAGCGTCGATCGGAATGTTCTTTCATGACGAAAGCTGGCTCGGCGGATACGCATCCTGGCGGAGACGAATGGTGCGGCTCGGGCATATCTCATTTTTGGGGACCGGCCTCTTGAATCTCGGATTCGCGCTTTCGGCAGTATCCCTTTCCCTTGACCCACTGCCGCAAGTGGCGTCGCTGACCTTTCTCGTCGGAGCCGTGACGATGCCGACAGTCTGTTTTCTGTCGGCATGGCATGATTGCTTTCGGCATATGTTCTTCATTCCGGTGGCAAGCCTGATTGTCGCAGTAGTTGATTTTCTGATTGAAGGGCTATTGTCATGAGAATTGGACTGATCGCCATGAGCGGTGTCCGCGCCTGCGACCCGGAACTGCTTGAAATGGGTTTAACTCTACCTGGTTTCCTGGAACGTGGGAAGACGATCGCCGCGTTGCCCAGCCTCGGCTTGCTGACTCTCGCGGGGATGACTCCGCTGGAACACACGTGTGAATACCTGGAGATTAAAGACATTCGGGAGCTGAAGTCGCTACCAATGAGGTTTGATCTCGTGGGGATTTCGAGTTTCAGCGCCCAGATCGGTGAGGCATACCAGTTGGCTGACGACTATCGGGCACAAGGAGTCCCGGTTGTGATGGGGGGGCTGCACGTCACGTCGGTGCCCGAGGAAGCCGCTCGACACTGCGACGCGGTCGTGGTCGGCGAAGGGGAGCCGGTCTGGCTGAACGTCTTACAAGATGCGATGAATGGATGTCTCAAACAATTTTACAGATCCGACGGCAATTTTGCCCTGGCTGAGGCTCCGATGCCGGCCTTTGATTTGATGGTACCGGAACACTACAACCGCCTGACCGTTCAGACCAGCCGTGGCTGCCCGTTTCGTTGCGAGTTTTGCGCCAGTTCCATTTTGCTGACGTCGCGATACAAACAAAAACCGATCGACAAAGTCCTGGCTGAGATCGACCGCATCCGCGAATTCTGGCAACGTCCCTTCATCGAGTTCGCAGACGACAACGCCTTCGTAAACCGGCGTTACTGGAGGGAACTCCTTACGGAATTGAAATCCCGCAAGGTCCGCTGGTTTGCCGAGTGTGATCTGTCGGTCTACCAGGATGAAGAACTACTGACGTTGATGCGGGACAGCGGATGCGCTCAGGTCCTGATTGGATTTGAGAGCCCGGTCGACTCGGGACTGAAAGGACTAGAGCTGAAGTCCGACTGGAAACGAAAACACCTGGCGGAATACAAGGACGCCGTCTACCAAATTCAGTCGCACGGCATCCGCGTCAACGGCTGCTTCATTCTCGGCCTTGACGGTCAGCGAACGGATATCTTCAATCAGGTGTACGATTTCGTCGTAGATTCGGAGCTCTACGACGTACAGATCACTATTCAGACGCCATTTCCGGGAACTCCGTTGTATCATCGGCTCAAAAGCGAAAACCGTCTCCTGTTCGATGGCGACTGGGAACGCTGCACCTTGTTCGACGTGAATTACCGGCCGGACTCCATGACCGTCGATGATTTGCGAGACGGATTTCGTGACCTGGCCTTTCGACTCTATGCAGAAGACCTGACCAGCTGGCGGCGCGACAATTTCAACCGCAAGCATCTCTAGCCAACTTTACATTCTCCGGAGATGATGATATGAACCTACGATGTATTCGCCTGTTGTACGTCATCGCGGCTCTATATGACGCGGCATTGGGACTGTTGTTTCTCGTCGCTCCCAGTTTTCCATTTGCAACATTCAACATCACGCCACCAAATCACATGGGCTACGTCCAGTTCCCAGCTGCGTTGTTGCTAATCTTCGGGTTGATGTTCGCCACAATCGCCAAAGCTCCGCGTGAAAACCGGCAGTTAATCATCTATGGAGTACTACTGAAACTCTCCTATTCCGGACTCACGTTTTGGTACTGGATGACGACCGACGTGCCTAGTTTCTGGAAGCCGTTTGCGGTGATTGATTTCGTGATGCTGGTTCTGTTCGTGTGGACTTATGCGGCTCTCGCTCCAAAATCCGCAGAACATTAATTTTGAAATGAAGTAAAAAAACGCAAGAATATTATTGAAGTTAATTATGTCACCAAATTTCGGTCAATCTCTCTATTGCGTAAGACAAAACAATAGAGACCCTCTTCAGGCATGGTGATTTCAGAGCTAGACTGTGTCCAGTTTTACTGTAGCGTCTCCAGGACCATTTGGACCGAGTATAATAGACTGAGAGACGCTATGGTTAAATGTGATGCGCTCTAGCGACACTGGAGTGGTGAATCTCGACCGAGATCTTTGTGTCGGAAAACGTTGATTAAAACGTGCATGCTGAAGGCCATCCCTGTCGGAGTCATGAAGCTAGATCGGTTGAGCCGTAGAACGATTGAGGTAACGGGGGGGCGAGGAGAGGAACTTGACTTCAGGTCTGGCTGCCCCGAGCCCTCCCGTTCACCGATTAGTTCGGCAATATGTCATCTCGTTGTGACGTTTGAAGTGAGATCACTGACACACATCATCCGTTACCGATATTAAAAAATGTTCGCAATATAGCCACAAATAAACCAATCGAAATTAGCGCGATATTCTTTACGAGATCCGACGTGTTTGTGTCGCCGACTCTCACCCATGTGATGATGCCGGCAATACCGATCATCAGATAGACCAGCACATAGACCGCAGACATGGCCGGGAGAAAATTGCTGTAGCTGAAAACATTTACCGAGCGGAAGAGTGCGGTGCCGCCAGCTTGTGGCCCGAACGTTGATAAGGTTTCGGGTGAATCGGCTTGGGGTGCGGCCGCAGTTGGGCTCGCATTCGCCGCACCGTCGATCGGCACTTTGGGAAGTTCCTCGTTGAATACCATTGCGGCGACGCCGCCGACGAGTCCTGCAAGTATTGTCGCAACGTAAACGTATGCGGTACCGTGAGCCTGCTTAACAGTCGGTTGGCGCCATGCCTCAAACATCGCTTTCGCGTAAAGAAAGGCAAATCCGCCGATCGCAGCGATGGCAATTATGGCGGCTGCTATTTGTGCGATTTCGGTCTGCATGGTCTGTCCTTCATGGGGTGAGGTTATGACTGCCTAACTATTGATAGACAGATGATAGACTGATAGACAGAATATATTTTTGTTTAAGTTTATCAGGATTTCTGCCTATTATCAATTGGTCAAGAGTGAATCTGCGTTCACGTTTGGCGTCATTCAGGGAAGAACGACATGACAGCGGATGTTGATCCTCTCTATCAGGATCATGCAGAATGACCACTCTGCTTGCGGGCGGATCTCAGGTTCTCAAATATCTCACAGTTCATGAGCTCATCACGTGTCCGACTGTGAAAGCTCTCTGCGTAGCCATTCTCCCACGGACTGCCCGGTTCGATATACAACGTCTCCATGTCGGGCTGTTTAAGCCATTTACGAATCGCCTGGGAGACGAATTCACTGCCATTGTCACTCCGGATATGTTCCGGCATTCCGTGCGTCTTAAACAATTCAGCCAGGACATTGATCACGTCCTCACCGGTGATATGACGGACCGCCAACTCCACATTCAAAGCAAGCTGGGCATACCTTAGGAGTGATATCGGGGGTTGGCTCTTTTTGGTTCGATAAAATCTAGCATCTGACTATATTGTTTATTTCCTGCTTTCCCCCGATGACTTGCACATCTCTAGTTCCGGTATGTATGACCTGCAAGTGATTGCTTTGAAGAGAGTTAACTCCCAGTTTCAAATGTCGAGATCATCTCGAACACGGACTATTTTAAAAATATTTCAAAATCTGAAATGATCATTTTGAATTTGTTAACTCTGATTTGCTAAACTCAGAAAGTTGAGAGTTTACTGGTTGTGAACCCACGAGACATTGTTGGGAGTAACATCATGACTCGGTTATCCCCCCCTAAAAAAACTGCTTGTGAGCAAATCATTAGGCAAGTTGAAAAAAACTTCCCAGAACTACAGGTGGTTCAGTCAAAAATCTCACAGGCACTTTGTAATCCTGAATCCGGTGAACTCTCTGGGATGGTGAGCAAATGGTTTGACGAAGGGTGCCACAAAATTGACTTGGATCGGGTTCGTCATGAGCTTGACATGAGTGGTATTCGTACTGTGGATATTGCAAAAGAGCTCAATGTGAGCGCTACAACAGTCTGGCGGCGACTCGAAAGAGGAACAGGAACCGCTAGTCAGTGGGATTCTATGCTTGCGATATTTCGAGAAGAACTGACGTCATTTACTCCTGCCACACCCGATGAGAAGTTTGTAGGGGGATATTGCTTCGCAATCTCTACACTCAGAAAAAAAATAGCAAAAGCACTGGGGCTTCGAGCTCCTCGCCCAATCGAAAGCAGAGAATTCTGTTTCTTGTGGCATGCTATTCAGAATGATGCCTGGGTAAAAACGATAGACTCTGGAAATGATACTCTTTTAGATCATGTATCTCGTCAGATTCATCAGGCTGTGTTGACTTCATTTCCATCGGATAAATCTGCGAAATTGCTGTCCGTAGCTGAAATCAAGCAGGTGCATTTTGATTGGTACTCGTCGTATATGATTATTATCTGTTGCAAGATTCCGCGATCGAATCGAGGAACTTTCTTTAATTGAGGTGTGATCATGCCGACAATTGATACTGATTATCTTGATAGTAGTCATTCATGGAATGACGGCTTGGAGTTTGTTCGAGAAGCAATGCAGCAGATCGCCCGCTCGCATCTTAAGGCGAAACTGTCCGAAGACAAAAGGGTGCTTCTTAATGATGAGGTGTTAGAAACTCTCAGGCAAGACTACCTTCAAGCTGCTCAGGAAATTCGTCCTGTTTTTGCGATGTTCCAGCATGATCCCACAATTCAAGGGTTACTTGATGATCTTCTGGAGGTGGGGGGGAAATGTCATATTACGCGAATACGGTATTACCACTACTCGGAGACGGATCTGGACGGAGAACTGGTGATTGTTGATTCTGCCGGATACGATTCAGAAACAGCCAGTCAACTACGAATCGGACCGCTAGTCAGATTCCGTAGTTCTCGTCCGTTGACTTCAGCAGACTCATTTTGGTGCTTTGCTTTGGGGGTTCCAACTTTTTTTGAAATTCAAGAACACGCGTCTGACAGGCTGGCCCCGGTGCTTTACCCGGGGTGTTTTCCTTTAATCAGAACCCCTGTTGATCAATGTGAAAAGCATCTTGCCGGTACGAAAGCGCGGCAATGGTTAGATATACCTCTGCAATACAGTGGAAGGACATGCGGTAAGCTCAGTTGTGATTTTGATGCCCCAACTACCAAAATGGTTGATTTAAGAAATGATTTGATTCATTTTTGGTGTCAGGCACAACAAGTCACACCCTACCTGGATGCACTCTATCAGAATCAGTTTACAGATCCACTGGCTGAAGTATTCTCCGATTTACAGGATTGCCGGTCGATTAATGAGTTGTTCAACTACTGTACGTCAAAACTTCCGCATTTATTTGACTGCGCGCATGCCAGCATTTTTACATTGTCAAAGGATACTTTTGGGGCAGCCAGGCTTGTGCTCCGAAAGACATCCTATGTTCCGAGTTCAAATTATGAGAATACATGTTGTTATGATGTGAGTGATGATTCTCTCACTGCGTGGGTTGCCCGTAACAATATGGCGTTACGGTTGCATAACCTGGAAGATGATCAGGATCGCGAACAGCAGCTGTCTGCATATCGTACTTTTGATGGGAGGCTTCATTGGCGAAATCGATTAGTAGACAGTTCCGATCACAGTAGTTATCTGGCTGTTCCGATTACGATTGATGTGAAAACGGTCGGAGGGGTTTTACGATTTACTGAAAAGAATGAAGGGAAGATAAAATATTTTTCCGAAAAAGATCAGGTTTTTCTGCAAAGAATTGCCAAAGAGGCCATCGGGCCACGATTGCAGTTCCTGCTCGCGTGTGAACAGAAAACAACGCTGTCTTTTGATGTGTTACAGGAAGCAAATGCGCTACTGGTTGAGGAGACAAGTCCTAAATTAAAGGATATCGGAAAAGCAGTGAGATCCATGCTGGAGACATTCTTTCCGGAAATGAATGGCAGGCAGAAATTGTATCTGTTAAATGTTTTGGAAGTTGATGGGAGTACGTTTCGCCACCATGAGATCGGCGGCTCGCTAAAGAATGACATGGTTGAAGACTGCTTATATCCGCTGGAAGGGTCCCTGACTGGTTATGTGCTTGGTGCCTTTAAGGAGAACAAGACTAATGAAGCAGTATTTATCAACGATTTTTCCAATGCGAAGGCTCGGGGGGCGATGATTGTTGTCTGTAATTCAGCAGTAACAGCATTGGCATGTCCTGTTATATTTCGGGGTAAACGATATGGCGTGATTGTTGTGAAATCGAGCCATCATGACTTATTTCTGGAAATTCATGGACGACTGCTTGAAGTGGTCGCAGCGGAAGCAGCCGCCATGTTTGCCAGACGGGATTACGAACTCCTGCGTAAGCTTGACATCCGCATGGAATCATGTACGGATCACACCAAATCGAAATTATCACCCTGGATGACGAAAGCCAGGGAGTTGTTTCACTCAAGTGAGAATCCCTCGATTGAAGAACTTGATCTGCAGGAAGTGGTTGGGTTGGCAATCAGAGAAGCTGGTGCCAAAGACGCCTGTCTGGAAGTCCCGAATATGAAGGTTAAAACATGTCGACAGACATTATCGTCTATTGTGTATGCGATATTGAGAGATATGTGCATTCGTCAACAGGAGAAAGGAGAAGTGATTTTCATAAAGGCCAGTGTCGAAGATAACTGGTTGCGTCTTGAAATCGGACAAAATGGCAATTTCAAGCCCCTTCTTCGAGCCTCTTTTGATGCTGCAGATACTGCTGAAAAACTGGTCGACAATGCAGGTGCTGTGAAGGATGACGATGGTATTACGATTTCGAGGATGCTCGCTTACTATCACCAGTTTTCTCACAGTCGTCGAGGATCAGTCTCGTTCAATAGATCTGGAGATGCCAAAAGTGAGCTTGTGATCAAATTGCCGTTGGGCTGACAAATCCATCTCGAGAACAAATTATGATGAGGATGAAATCATGACAGATTCACGGAGATCTGTACCTGAAGAATTGATCAAAGTTCTTGCATATTACAGGTGGTTGGCTAGATGTGAACTGGTGAGATACGCACAACACAGGTTAGATCATCATGACTGGTATGAGGCGGAAAAAGAACTGAATAAGCTGTTCAATAGTTTGGATGCAGAAGACTGGGAGTCGTTAAGCGGAACAGTTTATGGCTCTAAACTTCAAATTAATCAGCAGGCGATTGAGACACGTGCCTATTACAAGTGGGAAGCACGTTGCAGGGAATCACAAAATGGAGCAGGAACAGGTTCAGCTGAAAAAGACTGGTGTGAAGCTGTAATTGAAGAACGTCAGGCCGCGTTTGCTTCTCTGTTTTTACGTACTTGTTCATGTCGAAAAGAGACACACGTTCCTTCTGGCGAACGGGATGACGATCTTTTAGTAACTGCTCCAGCCGATATGTTGTGAGTATCGATCTCTTTCTGAATCGCTTTACATCTGTGAAGAGCGTTTTCTCATCGCTCTTCAATAATACAGGGGCGCAGTCTGACTCTGCATTAAGGAGAGCAGAAACACTCGGTTTAAAGATGAAATGGGTGTTTCTGCTTTTTCCATTGCATGCATTATTCCTTTGAATTCACAATCAGCAGGAAGTCTCCAGCGTAACTGCGCCATCTCTTTATGAAATAAATAGAGTGGTCCATCCCTGCCATCGCAATCAGTATGAACTGGAGCGATTGAGCACGAACGATGAATCAGGATGCTTTCAACTGGGCACGTTGAGAATTTCGATAGAGCTCCTGTGCAAGGCGTTGGCGCTGGTCCAGCACCTCTAGAGCGCGGATGCAGATTTCGAGTTGTTGCCTGGTCGTATCAAGTTGAAGCTGAAAAGCGAATCTTGTATCTCGCAGGGACTGGGGAGCAACAGGTATTGAACGGGCTTGCATCATTCTTTCCTTTCGATTTAGATGTGACAATCTTTCAAAGTTATAGCTGAAACATTTCTATCAGTATAAGTGATCCCTGGATAATGTGAATCAGTTAGTTGAGAGATGAGTTCAGATTCTGCGAGCCATTGCAGGGACTGAAATCAGAATTCAGTTTCTGCATCTGCTTTACTGAGCAAGATAATTTGAATGGAGGATCGTGAAGATTGAAATGCGATCAACCGGAACTGAAAAACGTTCGTTATTGCGAATATTTGCTAAAGAACGCTTGATGAACACTATAGTCATGATTGCATGAATCCGTGCTTTCCATATTCGAATTCAAAACACCGTTTTGTCGTAAAGATGGACGAAAATCGGAATATCATTGAATGCCTCAACGGAACCCTACCCGGCAACTTCACGATTTCAAAACCAGCAACGAGGTTCTACCTGCCTCCCCCTTCCCACGTTTAATTTTTTAAAACCAGACAATAATCCTAGAAGTGCCTCACTGAAGCTCAAACACATTTTGAGGAATAATAAAGGTGTCCGGAATCAAAATTGTTTATGGTTCATTGCTAAGACCAGGCTGGTCGGAGTGTCACTGGTAATACTGCGGTCGTTTGCCCTGACAGTTTCCTGCTCGCTGTGCTCGGCCTGCATTGTTTTTGGGTTTACTCTTTGTCGACTTTCGTGTGGTTTCGTGTCTTTTCGTGGTAGAAAAATCGATTTCGAGAGGTTCATCGGTTCTCGTTGTGGTGTGATACTGGTGCGAACCGTGTCAGACGGATACGTGGGTTCCGTTCCTATGGCTGGGCAGGTTGGTGATCTGGAAACTGCTTGTGCGGTTTCTCTGACGGTTTCCTGTTGTCTGCGACAAACCCGGATTGCATCCGGGGCCATCCGTTTCTTTCACATGAGCCGTACGGCGTTAGCCGCGGTTTCTGCAGATCGGGAGACAACCGGAGCTAACGCTCTGCGGCTAATGGGGAATGTTCTACGGTGAATAGCGATGACACCTTTTGAACTTCCAGTGGTTCGAGATTTTCATCTGCGGGGCGTGGGAGCCGATCTTTATAATTTGTGGTAAATCACGACAGGGAACCGTGAGCACAATCACAGTCGGACAAGCCGAATGGATATAGGAATCCCGGTTCCGGGTGGTGCGTGGTAGCTGCGACCTCCTGCTCGCTGCGCTCGGCCCGAATTACATTCGGGTTTACCCTTGCGCTTTATGTGCAGGAGCTGGTTGACTGAGCCCTGTCGGGCAAGCCGACGGATGGCCTCGTGGTATAAGGGATGTTGAGTTATGTTCGTTGTTGTAGTGTTCAATCTGCTATTCAATCCGGGGTGTCTGGTGACTGTGATACCGTTGCATGGTGAACTATTTTCTATAGAGGCGTGGGGGCGTCAAGGGGGGATGAACCGAATCGGGTGGCGATCTGGGTTGATACCGGGACGATGCTGGTGTGAGCAGTGGCGTTGCCGGGGTGAAAGTCTGCGAAGTGCAGCGACCCGCAGGCATACATTACGAACGGGTGCGGTTTCAGGCAGTGCAAATCTGGAAAAAAGGGGCTCATTTGTAGTGAAGACCGGGAACAAATGCGTGGTGTTTCAGTGCACTGTAAACTGGGCACGCGCGCGACCCAAAAGAGCGCTTATCGCCAGCGGCGCGGCGGGGTCAAGTTCAGAATGCGCAGTATGACTTTATGATTCCCCCCTTTGTGTGCGGAATTTACACTTTCCCTTATGGGGGACTTACCGTTAAGATGTGTGGTATATACTTGTATTGTGTGAGCCGAAACAAATGGCACAGTTCGTACAAACCGCCGGGTAAAAGGGGGTTCACCGGGAGAAATCCCGAGAATGCCGTTTCTTCCGCGAGTGTTATCGATTAAATTCAACTCCTTGTATTATCTCATTTTATAGTGATCTTTGATCGGAATCCCGGTCGACCTGATTTGATTATCAGCCCAATTTTGAGGAACAACAGCGTGAAATCTATCTGGGCATATCTGTTCGTCTTTCTTTGCGTGGTGCTCTGTTCGATGGATCTCCCTGCGCAGACTGAACCGAATGGTGGCGATGGTGGTCAGGAACAGACCTCGCGTACTGTCACCGTTGCTGCTGCACAGGGTCAATATCCGCCGCTGCCGGTTCCCTTTTTTCGGGGGAATGACCCGCGGTATATGAACATGCAGGGCTTTTATTTCAGCCTGTGGAAGTTCATACCGGTCGTGCTGCTGTTTCTGTTGTGGGCAAAAACTTCGTACTGGGTGGATGATGACAGCCGCAGTTTGAAGTGTAATACGGAATTCTGGAGTTCGCTGATCCTGGTGGCGGGTGGACTGGGTTTTCTGTTTGTGTTCTGTATGCCCAGTTTTGCCTTTGGTTTTGTGGTACTGATGCTGACCTATGGGGGGCCTCTGGGTTTTTATATTCATGAGCGAAACGGGAAAGTTCCTGCTTCCAGCCGGGTGATGACACCCCAGCACATCCGGAATATGACCCTGCGATATCTGGCACAGATGGGGATTCGAGTTGGCGGCACAAAAACCCAGCAGTCAGCGATGGGACCTGATATCCGGTTTATCGGCAAATCTTCTACCGGTCGTGGCGATGACCCGACCAGTTCGCGGCGTGTCGAAAATTCGCGGGGTTTTCTGGCTGCGAAGGAACTGATGTACGATGCGATCATGCGTCGCGCAACGGACGTGCATCTGGAGCCAAAAGAAGACGAGTATGGAGTGCGTTTACGTATTGACGGGGTGATGTATCCCACTGAGGGCTTTGACCGGGGTGTTGGCGAAGCGGTATTGAATATCTGCAAAGTGCTGGGGGCAATGGACATTACCGAGAAACGGCGTCCGCAGGACGGGAGTTTCCGGGCGATCATGCCTGACCGGGAGATTGACTTTCGTCTGGCCAGTCAGGGAACGCGTTATGGCGAAAAGATGACTTTGCGTATTCTTGACCAGACAAATTCGATTGCCTCGCTGACCGAGCTGGGAATCCGCAAGCAGCTGGTCGACAAGCTGGGCGCGATCGTCAAACAACCGCATGGTCTGTTTTTATGCTGCGGTCCGACTGGTGCCGGTAAGTCAACGACGCTGTTTGCCGCGTTGCATGAGATTGACCCTTACCAGCGGAACATTATTACGATTGAAGATCCGGTCGAATACCGTATTGAAAACGTGTCGCAGATTGAGATTAACCAGAAAGCAGGTCAGACGTTTGCGGAGTCGTTAAGAAGTATTCTGCGTCAGGACCCGGACGTGGTGATGATCGGGGAAATTCGAGATGCGGAAACCGCGCGGATTGCCTGTCAGGCAGCGAATACCGGTCATATGGTGTTTTCGACGGTTCACGCGAATGATACGTTTACAGCCTTGTACCGTTTAATTGACCTGGAAGTGGAACCGTTCATGCTGGCCAGTTCGCTGTCGGCATTACTGGCGCAGCGGTTGGCGCGGCGGCTCTGTCCGGACTGTAAAGAGTCGTACCAGCCGAACCCGGAGTTTTTGAAGAAGGCCAATCTGCCTCCCGATAAAGTGAAGTCCTTTTTCCGGCAGCCTAAAAATCCGGAAGGGGTCTGCCCGACCTGTGGTGGCCTGGGATATAAGGGACGGATCAGTGTCGTCGAGCTGCTTGATTTTAACGAGCGGATGCGGGATATGATCCGGGATATGGCTAACATTTCTCAGTTGAAAGCACAGGCCCGGAAGAACGGGATGTTGTATATGAAAGAAGAAGGTTTGAGGCTGGTCGTCAAAGGAGTGACATCCATTGACGAATTACTGCGGGTTGTGAAGTGAGAAACATTGAATGAGCTTTTCATTGTGCCGTCGTATTCAACAATAGTTTTATTGATATTTTAGTTATTCATTCTGGACTTCAAACATGATTGACATCTTACTGCTGGCCATTCTGGGGATTGTCACCTGGTGTGTAGCCAGTGAAGGCGCCTGGGGAGCCGGTTTTATCTTTGTCTCAGTCCTGCTGGCAGGCCTGTTGGCGATGAACTTTTTTGAACCTCTGGCGACATTCCTGACCAATCATGTTGCGAATTCCAGTGCCTGGCAGCAGCGCTGGGACTGTATCGCTTTGATCGGGTTATTTGTGGGCTTCATTTTTCTGTTTCGAGAAGCAACCGTTCGGATAGCGCCCGCGTACATGCAGGTACATCCGCTGGTTCATGAAGTGGCCCGCTGGGGGTTTGCCGTGATGACCGGTTACATTGCGATGGCGTTTCTGCTGACCGCATTGCACACCACACCGCTGCCTCGTGAGTTTGCGGGATTTACTCCTGAGCGAAATAACTTTTTTGGCGTGATGGCGCCGGACCGGGAATGGCTGGGTTTCACGCAGTATGTCTCTGAAAAGTCCATGCGAAAAGGGGCGCTGGGGCATCTGTTTGACGGGCCGGAATACTCGTTCCCCCAGCAGGAAAATCAGGTCTGGCCTTCGTTTCCGATTCGCTATGCAACACGCAGAGGAGTGGGGGGCGTCGCGGGAGAGGCCGCGAAACCATTGAGCGAAGAGAAAGCAGACCGTTCTTTCTGAAAGAGATCTCCCCGAACACCGGAATTAACGCTGCTGACTTTGAAGCAGCCGAACCAGTCTGGGGATGAAGCGTTCAAACGCACGGGCACGATGGCTGAGGTGCTGTTTGACAATCGGTGCCAGTTCTCCAAACGTTTTATGCAGCTCGATGATTTCAAAATAAGGATCGTAGCCGAACCCGTTCTGTCCGCGCGCAGCGGCCGTCATCCGTCCCCGGCAGCGGGCCTCGACCTGCAGACAGATTTCCCCGCTGGGATCTGCCAATGCGACGTTGCAGATATAAGCGGCGGTTCGTTTTTCCAGCGGGACGTCCGTCAGTTCCTGCAGCATCTTCTGATTGTTTTTTTCATCGGTTGCATCTTCACCGCTGAAGCGTGCGGAATAGATTCCCGGTGCGCCATCGAGGGCATCGATCATGAGCCCGCTGTCTTCACCAATCGTCCAGTGTGAAAGGGTGCGCGCGGTCTGCGAAGCTTTTTTGGCTGCGTTCTCGCCGAATGTACTGCCATCTTCGATGACTTCTTCCGCTTCCGGGAAATCGGCCACGCTCTGAACCTGAATGCCATGTGGAGCTAACAACTCTGAAATTTCATTTGCTTTTTTCTGATTACGACTGGCCAGAACGATGATGGGATAGTGAGACATGGAACCGTTTTCAAAAGAGAGATCAGTCAAAGAATGTGAACGCGGGAAAGCGCGGCGCAAAAAAGCCTTCCCGAATTCTGGCACTTTATCAGGCCTGAATAGTGGAAGGAAGGCTACTGCGATGATTGATCGACTGGATCCGGAAGCTTATTTTGCGTTGGGAACCTGCATCAACAGAGGCTTGGGATCGAAGACCCAGGAAGCCAATGGTGGTGCGCCCGCTGAATTACCGGGAATGATGAAGTACTCGGATGTCATGGCCTCGACACCTGTTTCCGGGTGAGGCCTCATTTTCGAGCCAAACAGTTTGGCATAGGCTTCAATGCGGGGATCGTCGGGGGCATCGAAAGACCCGACGGTGACGATCGAGCGATATTTTTCATGCAGGACATAGGCATCAATGTCGGTTGCATTACCGGCAGGGAAACCATGTTTTTTCGCTTCACGTAAAGCCTTCGTTAAGAGCCAGGCATTTTGAGCGGCTTTGTCCAGGCTGTTACTGACAGCTTCTGATTCAGACGCATTAGTAAATCTTGAAGTGGCTGTTTCTGTGACTGAATTTCCATAAAACGAAGCAATGACCAGAGAGTACTTGCCTTTGTTATTCAGCAGAGAGTATTCGACGCCGGAGTTCAGTTTGGCGATCAGTGGATCCTGTTTTCGCTGGGCGACTTCCTGTGGCGAGAGCAGGGGGTTGATCGTGAGGAACGCGCCGCTCAACGGTCCGGGTTGACCGGGAGTTTTTTTGTAGACGCCATTTTCGGTAATGACTTCTGGTTGGAAGTGCTTAATGTATTTGAGCGTTTTCTGTGCGACTTCATCTTCGCTGTCAGAATAGTTTCCGGCGATCACCGAAATCATGGCGCGCTGGGCGGCATAGCTGCGTCGTTCTTCGCGCCCCAGACGGTCGAGCGTATTGAACCGCTGAATGACTGATTCCTGGCTGAAGGTGTAGGCCGGGATACCACGTTTACGAAGTTCGTAGACCAGTTCATCGGCTGCTTCCTGGGCACTCAAGCCTTTGGAACGCCTGCTTTCCGGAATGTCACGCAGACTGGCGACCATGATCATCCATGGTCCATGCCGTTTGGTCAGCTTGTATTTCTTACCTTTGACGGCTTCAATGCGTGCCTCTGCGACGGGCAGAAAACTGGTCGCGCAGACTGTCACGGCGATGGTAAAAATCAGACATAGTTTAAACAGTTGCATGGTCCGCATATCAGTATCCCTTCTGAACAGCGTCCGAACCGGATGGATTAAATTGAATGATTGAGGCTTTGTTTCCGGCTTCATCCTGAAGGGAAACAGTTGTCTAAAGTTTAGACGGGGGTCGTGATAATATTGAGCTGCCTCAGACATGCGGCGGGAGTCTAGCAGTTCTGCAAAAAGGAGTCCAGAGCTGATTTTTCCTGCTGGAATTCTGTCGCAGAGACGGGAAAAAGGAGCAGAATCGGCGTTGTCTGATAGAAATGGTTTCCCAGGCCTGGCGGCTTGTCTATAATCTAAGTAACTGTGGAATAATAAGATAACGGATTTGTTAATACTGGATGATGATGTATGCGTGTACTTGTGGTTTCCGATATCCATTCCAACTGGGTGGCGCTCTCTTCGATTCAGGAAGAGTTCGACTACTGCCTGTGCGTCGGGGATCTGGTCGACTACGGAACCGAACCGCTACCCTGTATTGAATGGATCAAAGCGCATGCCACTGCCTGTGTGCGGGGGAACCACGATCATGCCGTTGCTCAGAGGGTGGAAGCAAAAGGTTCTACCGGATTTCGCAAGCTGGCATGTGCAACGCGGCCGCTGCATTGGGAGTTGCTGGATCGTGTCAAAATGAAATACCTGGCGCGGTTACCGATCTCACAACAGATTACGATTGAAGGGGTCACCTTCTATCTGGTACACGGCACCCCCCGTGATCCTCTGGACGAGTATCTGGGGGATAACGAAGCGGCGTGGACAGCCCGCCTGCAGGGCATCAATGCGAGCTTCATCTGTGTGGGGCATACCCATATTCCGTTTCACCTGAATCTGGGTGACAAGCAGGTGATTAATCCCGGCAGCGTGGGACAGCCTCGGGACGGAGATCCGCGGATTTCTTACGCGATCGTTGAGGATGGCAAGGTGACGTTGAAACGTCAGGAATATGATATCCAGGCAGCCATTCGCCAGATGGAAACAGCGGGCCTGTCAGGAGAAACACTGGAGATGGCCTCCAGTGTACTCCTTAACGGCCGTATGACTTCCTGACGATCCACGCTGACTGTTAAGCATGTGGTTCCGTCATGCTCATTGGATCCAAAGCTTCTTTGAGTGTTTCCGCCGGCAGGATTTCCTGTTCGGTGCAGAGTTCTCGAATTGTCTTACCTGACTTGAACGCTTCTTTGGCTAATGCGGATGCTTTTTCATAGCCGATATGAGGGTTCAGACTGGTCACCATGGAGAGACTGTTTTCGACGGCTGCGTTGCAGGCTTCTTCGTTGGCTTCCATATTGTCTGAGCAGAGCCGCACGAACTCATTGCTGGAATTGGCCAGCAGGTGAATGCTTTCCAGTGCGGTAAATCCCATCACGGGCATCATGATATTCAGCTGGAACTGACCACCGGCTGCCCCGGACATGGTAATGGTCTGATCGTTGCCGATGACCCGGGTTGAGGCCTGCATCATGCTTTCACACATGACGGGATTCACTTTGCCGGGCATAATGGAACTGCCAGGCTGCAGGTCGGGAATCTTGACTTCATAAAATCCACAGCGGGGGCCTGAACCGAGCCAGCGGATATTGTTTGATACATTGAACAGTGTGGTGGCGATGGTTTTTAAGATGGCATGGCATTCTACCAGACCGTCCCGCTGCGCATTGGCTTCGAAATGGTCGGCAGCTTCGACAAAAGAGATGCCGGTCAGCTTCGCGAGTTCGGCACTCACGCGGTGACCGAATTCCGGATGAGTATTGATGCCGGAACCGACGGCGGTGCCCCCCACGGGTAATTCATAAACGGCAGCCGCTGCCTGATAGGCGCGTTCCACACTGAGTTCAAGCTGGCGGGCGAATCCACCAAATTCCTGTCCCAGTCTGAGTGGTGTGGCATCGGCCAGGTGGGTGCGGCCGATCTTGATGATCTGATCCCAGTCTTGGGCTTTCTGCGCCAGGCTGGCTGCCAGTTTTTCCAGTCCGGGAATCAGATGATTGTGAATGCTGGAGGCGACAGCGACATGGATGGCGGTGGGGAAGGTGTCGTTGGTGCTCTGTCCCATATTCACATGATCGTTGGGGTGGACGGACTTTTCCGGGGCAAAGCGGTCCTGTCCCAGAATTTCGATCGCGCGATTGCTGATGACTTCGTTCACGTTCATGTTACTCGAAGTTCCTGAGCCGGTCTGGTAAACGTCAATCGGAAACTGATCGTCGAATTTTCCATCGGCGACTTCGGTGGCAGCATCGATCAGCGCTTTGATCTGTTCGTCATTCAGCGGATTTTTTCCACTACCGGAGAGCTTTCCAATATCGCGGTTCGCATGTGCGGCGGCCAGCTTGACCTGCCCCATGGCATGAATCAGACTGGGAGGCAGGGTATTGCCGGAGATCTGAAAATTCTCAACGGCCCGCTGCGTCTGTGCACCGTAGTACGCTTCTGCTGGAACCTGTACTTCACCCATCGAATCACGTTCGGTTCGAAACCCCGACATGGTCTGTTTCCTGTCTCGTTTAAAGTTGTCAATTGTGAATGTAAAAAGAGCCGACTTTCAAGTAATGGGAAAGCCGGCTTCAATTCTAGCAAGTTGTCCTGTTTTCTCAATCGCCGCCCGGTTCGGGTGAGAAAATGCTCAGGGTAGAGGCTGCGAGCTGCGCAGATAGCTGAACAGATCCCGAACTTCTTTCTCAGAAAGCTTGTCGAGCAGGCCTTCTGGCATCAGTGATTTCTTCTGCGGCAGCATTTCATCGATATTGTCGCGTTCCACCGTGATGCTTTGACCATCGGCACTGCGGATGACAATCACATTATTGTCCTGATCGGCGAGGAACCCGTTGACGGTCCGCCCATCCTCGGTGACAATCAGATAGGTTTCAAAACCTTCGCGGATTTCGTTGGAGGGATTGATGATATTCACCAGCATGCGACCGACGTCATCGCGTTTGAACGAAGTCAAATCGGGGCCAATTTCTCCTCCGTCGCCGAACAGTTTATGGCATTTGCCACAGTTCTTCTGGAACAGTTTTTCGCCGGCATAGCGATCGGGTTCTTCTGTGGCTGTGGTCAGCAATTTCTGTTGGGCGGCGATCTGCTGCTGCATCTGTTCGGTTGTAGCGCCGGCGATGGAGCCGAAATGTTTTGCGATGAGAGCGGTAATGCCTGCATCACCATAGACCGTCATTTTGCGGGCTGTTTCAACGGGCACGGTGTCTTTGTTGATTTTTCCCGCTTCGATGGCCCGAAGAAATTCAAGCGTCCAGGGTTTGCGAATGGAAACCAGGGTCTGGGCGGCACTGCGGAGATCGTCAGACATGTTCGGGTACTGCGCGGCGACCACTTTGCCGATCGATTCATCCGGATATTGCTGCAGGGCGCTGATGGCGGCGATCTGCATCTGCAGGTCACTGGAGTTCTGAATGATCTTCAACAGCAGGGGGACTGATTGCGGGACTTTGACTTCGCCCAGGATCTGAATCAGGTCGAGACGTTTCTGGTTGTCCGCTTTGGAGTCGGCGACGATCTTCAGCGCTTTTTTAACAGCCTCCTGATCGCCTTGGCGAAGACCCAGCGACAGAGACTGTCCGCCGTACTTTGACATGGCGGTGATCAGCTCTTTGGGGAAGCTGGCCTGCGAGCGACCCTTCATGGCGGTTTCAAATCCCGACATCAGAATTTCTGCATGAGACTTTTCCGGGGCGAGTTCCAGCAGGCGAGCACAGACCAGCAGGTCATTCCGTGAACCTGTTGATGCGAACCGCCGCATGATACGTTCGAGAATATACTTTTCTACCAGTGGGTACTGCCAGGCTTCCGGCTTTTCAAAATAGGTGAGCAGTTCAGCCCGGTTTTCAGCGACCCGTTTTTCCAGCGACCACCAGAGCATCAAAGGCAGGTGCACATCTTCCAGATCTTCGGAGCGGCTCAATAGATTAAAGGCAATGGGCAGACCGGGTTCTGCGGTCAGTCGTTTGGATGAACTGGCGAGCTGGCTGCGAACCTGCACGTGTGGTTCAGTCAATGCTAACGCAATGAGCTGCTGCCCAATTTCCGGAGAGACGTGATGGTCATCACAGAGCAGTCGAATGGTCCAGGCCCTGACATACGGATCGGAATGCATCAGTGATTTCTGCGCGACGCTTTCGTCAAAGCCGCCGCTCAGGTTCAATGCCCAGAGTGCTTCCAACGCCGACTGTCCTTCTAAAGAGAACAGTTTCTGTTTGAGAGCAGGAATCACACTGGCGTCTTTTCTGTCTCCAAACAGGCGGAGCGCCTGCTGACGAAACCATTTGTTGGGATGATCGAGTACGGCGATCAGTTCTTCGGAAGATTTTTTGCCGAGATCGAAGGAAGCCAGCGGTTTAGCATCTTTGGCAGTGAGTCGATAGATACGGCCATCTTCTTTTTCCACCTGGCCGGAATAATGCTGACCGTGGGCAATCTGATGTTCGTACATGTCACAGAAATATATCGCGCCATCAGGGCCGAGTTTAATATCGACGGGACGGAAACGTTTATCGGTGGTCGCGACGGGGCGTTGCAGGTCTTCGGTCTGATAGGAGGATCCATCGGCGGTGATTTTACTTTCGACCACGCGCCCCTGCAGCGGTTCTATCCCAAACAGGTGTCCCCAGTATTTTTTCGGGAGCGTTTCGGCTTCGTAGATAATAAAGTTGTGAGTAAATCGCGGGACCTTGGCATGTTTCATCGCCTGGAAGTACCCGAAGGCATACGGATTAGAAAGCGGGCCGTGTTTGCCGAAGCCTTTCTGGTAGTAGCTGCCTTGTGTGTAATGGAAGCCTCGAGTGTTGCCGCCATTGTGTCCGGAATAGAGTCGGCCTTTGTCATCAAATTCGACGCCGAATGCGTTTCCGCCCCCCTCGGAAAAAATTTCATAGATCTGCTTTTCCGGGTGGTAACGCCAGATCAATTGTCCCAGCGTTTGAATGGCTTCTTTGTCTTTCTGTCCGGGCTTTTTCACTTTTCCGGAAACGGTACTCCCCTGCGAAGAGTAGAGCCAGCCATCCGGGCCCCAGCGGAGGCTATTGACGACCGAGTGTGTGTCTTCCAGCCCGAAGCCTTCGAGGTGCACGACGGGATCGCCGTCGGGAACATCATCGTTATCTTTATCGGGGTAAAACAACAGGTAAGGAGGATTCAAAACCCAGACACCGCCACGCCCTTTGACAAACGAAGAAGCAATATTCAAACCGTCAAGGAACGTTTTATGTTTATCGTATTTTCCATCGCCGTTGGTATCTTCGTGGATGGTGATTTTGTCGGCCCCTTTTTCATGGTGTGGCGGAGGCAGGGGGATTTTATCGTAAACGGCGCGATGGTGTTTGTCTTTGCTGAGAATTCTCAATCCTTCGGGGTAGGGATACTGCAGGTAGTTAATGACCCACATGCGTCCGCGTTCATCGAAATTTTGAAAGATCGGCTGCCTGACCTCGGGCTCGGCGAGCACCTGTTCGATCTTGAGATCATCGGGAACAGTGAACTGCTTGAGTGAGTCCGCCGGGCTGAAAAATTCGCCTCCGGTATTATTGGGTGGTGGAACCGGAGGGGCTGCCTGAGTTATTGAACTTACGGACCACAGGACAGGGGTGAGAGCCAGTAGTATGATCGTGCGATGATTCATTAATCTGAATCCTTGTTACTTGGATAATGCAGTATGCAGTCGGTCTAAATCTGACTGGGGAGGGATGGACGTTCTATCCCGCAGGAAAGATCCTCCGGGAATTTATAAATATCATTCAGAATCTGTTACCCAGTCTGAAGGGAGCGCATGTCAAAATCAAGTAACCGACAGGGAATGCAGTCCAGTTTCTCTGTCGGTCCCGTCAAATATCTTGTCTGTTCTATTGTTTTTCGAGTCATCTATAGTGGAAAAGGGCTCCTTTGTTTTCTTACGATAAATGATTGCCGATTCCTTAAAGGCAATCGGTGTTTTTTGTTAAATCGATTTCTTTCAGGACCGGATACTTATGATAAAACGAATCACGCTGGTGGCCGTCATGTTGAGTTTGTCGCTCTCTGTTCCAATGGGATGGGCTCAAAAGCAGGAGACGGAAACGCATCCCCTGCCTGCAACAGTGGCTGAAAATGCGAAGTTGCAGGAAGAGTATGCAGCGAAAGCATTTTTCGAAGGGCCGATCTGGGACCCGACTGGCAAACAGTTGTACTTCACTTCATTTGTGGATAAGGACACAAAGATTCTGCGGCTGGATGGGACGGGGAAAGCGAGTGTCTGGCTGGATAACACCAAAGGCATCAATGGAACATACCTTTCGCTGGAAGGTCGTATGCTGGGGGCACAGGCCTACGGTCAGCATGTGATGAGTTACGCTTTCGGTGAATCGGGGCCAGCCGATACGATCGTGATTGCCGCGAATCCGAAATGGAATCAGCCCAACGATGTCTGTCAGACGCCTAATGGCAATATCTATTTTACCGACCCGGATTTCAAGAACCGTAAAACCAGCGCCGTGTATGTGAAACCAACTGAAGCAGAAGTGAAAAAAATTATCACCAGTATGCCGGTTCCTAACGGCGTGATCGCCTCGAACGACGGGAAGACCCTCTATGTGGGGGACAGTCACGAAAAGCTGTGGCGCAGTTTTCCGATCCTGGCGGACGGCACGGTAGGGGAAGGTCAGCTGTTTTTTGATCCTGCAACATCACGCAAGGATTCTCCCGATGGGATGAGCATTGATGCGGAGGGGAACCTGTATCTTTCCGGGCGGGGTGGTGTGTGGGTGGCGAGTCCCGAGGGAAAATCACTGGGTTTGATCCCTGTCCCTGAGTTCTGTTCGAATGTGACCTTTGGAGGCGCGGAGGGAAAGACGCTTTACTTCACCTGTGCGAATAAAGTCTACAGTCTGAAAATGAAGGTGAAAGGCGGACAGTTTCGCTAAGCTTCTGCAGGAAATGTCTATAAAAAAGCAGGCGCTGTCTGAAATGGACAGCGCCTGCTTTGTATTCGTGATTGGGAGAACGCGTTTACAGAATCGCGGCCCCTTTGACGTCGATCCCTTTCAGGACCATCTTCAGTTCTTCGACGTTCGGTGAAATTTCGAACGCGTCGGCGCGGCTGATGAATTCGCGATCGATGAAACCTTTCAGGCTGTCATTGAACTGCTGCATGCCTTCATCTTTACCGATACGGATGGCAGCGGCCAGTTTTTCATCCTGCTCTTCGAGGATCAGTTTTCGTACGGTGGGATTGAATGTCATGATTTCAATGATCGGCACTCGTCCCGGTTTGTCGACGATGGTCTTCAGCAGTTTTTGTGCGACGATGGCACGCATGTTGAACGCCAGACTGCTGCGCAGCGCTTTATGCATGTCCTGCGGGAAGAGGTCGAGAATACGGCCGATACAACTGGGGGCATTAGAAGCGTGAATGGTTCCAAACACAAGGTGCCCTGTTTCCGCAGCGTGGATGGCTGTGGAGAATGTTTCCATGTCACGCATTTCGCCCACCAGCATGATGTCGGGGTCCTGACGCACGGCGTGTTTCATCGCGATTTCAAAGTCTTTCACATCGATGCCGACCTCGCGCTGATTGATCAGACATTTATTCTGCGTGTAGACGAATTCGATCGGGTCTTCAATCGTTAGAATATGTTTGCGGTAATTATCGTTCACCCAGTTCAACATCGAAGCAATCGTGGTACTTTTACCACTACCGGTCACACCGGCGAGCAGTACCATGCCCTGATCGAATTTACAAAGCGACTCCATCACGGGGGGCAGGAATAAGCCTTCAAAGTTGGGGATCGAGCGTTCGATTTTACGGGAGACCATGCCTGGAAAACCGAGCTGGATAAACAGGTTCACACGGAATCGCCAAGGCACCCCTTCGTACTCTACCACGTAAGAAAAGTCAGCTCCCCCTTCATCGTGGAAGATTTTCTGATTTCGTTCATCCATCATCGGCTCAAACAGGGCCATCATCTGGTCCCGGTCGATGGGGTCCATCTGCAGTTCCCGCAGCGTTCCTTTGACGCGCAGGATCGGTGCTTTTCCTACCTGCATATGCAAGTCAGACCCGCCATGCTTGATCAACTGGCGGAAGACTTTGTCGACCTCGTTTTCAACGCGCCCAGTGATGGGATTGACGTCTTTAGGTTTTGCAGGAACTGTTGTCGCCATAAACAAACTCCACTTATTCTAACTCGATGTTCTGCTGCAAGAGCGTGCAGCTGACTTGACAGGAATTGCTGAACAGAAGTGAGACACATTGATGAGAGGTCTCATACACATAACGGAAGCTACTTGGGCTGCTATCACTATTTTGGGAACTCTGAAAGAACATGCAAGCTTCAATTCCCGCGTTACCGGTAAATTTGTTGCTCTCACGGGATAACGGGTAGACCTTTTCTGGTTATCAGTTACACCCGGTTCAAGGAGACTTCGCTTTTGAATCGAATCGGAATTCCCCGTTCTGCCAGGTAGTGTTTCGTTTCATCAACCGGATGGGTTCCATAGTGAAAAATGCTGGCTGCGAGCGCAGCGCTGGCTTTGCCTGCGGTCAGAATCTGATATAAGTGTTCAGGGCAGCCGGCGCCCCCGCTGGCCACGACGGGGATTGTGACGGCTTCGGCAACGGCGCGAGTCATCGGCAGATCAT
Organism: Gimesia algae; assembly: GCF_007746795.1. Taxonomy (NCBI): domain Bacteria; kingdom Pseudomonadati; phylum Planctomycetota; class Planctomycetia; order Planctomycetales; family Planctomycetaceae; genus Gimesia; species Gimesia algae. The sequence continues at coordinate 298,442 of NZ_CP036343.1, forward strand.
AGCCATCTTTTGTGCCGTCGGCGTCCATCGAGGTCAGTACGATTTCCCCCGCTCCCAGGTCTTCCACTTTCTGAGCCCATTCGATGGCTTCCAGGCCCGTGGGAACACGACCCCCGTTTACGTGCACTTCCCAGAATTCTTTACCGTCTTTCTGCACCCGTTTGGGATCGATATTGACGACGATACACTGGCTGCCAAATCGCAGCGCGGCTTCGCGGATCAGGTCCGGATCTTTGACGGCGGAAGAATTGATGGAAACTTTGTCACAGCCTGCACTCAGTAACGCACGGATATCTTCGAGTGTTCGAATTCCCCCGCCAACCGTCAAAGGCATGAAGATGACCTCCGACGTACGGCGGACGATATCCAGAATGATCTCGCGTTCTTCATGGCTGGCAGTGATGTCCAGAAAGACGAGTTCATCGGCCCCCTGTTCTTCATAGCGCGCTGCGACTTCCACCGGGTCTCCCGCATCCTGAAGATTGACGAAATTGACCCCTTTGACCACCCGGCCTGCATGTACATCGAGGCAGGGTATGATTCGTTTCGCCAGCATTATAAACAGCCTTGATTTTGTAGTTGAAAGAGCGTGTGAAGCGTCAGAAGGGTCTGAAACAAGGTTCGACCTCTGAACTGACTAAAGATTAATCGACGGAGACTGAATTGAACAGTCTACCCATACGGAATCCTGCAATGACAATCAGACCGATGTGTACAGGTCGGAAATGAGTCGGTTCTTCGAGCGGTGAGAACAGTGAGTGTACTGAATCAGGGGGCCTGCGTGATTTCCGGGTACGATTTAGCAGGTCTAAAAAAATTCGCAGTACCATTTCTGTTACTGCGAATGAAATCGATAGATTGAGTTGAAATCAAGGTTGCAAGGTTAAAACTCCTGTTTCATAACCATAGAGACAGTAACTGCATACAGTTTATTTTGACTTCAGATCAAAGTTAACCGTATTGACTCCCGCAGTGACATCTGCCTTCAACTCGGTTTTCGAATTGTATTTTGCAGGAATAGGGTCCTCCTCACCTTTCTTTTTGGGCTTGGGACGTGGTCTGCTCTGTGTCATATCACCATCCGATTCCACGGGTGGGGTCTCGACCTCAGTCGTATCTGTAATATCTGTATTCGCTAAGTCTGTGTCCCCATCTATGGTTTCTTCCAGTGGCTCTCCCGTGGTAATCTTCACAGTATGACTGCCAACAATAGCGCCCTTGGAGTCGCCCAGATAGGCAAGTTCGTAATTACCACTTGCATCGGTTCGCCCTGTAGAGGGATTCCCTTTGTCTGGTATAAAAACAATGATGGCATCAGGCAGTGGTGCCCCATCCATGGTGATAACGCCAGAAACCGTTCCGAGATCCACCGAATCTCCGCCAGAACATCCCAGACAATAAACTGATAATGTCACCAGCAGGAATTTCGATGTCATACTTTTAATACGATTCATATTTCTCCTCATAGGACCTGATTACATAAGATTGGTATTCTGGTGGCTGTGATAAAGTCAAAGAGTCCGGTTTCACCAGTGTGGTGAAACCGGAAACAAGAGTTT